>NZ_JBWKWP010000031.1:0-48666 GCF_059422285.1 Curvibacter sp. GW821-FHT01G03
GTCGATCTGGTCGTAAGCCTTGGCTTCGCCGCCGAACTTGGCTGCCAGAACGGTTGCGATCGCAGCCGTCAGGGTGGTCTTGCCGTGGTCAACGTGACCGATGGTGCCGACGTTCACGTGCGGCTTGGTACGTTCAAACTTGCCTTTTGCCATTTTTTCGACTCCGAAAAAAAATACCTAAATCAACACAACAAGGGTCAAAGCGCCCCCTGACAGGGGGCGCCGAAGAACGTGGTGCCCATGGCGGGAATCGGACCCGCGACCTCTCCCTTACCAAGGGAGTGCTCTACCACTGAGCCACATGGGCATCTGAAGGCCACCAGGCACTTCAAAAAAACTACTCAAGCAAACCGATGCTGGAGCGGGAGACGGGAATCGAACCCGCGTCATTAGCTTGGAAGGCTAGGGTTCTACCATTGAACTACTCCCGCCAAACAATGACAGGATCACTCCCGACACTACCGGCGCTTTTGATCGCCACTCACATCAATTCACTCGCTGGTGGAGGAGGCTGGATTCGAACCAGCGTAGGCGTAAGCCAACAGATTTACAGTCTGCCCCCTTTAGCCACTCGGGCACCCCTCCAGCGAATCTCGAACTATAACACAGTTTTTTAGGCCGTTTTACTTTCTTGTTCGAGCCGCATGTCCCTAAGAACCTGCGAGACCACGATTATGAGTTATTTTTTGACCCGTTTTGGGCTTTTTGGACAAATTTCTTCAATTGCCCTCAACTTTTTATGCTGCACCGCACAAATCATGTCAGGATGGCTGAATGTACACCTTCCCCACTCCCACGGAGTCGCCCAAACGTCTGAGTCTTGCCCTCCAGGGCGGAGGGGCACATGGCGCCTTCACCTGGGGTGTCCTTGATGCCCTTCTTGAAGATGAGCACTTCGATTTCGATGGCATCAGCGGCGCGAGCGCCGGTGCCATCAATGCGGTGGCGCTGGCCCAGGGCTACCTGGGTCACGCCCCCGGCAACGGAGAGCGCGCGGCGATCAGAACCTCTGCCCGAAAGACATTGCGGCTGATTTGGGAAGGCGTGGTATCGCTGGGCAGCGTCGGAGCCCTGACACAGAGCGTGATGCACATGATGCTCAACACGGGCATGGGTGGACACATGCTGCAAAGCGCCATGGCCCCCTGGATGTCGCCGTCGCAGATGAATCCGATGGATATCAATCCGTTGCGCAAGCTGCTGGCGGCCCACATCGACTTCGAAGGGATGGCACGGCTGCATTCTCCGCGCGTGTTTGTCTCGGCCACCCACGTGCGCACGGGGCTGGCCAAGGTTTTTTCTGGCCGGCAACTCGATTTGCAAGCCGTCATGGCATCAACTTGCCTGCCCATGGTGTTTAGGACGGTCGAGATCGATGGTGAGCCGTTCTGGGATGGTGGCTACTCCAGCAATCCACCCCTGGTTCCGCTGATCAAGCAGTGCGATGCCCAAGACATTCTGGTCGTGCAGATCAATCCACTGCAGCGCCACGAAACGCCGCACTCACAACAGGACATCCTGGACCGGGTGAACGAGCTGACCTTCAACGCCAGCCTGCTCGACCAGATGCGAAACGTTGAATTCATCAACCACCTGATCGAACGTGGACGGATGCAGGAAGGTGAAGACTACCGCCGCATTCGCCTGCATCGCATCGATGGTGGTCAATCCCTGGACGAACTCCCCGCCTCCAGCAAGGTGGCCGCTGACGGCAACATGATCGAGCACCTCTTCGAGATGGGGCGAGACGCGGCAAGGCACTGGCTGAAGCGCCACACCGAGGATGTGGGCGTGCGCACAACGCTGCGTCTGCCCAAATCCTGAGCAGCAGGCCGCCGAGTATCAGCCCATGCTTGTTTGCTGATCGCGCCAGGCCCGGGCCTGTGAGAAATGCCCGCAACCGATGAAAGGTGCAGGCGGACGCAGCGCAGACAAGGGCGACGGGTGATTGGACAGAAGAACCAGATGGCGCGACGCATCGATCATGGGGCGCTTGCTTTGCGCATGGGCGCCCCACAGCATGAAGACCACGGGGCGGGGACCCTGGGCCACATGCCGAATCACCGCATCGGTCAACAGTTCCCAGCCACGACCGGCATGGCTGGCGGGCTGCCCTTCCTCCACCGTGAGGCAGGTGTTGAGCAACAACACCCCTTGCTGCGCCCAACGAACCAGACTGCCACCCGGCGTGGGAAACGCCGGGAAAGGGGTCCCAAGATCACGCTGCAATTCCTTGAAGATATTGCGCAGCGACGGCGGCAATGGCACACCAGGCGCCACCGAGAAGGCCAAGCCCTCCGCCTGGCCACGTCCATGGTAGGGATCCTGCCCCAAGATGACGACACGCACCGCCTCGGGCGGTGTCAGCAGGAGTGCCCGCAATGGCTGAGGAGGAAACACCGTGGCACCCGCGTGCAGCCGCTGCTGAAGAAAGTCCAGCAATTGCACGCCTGATGGCGCCGCAAAAAACTCATCCACCAGCGCCTGCCACCCGCCTGCCACGGGCCAATCAGCCGGATCGGCCGAGCCCAGTTGGTCTGGCACGGGCAGTTGGGCTGCATCGATCGATTCCGACATTCCGTCCTCCGAATGCAAGTCAGGCAAACAAATGAGCCAGTGCCTCGCCGGGATCCTTGGCACGCATGAAGGCCTCACCGACCAGGAAGGCATGCACTTGCGCCTCGCGCATGCGCTGTACGTCCGCCGGCCCAAGGATGCCCGACTCCGTCACCAGCAATCGGTCTGCCGGCACGTCAGCCAACATGCCCAGCGTGGTGTCCAGACTGACCTCAAAAGTACGAAGGTTGCGATTGTTGATGCCCACCAGCGGTGTTTTGAGGCGCAAGGCTCGCTCCAGTTCCGGGCGATCGTGCACTTCGACCAGCACCGCCATGTCCAGGCTACGAGCCACGGCCTCCAGATCGGCCATCTGGGCGTCGTCCAGACAGGCGGCAATCAGCAGGATGCAGTCGGCACCCATCACCCGGGCCTCGTAGACCTGGTAGGGATCAATCATGAAATCCTTGCGCAGCACCGGCAGCGCACAGGAGGCTCGGGCCTGTTTGAGGTAGTCCACGCTGCCTTGGAAAAACTGCTTGTCCGTCAACACCGACAGACAGGCCGCGCCATGTTCGGCGTAGCTCTGCGCAATATCAGCCGGGATGAAGTCAGCCCGCAGCACGCCTTTGGACGGGCTGGCCTTCTTGATCTCGGCAATCACCGCAGCCTGACCGGCAGCCACCTTGGAGCGCATCGCGCCAATGAAGTCCCGCGTCAGCACACGGCTCTCGGCGTCGGTGCGCATCGCCGCCAAGGACACTTTCTTGAGGCCGGCCGCCACCTCCTCACGCTTGACGGCCACGATCTTGTTCAAAATATCACTCATGTTCTTGCGGGCTCTGAGAGCCGTTTTTCAAAATTTTCAGGAACACCCGGTGCAAGCCCCAACCGACACCTACAAAAAGTGCCGAAACACCGAGTGCGATCCAAGTACCGGGGTCTTGCCACAGGCTCATGGCAGGGGCCTCAAAGTGCAGGCGTGAGGGCCTTGGCCGTGGCCACCAGCTCGTTCAGCCGGGTGCGCGCAGCGCCCGATTCCACGGCAGCACGGGCACGCTGCACCCCCTCGGTCATCGAAGGCACCACGTTGGCGGCATACAGTGCCACACCGGCGTTGAGCAACACGATATCGCGGGCCGCTCGCACCGCTGGATCCGGGCTGTTGTCCAGCACGGCCAAGAGCAATTCACGGGACTGCTCCGGCGTGTCGACTTTCAGGGCACGGTTACTGGCCATGGGCAAGCCGAAGTCTTCGGGATGGATCTCGTACTCACGCACCTCGCCGTCCTTGAGCTCGCCCACCAACGTGGCAGCCCCCAGGCTGACCTCGTCCATGCCATCGCGTCCGTAGACCACCACGGCATGTTCGGCCCCCAGGCGCTGCAAAGCGCGCACCTGGATGCCCACCAGATCAGGATGGAACACCCCCATCAGAATATTGGGCGCTTCAGCCGGGTTGGTCAGCGGCCCGAGGATGTTGAAGATGGTGCGCACCCCCAGTTCCTTGCGCACGGCCGCCACATTCTTCATGGCGGGGTGATGGTTGGGGGCGAACATGAAGCCAATGCCGGTTTGCTGGATGCAGCGGGCAATCGCCTCGGGCGTGAGGTTGATATTGACGCCCAGCGCCTCCAGCACATCGGCACTGCCCGATTTGCTCGACACACTGCGCCCGCCGTGCTTGCTCACCTTGGCCCCAGCGGCGGCAGCCACAAACATCGAGCAGGTGCTGATGTTGAACGTGTGCGAGCCATCCCCCCCGGTCCCGACGATGTCCACCAGGTGCGTCTTGTCGGCCACATGCACCTTGGTTGAAAACTCCCGCATGACCTGTGCGGCCGCAGTGATCTCGCCAATGGTCTCTTTCTTGACACGCAGCCCGGTGATGAGGGCCGCCGTCATCACCGACGACAACTCGCCGCGCATGATGGCACGCATGAGGTCGAGCATTTCGTCGTGAAAAATCTCGCGGTGCTCAATGGTGCGCTGAAGCGCTTCCTGAGGGGTGATAGGCATGGAAATCTCCTGAGAGGTCATGACGTTTCGCGCTCAAGGCGCGGGACGATCCGAAAAAGCCAGCTTGAGGCCGAAGCCGATGAACATCGCCCCAGCCACGCGATCCAGCCAATGCAAGCCGCGCTGCACTGCGCCAAGGCGACGGGCCATCCAGGCGGCGGCCAGCGCCCAGCCCAAATTGACCGGAATGGCGTTGAGGTTGAACAACACCCCGAGCAACACAAACGCCAGCGCCTTGTTGTCGGTCCCCGGCGCGATGAATTGAGGCACAAAGGCGAGAAAGAAAATCGCCACCTTGGGGTTGAGCACATTGGTCCAGAAGCCCCCCACGAAGACACGCTTCAGGCTCTGAGTGGCGGGCCCGGATGGCATCAACTCGGCGTCAGGCACCAGACTCGCACCCGAAGCACGGGCGAGCAACATGCGAAGCCCCATCCAAACCAGATAACCGGCCCCCAGCCACTTGAGCACCGTGAAAGCCGTGGCCGACGTGGCCAACAAGGCGCCGACGCCCACGGAAGCGGCCGCGATGTGAACGAAACAACCCGCGGTGATCCCCAAGCCGGCAACCACCCCGGCGCGCACGCCGGAGCGCAGGGCATGGGAGACGATGTACAACACATCGGGCCCTGGCGTGAGGTTCAGCAACCAGCCAGCCAGCACAAACAACAGCAGGTGATGGGCATCCGGCATGGTCACGGCTCCCGCTTCAACTTTGAACGCGATGGCGCACCGGCAGCCCTGCCGGAACCAGCCGATCGGGCCGCCGGGCCTGCACCGCGGACCTCATGAGCGCACCAGGAAGTTCTTGAGCATGGCGTGCCCATGCTCGGTCAGAATCGACTCAGGGTGGAACTGCACGCCCTCGATGTCCAGTGACTGGTGACGCACGCCCATGATCTCGCCGTCATCTGTCCAGGCGGTCACCTTGAGGTCTGCCGGGCAGGTGCTGCGCTCGATCGCCAGCGAGTGGTAGCGATTCACCGTGAACTGCTCGGGCAAGCCCGCAAAAACACCTTCTTGCGTGGTGGTGATCACACTGGTCTTGCCATGCATGAGCTGCTGTGCCCGGATGATCCGGCCGCCAAAGGCAGCCCCGATGGCCTGATGCCCCAGACACACCCCGAGAATCGGCAGCTTGCCAGCGAAATGCTGGATGGCCGCCACCGAGATACCGGCCTCCGCGGGCGAGCAAGGGCCCGGGGAGATCACCAGGCGATCGGGTGCACGGGCAGCAATGCCCTCAAGGGTGATTTCGTCGTTGCGGAACACCTCGACCTCGGCACCCAATTCGCCAAAATACTGGACGATGTTGAAGGTGAACGAATCGTAGTTGTCCACCATGAGGAGCTTGATCTTGTTCGTCATGGCGTTCACTCCAGGCCTTCTTCAACGAGTTCGGCCGCTCGCAACAGTGCGCGGGCCTTGTGTTCTGTTTCTCTCCACTCCATCTCAGGCACCGAATCGGCCACCACGCCAGCGGCGGCCTGCACATACAGCGTCTGGTCCTTGATCAGGCCGGTGCGGATGGCGATGGCCACGTCCATGTCGCCCGCATAGCTGATGTAGCCGCAGGCGCCACCGTACAAGCCGCGCTTGGTGGGCTCAAGCTGATCGATCAGCTCCATCGCGTGCACCTTGGGTGCCCCCGTGAGAGTGCCTGCCGGAAAGGTCGCCTTCAACACGTCGATGGCGCCCATGCCGTCGTTCAACGTGCCTTCGACGTTGCTCACGATGTGCATCACGTGGCTGTAACGCTCCACCACGAAGGCCTCCGTCACCTTGACCGAACCGATCTTGGCGATGCGGCCGATGTCGTTGCGGGCCAGGTCGATCAGCATCACGTGCTCCGCACGCTCCTTGGGATCGTTGATGAGTTCGACCTCGGCAGCCTTGTCCTTCTCGGGCGTGGCACCCCGTGGACGCGTGCCGGCCAGGGGCCGGATGGTGATCTTCTGCTCTTCGCGGCCATCGATGTCAACGCGCTCCTGGCGCACCAGGATCTCAGGCGACGCCCCCACCACATGGAAATCCCCAAAGTGGTAGTAGTACATGTAAGGCGAGGGATTGAGCGAACGCAGGGCCCGGTACAAGGACAAGGGGCTTTCGGTGTAGCGCTTCTTGATGCGTTGCCCCACCTGCACCTGCATGAAATCACCGGCAGCAATCAGCTCCTTCGCCTTCTCCACGGCCACCAGGTAGTCGGCCTTGGCAAAGTCACGCTCGGCAGGGTAGCCCTGGGTGGCCTTCACCACCGGGGCGCTGACGGAGTACTTGAGTTGATCTTTCAGGTCGCGCAGGCGCTTTTTGGCGTTGGCAAAGGCCTCGGGGGTGGCCGGGTCGGCATAGACAATGAGGTACAGCTTGCCCGACAGGTTGTCGATCACGGCCAACTCTTCGCATTGCAGCAACAGGATGTCGGGCGTGCCCAGGGTGTCGGGGGGGCAGGTCTTCTCAAGCTTTTTCTCGACGTAGCGCACTGCGTCGTAGCCAAAATACCCCGCCAAGCCACCGCAAAAGCGGGGCAAACCAGGACGCAGGGCCACCTTGAAGCGCTTCTGATACGCCGCGATGAAATCCAGAGGATTGCCCTGGTCGGTCTCGATGACCACCCCATCGCGAACCACTTCGGTCTTGGCTTCATCGCCAAAGCCGCTGGCACGCAACAGGGTGCGTGCGGGCAGGCCAATGAAGCTGTAGCGGCCAAAACGCTCCCCCCCTACCACCGACTCCAGCAAAAAGCTGTAGCGGCCACCATCGCGGGCATGGGCCAGCTTCAGGTACAGGGACAAAGGGGTTTCCAGGTCAGCAAACGCCTCTGCAATCAGAGGGATGCGATTGAAGCCCTGCAAGGCAAGGCTCTTGAATTCAAGTTCGGTGATCACGGCAATGAGCCTCCAGCTCTGGCGGCACCGCAGTTCTAAGGAAAGGTGCCGCGTTCATTCATCATCTCAACGGGCCCCGACAAATGGGGCCCCCGGGCGCATGCCGGCGCTGCCCGGACATGCTTGGTCAGTGGTGCACGTGAAATGGCTTGCGCCAGGGCCAAGCTCCCCGGTCGCTGCAACCTGTGATGAACGTGCGGTGAATGAACATGTCGCCAGAGTGTAGCAAACCTGCCAGCCACTCTGGCGCGCCAGTCGCTCAGGCGACGCGCGGCCCCATCGAAAACCCTGTTGCGTCAAACCGACCCACCCGAGGAGACTGCAAACTCAACGATCAAGCCCATCGATCCGGGCCGATCTTCCGTCAACAACACCCATGAGCCTCCGATTCCGCACCATCGCCCTCAGCGCCTGCCTGGCCTGGCCGCTGCTTGTGCAGGCCGCCCCCACCACGGTGCAGGGCGTCAGCTTCGACGACCCCATCGAATTGCAAGGGCGCAAGCTCAGCCTGAACGGCGCAGGGGCCCGCTACAAGGCGGTCTTCAAGGTGTATGCCATGGGCTTGTACCTGGAACGCAAGGCAAGCAGCCCCGAAGACGTGCTGGCCGCGCCTGGCGCCAAGCGCATCAGCATCACCATGCTGCGTGAAATCGATGCCAACGAATTGGGCAAGCTCTTCACCCGGGGCGTGGAGGACAACGCCCCCAAGGGCGAAATGTCCCATCTGATTCCTGGATTGATCCGCATGGGCGAGATCTTTGGCGAGCAGAAGAAGCTGGCTGCCGGCGACACCTTCACCGTCGATTGGCTGCCCGACAGCGGCGCCACCCTCACCGTGCGCGGCAAGGTCCAGGGCGCGCCATTCAAGGAAGCCGCCTTTTTCAACGCCTTGTTGCGCATCTGGCTGGGCCCCAACCCAGCCGACTGGAAGCTCAAGGACGCGCTGTTGGGCAAGCCGTCCTGACCTCGACCGGCCTTCATCCATCCCATTGTTGGCCCCATTGCCTTTCCTTTTGCCCGTCCCTTCGCCCGTTACTGCTGTCAGACCATGAACTACAACAACCTCAGAATCGGCTCCCGCCTGGCCATCGCTTTTGCCACCATCTTGTTGATCACCTTGCTGGTGGCCGGCTTTGGCGTGCAGCGCATCTCGGTGCTGCAACAAGCGGGCGAGCATGTCGCCACGATCGAATTGGAGCAGCAGACCCTGGTCGACGACTGGGCCTCCGACATCCGCATCAATTGGGCCCGTACTGAAGCCCAACTGCGCGCCGTGGACAGCACCTACATTGAACGCCTCAAAAAGGACATTGAAACCACCTCCAGCGGTACGGCCGGCAAGATCAAGCGGCTCGAAGAACTGCTAAAGGACGACGACGGCAAGGCCCAACTGGCCGAAATCCGCCAGGTGCGGGAGGCTTACCGCAACAAGCGGGTCGAACTGGCCAAGCTGCAGTCAATGGGCGAAGACATCAACGGCATGATCGATTCGCAGCTGCACCCGATGGCCGATGGTTACCTGGCCAAACTGGACAGCCTGCGCAAGCGCATGGCCAGTCAACTGGCTCAAGGGCAGGAGCGCAATGCCGCTCTGGCCCAAACCAGCCGCCTCCTGCTGATGGCGGCCGCGGCCCTGGCCGTGGTGCTGGGCGCCTTCATGGCCTGGACCGCCACACGCTCCATCACCCGCCCCGTGCAAGAGGCCGTGGCGGCGGCCACCGCGATTGCCCATGGCGACCTGTCCATCCAGATCCCCACGGGGGCCCAAGACGAAACCGGCCAATTGCTGCGGGCCCTCGCCGACATGCAAGGCCGGCTGGCCGCCCTGGTGGCGGATGTGCGCCGCAACGCAGAGGGTGTGGCCACGGCCAGTGCCGAAATCGCCCAGGGCAACCACGACCTGTCGGCACGCACAGAACACCAGGCCTCGGCCCTGGAGCAAACCGCGGCCTCCATGGAGGAACTGGGCTCCACCGTGCGCCAGAACGCCGACAACGCCCGAGCAGCCAATCAACTGGCGGTGAACGCCTCCACCGTCGCCACGCAGGGTGGCGAAGTGGTGGCCGAGGTGGTCGACACCATGAAAGGCATCAACGAGAGCTCGCGCAAAATTTCAGACATCATTGGCGTGATTGACGGCATTGCCTTCCAGACCAACATCCTGGCCTTGAATGCAGCGGTGGAGGCAGCACGTGCCGGTGAGCAGGGACGAGGCTTTGCCGTGGTGGCCAGCGAAGTGCGCAGCCTGGCCCAACGCAGCGCTGAAGCGGCCAAAGAGATCAAGGGCCTGATCGGCGCCAGTGTCGAGCGGGTGGAGCAAGGCAGCCATCTGGTAGACCGGGCGGGTACCACCATGACCGAAGTGGTCTCTGCCATCCGCCGGGTGACCGACATCGTGGGCGAAATCAGCGCCGCCAGCTCGGAGCAAAGCTCGGGCGTGGCCCAGGTGGGCGAGGCGGTGACGCAGATGGACCAGGCCACTCAGCAAAACGCGGCCCTGGTCGAGCAGTCGGCGGCAGCCGCCGCCAGTCTGCGCAACCAGGCCAGCTTGCTCGTGGATGCGGTGGCCGTGTTCAAACTCAACGCCAGCCAGAGCCGGTCCATCGAGGTCAATACCCCCAGAGCCACCCGGTCGGCCTTGCCACCCAGCACCCCCTACCTGGGCCAGGAGCGCCGCCAGCAACCCGACTCGGACCGTCGCAGCGGAGCCGGAACGGCCAGCCCGGCAGCGCCTGCCTCCAGCAGCGCCAAAGCCACCCACAGCACCAGGTCAGCGTCCAGCGACGCCACCACCACGGCCAAGGCCGCAGCCACCGCCAGCGACGAAGACTGGACCAGTTTCTGAGCCGAGGGCGGGCGCCGCGCAGTGTGCGTCAGCCCAACAGAAGGCGTAACTGATCCAGCGAATCCACAAAACCATCGGCGTCCACCGCCCGGATGGGCTCGCCGTGGTTGTAGCCATAGGTCACCAGCACCACCGGGCAAGCCGCAGCGCGCGCAGCCTGAGCGTCGTTGCTGGAATCGCCCACCATCAAGGTGCGGCCAGGCTCGCTGCGCAGGGCGGCACAGGTTTTCTGCAGTGGCAGAGGGTGCGGCTTCTTGCGCTCAAAAGAGTCGCCACCAAACACTTCGCTGAAGTAGCCCTCCAGGCCCTTGGCCTGCAGCAAGGGCTGTGCAAAAGACAAAGGCTTGTTGGTCAGGCACGCCAGGCGCCAGCCCCGTGCCTGCAGATCCTCCAGGCCCGCCAGAACGCCGGGGTAGACGCTGGAGTAGCCGCCGTTGATGGCCAGGTAGTGCCGCTGGTAGCTGCTCCAGGCGGCGGGGTACAGCGCCTCGACCGCGGCGGGTTCCGTCGCCCCTCCACCCAGCACATGCGCCAATACAGTGCGCAGCAAGTGCTCTGACCCTTTGCCCACCATGTGCTCGATGCGTTGCGGCTTGATGGAGGGCAAGCGCAACTCATCCAGCATGCGGTTGAGGGCCTCGGCAAAGTCGCCCAGGGTGTTCACCAAGGTGCCATCCAGATCCAGGATGGCGGCTTCAAACGGCGTTGAAAGAAGAAAGGAGGAAGAAGACACGGCATCAAGGCGCCCACACGGGCGCAAGCAAAACAGCGATTGTGCGACAGGCCCGGCCCGGCAGCCCGCCCTCGCGCTCGTGTCATCTGCCCGTCAAAGCCATGTCACGCAGACCGACCACAGTCCAGCTCTTTACGCACTGGATACAAAACCCGGAGGGATGCGAGATGTCAAAACCTGTTGTTCATTCGATGCGCCGTGCCTGCACCGCAGGCCTGCTGAGCGCAACGGCCCTGGCGCTGGTCGCCTGCGGCGGCTCCAGCGGTGGCCCCGTGGTGGCGGCCAACACCAAGGCCAGCCTGGCCCTGCTGGAGACCACCGACCTGCACACCAACGTGATGAGCTACGACTACTTCAAGCTGGCCGAGGACACCTCGCTCGGCTATGAACGCGTGGCCACCCTGATCAACAAAGCGCGTGCCGAATTTGCCAACACCGTGCTGCTGGACAACGGAGACACCATCCAGGGCACGGCACTGTCCGACTACCAGGCCTTGATCAACCCGGTGGGCTGCAACCAGTCGTTGGCCATCTACAAGGTCATGAATCAGAGCCAATACGACGGCGGCGGCATCGGCAACCACGAGTTCAATTACGGCCTGCCCTATCTGAACCAGGTCACCGGCAGCGCCTTCCAGGTCGACGGCGTGACCAATGGCGCCACACGCTGTGCGGGTCCGAACTTCCCGCAGGTGCTGGCCAATGTGTACAGCGCCAAGACCAAGGCCCCTCTGTTCAGCCCGTACCAGATCATCACCAAGACGCTGAGGGCCACCGCCCCCGATGGCAGCACGGTGCAGGTCCCGGTCAACATCGGCATCATCGGATTCACCCCCCCCACCATCCTGTCCTGGGACAAGCGCTGGCTGGACGGCAAGGTGTACACCGAAGGGCTGGTGGAAACCGCCCAGAAATACGTGCCCGAGATGCGCAGCAAAGGCGCCGACCTGGTTGTGGCCATCTCGCACGGCGGCCTGGACAACAGCAGCTACGACCCGACCATGGAGAACGGCAACTGGCACCTGTCCAAGGTGCCAGGCATCGACGCCATGCTGATCGGCCACTCGCATCAGATCTTCCCGAACGCCACCAGCACCGTGGCCCAGTTCAACCTGCCCGGGGTGGACAAGGTCAAGGGCACCGTCAATGGCGTCCCCACCGTGATGGCCAACTTCTGGGGCAAGCACCTGGGCGTGATCAAACTGCAATTGGTGCACAACGGCAGCAAGTGGACCGTCGACACCACCGGCACCACCGTCGAAGCCCGCAGCACCCAGAACGCAGACAAGAGCTATGTGGCGGTCGACCCCGCCGTGGCCAGCGCGATTGCCAGCGAACACGCCGCAACCATCCAGTACGTCAAGACGCCGATCGGAAGCACCGACTTCAACATGGCGTCCTACTTCGCCGACGTGGGAGACCCAGGCGCCATCGAGGTGGTGAACCAGGCCCAGGCGTCGTACGTGGCGGCCTACATCGCGGCCAACCTGCCGCAGTACGCCTCGCTGCCGGTGTTGTCGGTCAGCGCGCCTTTCAAAAGCGGCTTTGCCGGCGGCAGTGATTTCACCGATGTGGCCAGCGGGAACGTGGCCATCAACAATGCGGCCGACCTGTACCTGTACCCCAACACCGTGTACGCCGTGCGGGTGCAAGGCAGCGACATCAAGGCCTGGCTCGAAACAGCAGCCACCCGCTTCAACCGCATCGACCCGACCCTGAGCACCGACCAGGCTTTGGTCAGCAGCTACCCCGGCTACAACTTCGACATGTTCACCTCGCCCGACATCCGCTACGAGATTGATGTCACTCAGGCCCAGGGCAGCCGCATCAAGAACCTGAGCTACAAAGGCAAGGCCATCGACCCTGCGGCTTATTTCATCGTGGCCACCAACAACTACCGCGCCAGCGGGGGTGGCAACTTTCCGGGCCTGGATGGCAGCAAGACGATCTACGCGTCGCCGGATGCCAACCGCGACGTGCTGATCAACTACATCAAGACCACCAAGACCCTCACCCGAGCCAGCAATGGCCGTGACCGCAGCTGGCGTTTCACCCAAGTCAGCACGGCCGGCCGGGTCACCTTCAAGTCGGCCCCAGGCAAGCTGGCCCTGGCCACCGCTGCTGGTTTGAACGGCATCAACATGATCAACAACGATGACGGCAGCGGCAAGAACCTGGCTGACTACGCCATCGATCTGAGCCAATGAACGCCGCACTGACTCTGCCGGCCCCCTCCCCGGCGCCCACTTCGTCGCGGCGGGTCTGGCTGGTGGCCGGACTGCCTCTGCTGCTGGCCGCCTGGGGGGTCTGGGGCCTGCACCAACAGATCGATGCGCCCCCGTCAGAGGCCGAGTTGATCCAGTGGGGGGCCCAGGCCCAGGCACGCGACGAACAGGCCACCAGCGTTTTGCGCACATTGGCGCGCAATGGGTTGAAGCCCGCCATGCCCCTGCTGGGCCGGGTGCTCGTGCAACGCGGAGACGCCCGCCTGGTCGCCGAAGGGCGCGACTGGCTGCAGCGCGCCGCCGAGGCCGGAGACGCCACGGCCGCCTTGCAACTGGGCAAGCTGTGGTTCAAAGGGGCGGCCGGCCTGCCCGCCGACACCGACCGCGCGCTGCCCTGGCTGCACCAGGCGGCCGATCAGGGGCAGGATGCGGCGGCCCACTACATTGCCTTGATCCTGAAAAACGGCAGCGCCCAAACCCCGGCGCACCCGCAGGCCGCGGCCCGGTGGATGCGTCGGGCCGCTGAGGCAGGCTGGGCCGATTCCCAGTTTCTGCTCGGGCAGATGCTGCTCCATGGTCAGGGTGTGAAAGCCGACCCGGACCAAGCCCGGGCATGGTTTGAGCGCGCTGCCGAGCAGGATCACCCGGAGGCCAATCTGCAACTGCTGCTGGCGCAAACGCATGCAGAACTGGGCTTGCATCGCCAAGCCGATGTCGAGGCCGAGCGTTGGCGTGAGGCCCAGCACGCGCTGAAGCACCGGCCGGAAGCGCCATGAACGGGGCCGCCTGCGGGTCAGATACCCAGGACGCAGGCCGCCCCTGAGGCTCAGCCCGCCAGTTGAACCCGCATGGCGTCGATGACGGCGCGGTAATCAGGCTTGCCGAAAATGGCGCTGCCTGCCACGAAGGTGTCAGCCCCGGCGGCGGCCACCCGGGCAATGTTGTCGACCTTGATGCCGCCGTCCACTTCGAGGCGGATGTCCTTGCCGCTGGCCTCGATGCGGCGGCGCACGTCTTCGATCTTGCGCAATGCCGAGTCAATGAAGCTCTGGCCACCAAAGCCCGGGTTGACGCTCATGATGAGGATCAGATCCAGGTCTTCGATCACCCAGTCCAGCACGTCCAACGTTTGCGCCGGGTTGAACACCAGCCCGGCCTTCACGCCTTGCGATTTGATGGCCTGGATGCTGCGATGCACATGCCCCGAGGCATCGGGGTGAAAGCTGATGTAGTCGGCACCGGCTTCGGCAAACGCGGCGGCCAGGGCGTCCACGGGTTGCACCATCAAGTGCACGTCGATGGGCACGGCCACGCCTTCGGGCGTGCGCGCATGGGGCTTGAGGGCCTGGCAGATCATGGGCCCGAAGGTCAGATTGGGCACGTAATGGTTGTCCATCACGTCAAAGTGGATCCAGTCGGCGCCGTCGGCGATCACCTGACGGACCTCATCTCCCAGCCGTGCGAAGTCGGCCGACAGGATGGAGGGGGCGATGCGGTAGGGGGTAGGAGCGGAGGTCTTCATGGCGCCAATTGTCGCAGCAGCGCCGGCCCTGGCGCCAACGAGGGCAATGCTCGAAAAAATGCCAAAGACTGCACAAGCGCGTCACGAATGACAGAATGCGGGAACTTCAAAGTCCGACAGCCTTCTTACTGTTTGTCCATCCACCATGCCCAGTTATCGAATTAACGTTCACGTCGAGCCTCAACACCTGCCGGACCAGTCCAATGCGGAGCAGTCCGTGCACGCCTTTGCCTACACCGTGACGGTCACCAACACCGGCGACGTGCCGGCCCAGTTGATCTCGCGCCACTGGCAGATTCATGACGCCACGGGCCACTGCGAAGAAGTCAAAGGCCTGGGGGTGGTGGGCAAGCAACCACTGCTCAAACCGGGTGAGGCCTTCCAGTACACCAGTGGCTGCCGCCTGCGCACCCCCAGCGGAACCATGAACGGCAGTTATTTTTTCGTGGCGGAGGACGGCGAACGCTTTGACGTACCGATCCCGCTGTTTCTGCTGGAGGCCCACTCCAGCGCCCACGCGCCGGCTCGCGTGTTGCACTGAGTTCATTCGGTGCCACGCCTCGGCTTCACCACGTTCACATGAATCAAACACCCCCCGACCTGCCCCAGATCCTCGACGCCCTCAACCCGCACGCATCGTTGGTGCAACGCCACCTGTGGCTGATGAGCCTGCTGCAATGGATACGGGGTCGGGCAGACGATGCGCCAGCCGCGGTAGCACGCCTTCGGCTGATGCTCGATGCGATCCAGCTGCGCCCCACGTGGCAGACCGAGTGGCAACTGTGGTGGGTCAACTTCCTGGGCGCGGTGGATGCCACCTCCTTGCTGGCCGATCATGGTTTTGCCCCGAGACCGGCCTTCATGAGCGAGCTGGGCAACCGCTTGCGCAAGAAGCTGCTGCCACAGACCCCCGAGACCACCGATCTGGGCGAACTGTTCGAGTTGCTGGCCCCCACCACCTTTGATGCCGAGTGGCTGCGCGCCATCGACCCCGAGACCCTGGTGCGCGTGCAGCGCCTGCTGTTTCCCGCCCCCCCGGCCGCCGATGACCCAGAGGGGGCGCCACTGGCCAATGGCACCTTGCTGCTGCTGGATGCTCTGACCTACAGCGTGGGCCAGGTCAGCGCCACGGGCTTTGCCTCCGAGATCCGCCAGCGCATGTCGGACCAGGCACAGAACGAGCGCCCCTTCCATGAACTGCCCGCCCATTTCGAACGCCTGCGCCAAGCCGTGCTGCAGCAAGGGCCACGCAGCGAAGCGGCACTGCAGGCCGCCGATGTGCTGCGCCAGCAGTTGGAGGCCTGCCGGCGCGCGGCCCAGACCGTTTACACCCACCTGGAAGAGCATGGCATCTCAGTGGGCATCGTGTTCCGCCTGCGCCAGTTGCGCGAGCGCGTGCTGCGCATCCGCGATCTGCTGAGTTGCCTGCAAAGCCAAACCCCCTCGGCCGATCTGGCCCAGCTGCTGGCCCGCCTGGTGCAAGTGAACGAAGACGGTCGCAGCATCCGAGCCCTGATTGCCGCCAGTTCGCAGCTCACGGCGGCCAAGGTGGCCGAACGAAGCGCCGAAAGCGGTGAGCACTACATCACCCGCAACGCCACCGAATACCGGGAGATGCTGCGCGCCGCCGCCGGTGGCGGCTCGGTGCTGGCCCTCACCACCTGGGCCAAATTTGCCATCTACGGGCTGGGCCTGTCGGCCTTCTGGAGCGGTTTTGCGGCAGGCCTGAACTACGCCGCCTCGTTCGTGCTGGTGATGCTGATGCACTGGACCGTGGCCACCAAACAACCCGCCGTCACCGCACCGGCCATGGCCGCCAAGCTCAAGGACATGAGCGCACCCGATGCCATCGAGCGCTTCGTCGATGAAGTGGCCCACCTGCTGCGCTCACAGTTTGCCGCCATCGTGGGCAACCTGGGCCTGGTGGTTCCGGGTGTGCTGCTGATCTGTGTCGGTCTGCATGCCGCCGGCCTGGGGCCCATGGTGGACGCCGAACATGCCCACCACACCTTGCACGACCTGAGCCTGTTCGGGCCCACCGCCCTGTTCGCCGCCTTCACGGGGGTGCTGCTGTTTGCCTCCAGCATCATCGCGGGCTGGGTCGAAAACTGGTTCGTGCTGCACCGGCTGGACTCGGCCCTGACCTACAACCCCCGATTCACCCGCTGGCTGGGGCCGTTGCGCGCGCGTCGCTGGGGCCAGTGGTTGCGTCGCAACATCTCTGGTCTGGCCGCCAACATCTCGCTGGGCATGATGCTGGGCTTGATCCCAGCTTTCGCCGCTTTTTTCGGGCTGGGCCTGGAGGTGCGCCACGTCACCCTGTCCACCGGCCAGGTCAGCGCTGCAGCGGCCACCCTGGGGCTGGAGGCCCTGCGCCACGCCGAGTTCTGGTGGGCGATTGCGGGTCTGTGCGCCATCGGGCCCCTGAACCTGGCCGTCAGCTTCTACCTCGCCTTCCGGCTGGCACTGCGTGCCCACAACGTGGGCCAGGTGGAGCGCCAGCGCATCAACCAGGCCATACGCGCCCGTTTGCGCAGCGCGCCGGGCAGCTTTTTCTGGCCGGTGTAACCAAACGTCAAAGGCACAATAGCGTTGGCACAGAAACTGTCACGCTGTGCCCAGCCTCATGTCCGCTCAACCCCATACGCCCACCCGCTCCAACGCCTTGCGACTGCGTGCCGATCAGGTCGATACGCTGGTCACCCACGCGCTGAATGCACCCATGTCTGTGGTGGACAACACGCTGCGTGTCGTCTATGTGAACGCCAGCTTTGCGCGCTGGTTCCAGCGCACGCCCGCCGAAGCCACCGGCCTCATGCTGGCCGACCTGTACGGGGCCGAGGCGCTCGACCAGATTCAAGGTCACATTGACCGGGTGCTGAGCGGCGAAACCGTGCATTACCAGCGCCAGATATCCAACCCGGCGGGCGAGGCCGAATGGCACAACGTCAGCCTGAGTCCCTGGCTGGACGATGAGGGGCAGGTGCTGGGTTTCGTCAGCATCGCGTTGCGCGTGCACGAGCTCAAGATCACGGCCGACGCCCTGCGGGCCGCCAATCAACGCGTGGCGTCCCACATGGAAAACAGCCCCCTGGCCGTGCTGGAGATGGATGCCAGCCTGCGCCTGCTGCATTGCTCCAGCCGCGCCAGCCAGTGGTTTGCCTGGACCCTGGACGAGGTGCGCGGACGCCAACTCCCCAAGGTGCTACCCACCCGCTGGGACAACACCCCTTTGAGCGAGGCCCTGGGCCGGCTGCAAAGCGGCCAGGAACTGCAGAACCGCTCTGAATTGACGTTCCAGCGGGCCGACGGATCTGCCCTGCACACGGTGTGGTTCAACTCGGCCCTGCTCGACCCGCAGGGTCGCGTGGAGTCGGTGATGTCGCAGGTCGAGAACGTGACAGAGCGGGTGATGGCCGCCGAACAACTGTGGCCCGAAGCCCCCCAGGCCTCGATCGCCAGCCTGCTCGATCGCAGCGACCAGATGTCCAAGATCTGCTCGTCGCTCAAGCTCACCCCGGCCGAAGCCCGGGTGGCCATGCTGCTCACCGAAGGCCACCCCCTCAAGCGCATTGCGCAGATGACGCATCTGTCCATCCACACCGTGCGCAGCCAGGTGAAGAGTGCCCTCAACAAGCAGGCCCTGCACCGCCAGGTCGATCTGGTGCGGCGCGTGATGTCGATCCGGTAATTTGAAAACGGGCGCAGACAGTGCACCGTCAAGATGAGGACACGGGCCGCCGGGACCTGGCTTGCGCCAAGCCCCGGGGCCGAGCCTGTGGTTTCCGATGCCAGGAAAGACGCGCCTCTCGAGGCTCCCATCCCTTGCTCATCCCATTCCTGCGGGAAGCGCGTCTTCCTGACCCTGAAACTCTTCTTTCCTCCCTGGCAGCGACCTTGCGGTGTGACAGCTGACAGACGGCTGAACGATTGTTCAACCATGGACGGAATGCTAAAAAAAATCCACACAGTTGACCATCCCGCAAATAGGGTATGAAGCGCACCGGACACGCGTCCAGGGGTCTGGCCAGCCCTTATGCTTGCGGCTTCTTGAGGAATCCGCATGGGTGAATTTGATCTGATTGCCCGTTTTTTCACCCGCGCGCCCCGCGCGGGCGGCCCCGTACGGCTGGGCGTGGGCGATGACTGCGCACTGCTGCAGGCTTCGCCGGGCACGCACTTGGCCATCTCCAGCGACATGCTGGTCGAAGGCCGGCACTTTCTGTCCACAGTCGACCCCGCGCGCCTGGGCCACAAGGCGCTGGCCGTCAACCTGAGCGACCTGGCGGCCTGTGGCGCCACCCCGGTGGCCTTCACCCTGGCCCTGGCCCTGCCGCGCGCCGACGCCCGCTGGCTGGCGCCTTTTGCCCAGGGCCTGCTGGCCCTGGCCGATGCGCACGGCTGCGAGTTGATCGGTGGTGACACCACCCAGGGTCCGTTGAACATCTGCATCACGGTGATGGGTGAGGTGCCAGTGGTCGACGGTCGCAGCCAGGCCCTGCTGCGCAGCGGCGCACGCCCTGGCGACGATCTGTATGTCAGCGGCACGCTGGGCGACGCTCGATTGGCACTCGAGGTGTTCCGAGGCACGCAAAGCCTGCCCGGACCAGCGTTCGAGGCGGCCCGCGCTCGCATGGAAAGCCCCACCCCCCGGGTGGCTCTGGGCCAGTCCCTGCGCGGGATTGCCTCGGCCGCAGCCGACATCAGCGATGGGCTGGTCGGTGACCTGGGCCACATCCTGCGCCGCTCCGGCGTCGGCGCCAGCATGGACGCCGAGCGTGTGCTGAGCCTGCTGGCGGCCCGTTCAGGCCCGCAGCACCTCAATCTGGACGACGACACCGTTCTGGGGCTGGTGCTGGCGGGCGGCGATGATTACGAACTGGTCTTCACCGCCCCCGCCGCAGCCCGCGAAGCGGTGCAGGCGGCCAGCCGCCAAAGCCAGACGCCGGTGACCCGCATCGGGCGCATCGAGAAACAGCCCGGGCTGCGCCTGCTGGATGCCCGTGGCCAGTTGATGGAACGCCGCGACGAGAGCTTCGACCACTTCAAGTGAAGCGCCCTGCCCTGGACATCAGGCCACGCCTTGGGCCTGGGGCGCCGTGGCCTCGCAGCGCCCCCAGTGCTGAGGCGGCACCTCGCGCACGATCACGCCGCTGCCCACCGCCAGCGCCTCGCCGCGGCCCAGTTGGCGCTGCAGCGACCTCAATGCGTGAGCGATGAATTCGGCCTGCTGCCCTTCACTCGCCTGGCCGGCAGGCAGGCAGAGGTGCAACTGGGCGGCAGGCCGGTCCACCGGCTGCCCGGCGACATACCAACGCGCAGCGGGCAGGTCGTCGATCAGCACCACGACCGTCTCCCGCGTCGCACCCAGCCAACGCTCGGCCAGATCGGTCAAGGCCTGGGCCAACAAGGGGTAACGCTCGGGGTTTTGCAAGGGCGCGACCTGAAGGTGCAGGGAAGTCATGGCTTGTCTCTTTCGGCGCTGGCGCGCGGATGCGCGGATGCGGGTGAATTTGAGGTCTGACTTTAGAGAACCCGGGGTGCCAGCGAAACAGCAGCCCGGGCAAACCGGTTTTGCAAACCCTGCAACACGCACGGCGTCTGCCAGCACGGCACGGGCATGCCCAAGCCCCGGCTAACATCGGCGCTGTGAAAGACCTGGACTTTGATGACATGGCCCTGTTCGTGCGCGTGGCAACCCGCGGCACGCTGTCGGCCGTGGCGCGCGAACGCAACGTGCCGGTCAGCCAGGTCTCGCGCTCGCTCAGCCGCATCGAAAAGCAGTGCGGTGTGCGACTGGTGCAGCGCTCCACCCAAGGGCTGTCGCTCACCGCCGAGGGGCAGACCTTCCTGGGTTACTGCCAGCGCATCACCGGCACGCTCGAAGAACTGGAGGCCGAATTTGCCCACCAGACCCGCGAGGTCAGCGGCACCGTGCAGGTGGCGGTGAGCCCGGCGCTGGGCCATTTCATCATCGTGCCCAGCCTGGCCGGCCTGTATGAGCGCCACCCGAGGCTGCAGATCGAGCTGCATTCGGACGACCGCCTGATCGACATGGCGCTGGAGGGCGTGGACCTGACGCTGCGCAGCGGTGCGCCACACACCGAATCGATGATGGCGCGCCAGATCGGCCACCACGGGCGGGCGCTGTACGCCAGCCCGGCCTACCTGGCCCGCTTTGGCGCCCCCAGCCACCCCGATGAACTCCTGAGCCATCGCCTGATCACCAACAGCGCGGCCCAGCACCTGAACCGCTGGCCCTTCATCCTCGATGGCATGGCGATCGAGCGACCGGTGCAGGGCCACTACCGAGCCAACTCCACCGGCATCATGATGACCATGGTGCTCAATGACCTGGGCATCTGCCGCTGCAACACCCTGATTGCGGCCCCGCTGGTGGCGCAGGGCAGGCTGCGGCCCGTGCTGGAAGACTGGGTGGATGTGCAGGATTTCCCCATCTATGCGCTGCTGATGCCCCAGCGCCACCACCTGCCCAAGATCCAGGCCTGCCTGGACTACTGGAGCCAGTGGTTCCAGGCCCTGCTGCCGCCCAAGCCCTGAGAATGGCACCAACGTCACTGGCCCCCATGCCCCTTCGCTGCATTGCCCCATGAACCCATCTCACCCCAACGAACCGACCTGGCCAGAGCCCGGCCCCTCCCCCACCACCCGCCCCGCAGTGCGCCCCACGGCGCGCTTCATGGGGTCGCACCCGGCCCACATCATCGCGCTGGGCCTGGGCTCTGGCCTGAGCCCGGTGGCCCCCGGCACGGTGGGCACGCTGTGGGCCTGGGCGGCCTACCTGCTGCTGCAGCTCTGGCTCACGCCGGGGCAGATCGGCGCCCTGATCGCCGTGTCCATCGCCGTGGGCTGGTGGGCCTGCACCGTCACGGCGCGCCACCTCAACACCCTGGACCCGGGCAACATCGTGTGGGACGAGGTGGTGGCCTTCTGGCTGATCCTTTGGTTGGTCATGCCGGCGAGCCTGGGTGGGCAACTGGTGGCCTTTGCCCTGTTTCGCTTCTTTGATGCGGCCAAGCCCGGCCCTGTCGGCTGGGCTGACAACTTGTGGCACGGCTTTGGCCCCAAAGGGGGCTTTGGCATCCTGTTTGATGACCTGGTGGCAGCGTTCTGCACCTTGCTGGTCATCGCCCTCTGGAGGTTTTTCGCATGACACAGCCGATCACTTTCGACCACAGGGTTGCGACCACCGCACTGGCCCAAGCCTTGCGCCAGCAAGGCCTGAAGCTGGCCACCGCAGAAAGCTGTACCGGTGGCCTGATCGCGGCGGCCTGCACCGAGCTGGCGGGATCCAGCGACTGGTTCGAGCGCGGGATGGTGAGCTACTCGAACGAGGCCAAGATCGAGCTGCTGGGCGTCCCGGCCGAGCTGATCGCCCAGCACGGGGCCGTCAGCGAGCCCGTGGCCCGTGCCATGGCCGAAGGGGCCCTGCGTCATGCCCAGACCCAGGCCCGAGCCCAGGTGTCGGTGGCCGTGACCGGCGTGGCAGGCCCCAGTGGCGGCAGCGCGGCCAAGCCGGTGGGCACGGTGTGGTTCGGCTTTTCAGTGGGCGGCCAGACCCACAGCGAAGTACAGCGCTTTGACGGCGATCGAGCGGCGGTGCGCCTGTCGACCGTCGCCCACGCCCTGCAACGACTGCTGGACCTGCTGGGCAGCAACAAGGGCTGAGGCGCCGGCAGCCCTCCGGCCTCAGGCCGCCAGGACTTCGGGCCCCGAGGCCAGGGGCAGGCGCATCGCCTGCAGCGATTGGCGCACGGCCAGCTCAAAGGGCGTGCGGGGTTCCGCCCCCAGCCTTTGCACCAGGCGGGTGTTGTCCAGTCGGTGCGGGGTGCTGAACAGGTAGCCGGTCTGGGCGATCGTGGCCAGGGTGGGCGAGACCAGGCCGAACAGGCGGAAGAACCACACCGGCACGCGGCGCACTGTCAGCGCCTGCCCAGGCTGCAGCCAGCCCTGCTCCAGCGCCACCTGGCCAAGCACCGCCAGCCACTGGCGAGCCGTGACCTGGTGCCCGGCAAAGTGAAAGGTCTCGAAGGCCGCCAGATCGCTTCGTTCGGCCAACATCACCAGTGTCCGCGCCAGATCGGGCAGGTAGGCCCATGGCGTGCCCACATCGAGGTCACCCATCCAGGACGCCTTGCCCCGCGGCAGTTGCGGGGCCACCATCTTGTCCAGAAAGGTGCCTTCGCTGGCGCCGAAAAAGTTGCCGGCCCGCAGCACCACGGCCCTCATGGCGCCACCGCAACCCTCGACCGCATCGGCCATCTGCTGCTCCAGTGCCACGCGGATTCGCCCCAGTTCATGCCGGGCATGCTGCGGCGTGCTCTCTTGCAGCACCCCAGGCATGTCTTCGCCATAGTTGTAGACATTGCCAGGCAGCATGAGCGTGGCGCGCAAGGCCGTCGCCAACGCCAGCGCCGCAGCCATCAGGCCCGGCGCCTGCTCGCGCCAGGCGGCCACGGTGTAGGCCGGGTTCAGGGCATGGACCACCACCCGGGCACCACGGGCTGCAGCGACCAGGCCTGCGGTGTCTTGCAGATCGTGGGCCAGCCATTCAACCCCCGGCACGGCAGGCGCCGTGGCGCCGGGCCGGATCTGAGCGCGGACACGCCAACCGGCCTGGGCAAAGGCGCGGGCAGCGGCCAGACCCAGACGCCCACGGGCGCCCAGGATGAGAACGGTGGATGTGCAGGTCATGTGAGTGCTCCAGAATCGATGAGGGAATGGAGCGATTGTTGAAAACCATGGAAGATCACACAATTGCCTATCGTTTCATAACAGCAATTCAATTTTGAATACCTCATTCGACTGGAGCCTGGTGCGATCCTTTCTCGCGGCCCTGGAGCACGGCAGTCTGCTGGGTGCCGCACGGGCCTTGCAGGCCAGCCAGCCGACACTGGGGCGGCACATTGCCGAGCTGGAGGCGCAGTTGGGGGTGCTGTTGTTCGAGCGCACCGGGCGCGGCCTGCGCCCGACCGAAGCGGCCTTGGAGCTGGCAGAGTCCGCGAGGTTGATGGAGACCGGGGCCCACCAGCTGGCACGGGCCGCCTCACGCACTGACGAGTTGATCTCGGGGACCGTTCGGATCACTGCCAGCCAGCCGGTGGCCTGCTACCTGTTGCCGCCGGTGTTGGCCCGCCTGCGCTTGCAACACCCCGGGATCCAGGTGGAACTGGTGTCCAGCAACGAGGTGTCCAACCTGTTGCGGCGCGAAGCCGACATCGCACTGCGCATGGTGCGCCCCGACCAGGGCAGCCTGGTGGCCCAGTTGATTGGAGAGGTAACGCTGTGTGCCTGCGCCAGCAACAGCTACCTGCAACGGCGTGGCACGCCGGTCGACCCCATCGACTTGCTCGGCCACGAATTGATCGGCAGCGACCGGCACGACCTGCTGCTCAAGGGCTTTGCGGCCATGGGCCACCCGGTGACGCCCGCCCATTTTGCGTTCCGCACCGACGACCTGATTGCCACCTGGGAGGCCGTGCGCGCGGGGCTGGGCATCGGCTTCACGGCGCAGTACCTGCTGCGCCAGGACGAGCGGGTTCGGCGGGTGCTACCGCAATTACCGATTCCGGCACTGCCCATGTGGCTGGCCGTTCACCAAGAGATTCGTACCAGCCGTCGCATCCGGACGGTGTACGATTTCCTGGCCGCCGAAATGCCTGGGCAGCTCTGAAGCCGCCTGCGCCGGGGTCCACCCACAGGAAAACGCACCATGACCCACCGCAACGCCGAGACGCTGCAGCGCTTCTACACGGCTTTCAGCCAGCTTGATCACGCCAGCATGGCGCAGTGCTACGCACCCGATGCGCGCTTTGACGACGAGGCGTTTTCCTTGCAAGGCCAGGCCCAGATTGCAGGCATGTGGCGCATGCTGTGCAGCGCCGCCCAAAAAAGCCCACCCGGGGCATGGCGAGTCGAATTCAGCAACATCCAGGCGGATGACCGAGGCGGCCAGGCCCATTGGGAGGCGCACTACGTGTTCAGCGCCACCGGCCGCCCGGTGCACAACATCATCGACGCGCGATTCACCTTCACGCCGGAGGGCTTGATCGCCGGCCACCGCGATCGCTTCGGGTTCTGGCGCTGGGCGCGCCAAGCCCTGGGACTGCCCGGCCTGCTGCTGGGATGGTCGCCCTCGCTGAAACGCAAGGTGCGCAGCACGGCGGCAGCCAACCTGAAGAAGTTCCTGGGCTGAAACTGGGCCGGGTGCGGCAAGCCAGCACTCTGAAGCGGCCCCGACAGCGGGGGCGCTTCAGGGCGCCCTCAGGCCCCGTGGCACTTCTTGAACTTCTTGCCGCTGCCACAGGGGCAGGGGTCGTTGCGGCCCGGGCCGGCTTCCTTGCGGATGGTTTCCACCCGCGGACCGAAGCTCTTCCAGAGTTGGCGCAGGTCATACACCGCCCAGATGGCATCCCCGAAGGCATCGAGACGGGCCTGGCTCAGGCTGGGCGGGCCATCTTCGGCAAACATCGACAGCTCGGGCTTGCCGGTGTCGTCTTCGGTCAGGGCCACGATGCGGTTGAGGGCATCGTCCAGCCAATCGGCGGCCTCCTTGTCGCGGGGAGCGGCCCATTCCTCGGGCCAGTTTTCCACGGCGAACATGAAGCCCAGTGCCCAGATCTGGCCGAAGGAAGGCACTTCCTGGTCACCCAGTTCGGCCAGTTCTTCTTCCGACAAGGTGGCCATGGCGCCGCGCATGTCCATCACCTCGGGCTCATAGCAACGCTCGTCGCCCAGGCTGTCCACCTTGGTGTCCAGAGCCGTCTGCACTTCGTGCCAGCGCGCCTGCCACAAACTGATGAAACGGGCCTGCTGAGCCGCATCGGCAAAAGCCGACAGGGCCGGAATACCGTCGGCATCGGTGTCTTCGGCGGTGATGCCATCGCCCAGCAGCATGGGCAGGTACTCGGCCGGTGGCAGGGGGCGGCGATTGCAGATCACCGCGGCCATGAAGCCTTCGCAGAACTCCCACTGGGGAATCTCGTCCTCGCGGCTGCGCAGGTCGTCCAGGATGGCGTCGAGTTCATCAAAGGCCTCGGGGGGCAGGCGCTCGCCGGCGACGGGGTAGACAGGCACGGGCGAGGCGGCGACTTCGATGGCGGTATCGGCTTGGGGATCAGAAGACATGTCGGGGGGCGTCAAAACGCGTCAGGATGAACGGAGCAGGCAAGACCCTGACCACCGGCCGTGGATCGTATGATCGGTCGGCCACAGGTCATGGGCGAAGCGCTGCGGTGGTACAGCAGTTTACCGGCCTCGCCCTTCGGACACGCGTCAACCCCTTCCTGGAGCCCCCATGCTGAAGCAGCTCAACGCCATCTATCCCGTGCGCTACACCGCCTTCGCCCTCTGTGCAGGGGCCCTGGCCCTGAGCCTGTGGGCGGGGCAGCAGCAGGCCCTGGCACCGGAGTGGGCGGTGCTGTCAGGCGCCTTGGTCGCCCTGGGGGTGTATGACCTGCTGCAGAAGCGCCACTCGGTGCTGCGCAATTACCCCGTGATCGGCCACCTGCGCTTTGTGCTGGAGTACATCCGGCCCGAGATTCGCCAATATTTCATCGAGAGTGACAACGAGGCCAGCCCCTTCTCCCGCGCCCAACGCACCCTGGTGTACCAGCGCGCCAAGGGCGATCCCGACAACCGGCCGTTCGGCACCCTGCTCGACGTGGGCCAGCGCGGCTACGAGTGGATCAACCACTCGGTGGCTCCCACCCAGCTGCCCAGCCACGACTTTCGCGTCACCATCGGGGCCGACACGGCCCAGCCCTACAGCGCCAGTGTCTTCAACATCTCGGCCATGAGTTTTGGGGCCCTGTCCGCCCACGCGATCCGGGCGCTCAACCTCGGGGCCCAGCAGGGTGGTTTTGCCCACGACACGGGCGAAGGCTCCATTTCACAACACCACCGCGTCCATGGCGGGGACCTGATCTGGGAGATCGGCTCGGGCTACTTCGGGTGCCGCCATCCTGATGGCAGCTTCGATGCCGAACGCTTTGCCGAGAACGCGCGCAGCCCTCAGGTGCGCATGATTGAACTGAAGATGAGCCAAGGCGCCAAGCCGGGCCATGGCGGCGTGTTGCCCGGCCCGAAGGTCACGGCAGAGATCGCCGAGGCTCGGGGCGTGCCACAGGGCGAGGCCTGCATCTCACCGTCGGCCCACACGGCGTTCTCGACGCCTGTCGAGATGATGCATTTCATCGCCCGCCTGCGTGAGCTCAGCGGCGGCAAGCCCACGGGGTTCAAGCTGTGCATCGGGCATCCCTGGGAATGGTTTGCCATGGTGAAGGCCATGCTGGAGACCGGCATCACCCCCGACTTCATCGTGGTGGACGGGGCCGAAGGTGGCACGGGCGCAGCCCCGGTGGAATTCAGCGACCACGTCGGTACCCCCTTGCAGGAAGGCCTTCTGCTGGTGCACAACACGCTCAAGGGCGTGAAGCTGCGCGATCGCATCCGCCTGGGCTGCGCGGGCAAGGTGGTCACGGCGTTCGACGTGGCCCGCATGATGGCGCTGGGGGCCGACTGGTGCAACTCGGCACGGGGCTTCATGATGGCGCTGGGCTGCATCCAGGCCCAAACCTGCCATTCGGGCCAATGCCCCACCGGTGTGGCCACCCAGGACCCGCTGCGCCAGCAGGCCTTGGTGGTGCCCGACAAGGCCACCCGGGTGAAGAACCTGCACCACAGCACCTTGCACGCCCTGAAAGAGTTGATCCAGGCCGCAGGCCTGCACCATCCGAACGACATCACCGCACACCACATCGTTCGCCGCGTGTCGGACACCGAGGTGCGCCTGCTGAGCCAGTTGGTGATGCAGGTGCCCACCGGGGCCTTGCTGGGCCCACTCGATGGCCTGCCGAACCTGTTCCGCGAGTACTGGCCCCTGGCGACGGCCAACAGTTTTTCATCGCCCTCACAGAAGGCCTGAGCGCCAGCGCCCTGCACCGCCCCCGAGGGCACCGGCCAGACGCTCACGCTGGCCGGTGCACGGGGTGTCAGGCGTAACGCGGGGTCCGATCGGCGGCGCACTCGGCCAGCAGGCTCAGCAAGGCCTCCACCGGCGGGTTGCGCCGCCAGACCTGGTGGCTGTGCAGGCGAACAAAGACGCCGCGCCAGGCACTCAGGTGTTGCAACTCAACGCCGCGGTACTGCAGCCGCACCCAGTTGCCCTGCTCCAGTTGCCCGATGTACTCGGAGAACAAGGTTCGGGACACCCCGCACAAGCGCGCAATCATCTGCTGTGACAAGGGCAGCATGAGGCTGTCCTCCTGGGGTGGAGAGGGCGATACCGAGGTCTCGGCCGCCAAGCACAGGCCCTCGGCGCACAGGGCCAGGCCACCGATCACCCGCAGCGCCGAATTGCTGCATTTGTTGACGATCAGCTGGTTGTTCTGCTGACGGATCTGGGAGGACAACTCGCCCAGCAGATGCTGCGCAAAGCCGGCATCGCTGCGCACCAGGGCCAGATAGGCCGAGGCCGGCAGGGTCAGAAGCTCCACATCGGTGACGGCCAGGTAGTCGACCTGCGCCTTGCCGTCACCCAGCAGATCGTGCTTGGCGAAACAGCTGTTGCGGCTGTGCAGGGTCAGCGGGTAGCTCAAGCCCTGGTCCATGGTGACCTGCTCGGCCACCATGCCTTCAATGATGTGGTGCCAATGGGTGATGGGCGCCCCGGTGCGCCAGATCAGGTCGCCCGCCTTGCGGGAAATGACACGGCTTTGCTTGCCTGCCTCGAATGCGGCAGAGGCGCTCACCCCCATGCTCGAATAGACCTGAAGCGTGAAATCACGCATGCGTTGGGTCACGTCAAACATGGCGTTGATGGGGCGGCAAACCGCCCGTCGGCAACTCAGACGAAGAGACCCCGGAGGGCTGGGCACTGCCTGCCGCAAGACAGGGTGAGGTGTTGTGATTCATTCGCAGCCTTCAGCAACTCGGTGACCGCGCGATGCACTGCGCATCGGGACGGAGTCGGTGCGTCAGCGGGCGGTTCGCTACCGTGCAGGGGAGGCCCACAACACACCAGAAACCTGATCATGAGAAAGGCCTGGGCAACGACCTTGAATGAATGTTCAACCTTGCACAGTGAACACGTAAGAACTGTGATGGCGTGCTGCAAAACGCCGCTCACGGCGCGTCTGTTCAGGCTCCGGCGACGCTGGCCTCAGCCCAGGCGGTGCTGACGATCACATCGGCAGTCGCCAGCCGGCGCCGCATGCAGAGCACGGCCTGGTCTTTGCTCAACAAGGTGCAGTGGCTCAGGGCCACCGCCAGGTCGATGAACTTTTGATCATCGGCGTCCTTGCAGGTCCAGGGCGCCTTGGCGGGTACCGCGCTCACCTGCGCATGGCGATCAAACGCAGCCAGCACCTGCTCGGCCGTGCGGGTGTAGAAATCCAGGCGGCGCACGATCTGGGGGTAGGCCAACACGCGGGCCAGTTCGTCGCGCATGGCGGCTGTGGCATGCCAGTGCAAGGTGCCGGCTTCCAGGCCGGCACGCACCGAGGTGGTGGCCGGATCGGCAAACACGAACAGGTCCAGCACGATGTTGGTGTCCAGCACCACCCGGCCTGCCGCCGGCGTGCAAGGGTCATCCACCTCAGGCCCCTTGTGGCGCATCGCCCGCGGGGCCGTCGGCCTCGGGGCGGGCCGGCTTGTCGCGCACGCTGCCGCGAACCAGGTCGAAGCGGAACAGGCGGCATTCGATGGGTCCGTTCCACATGGGCACCCGGCGCGACTCCTTGAGCCGCATGCGGCCGGGCAGCTTGAGGTCGGGGGTGAGCATCCAGGCCTGCCAGCCGGCGTAGTTCTTCTTCCAATGGCTCGCCAACTGCACGAAGAACTCGCCGCCGTCTTCGGTCTGGGCGGTTTCACGGCCGCCGCGCGGCTCGCGCTGGCTGGCGCGCTGCCCAGCCACACCAGCGGCCTCGATGCGCTCGCCGTAGGGGGGGTTGAGCAGCATCACACCGGGTTGTTCGCAAGGCGGCATGCGCTGCAAGGCATCGCCCCCGCGCAACTGCACAGCATGGGCGACACCAGCGCGTTCGGCATTGCGCTGGGCGAAGTCGACCATGCGGAAAGCCACGTCACTGCCAAACACAGGCACGGTGGGTGCCCGCTCGGCGGCCCGGGCCTCTCCCAGCAAGGCGTTCCAGACATGCGACTGGAAAGGCAGCAGTTTCTCAAAACCGAAGCGACGCTGGGCACCCGCGGCCATGTTGCAGGCCATCTGGGCCGCCTCGATGGCGATGGTGCCGCTGCCGCAGCAGGGGTCGTACAAGGGCAGCGGGACGTCGCCCAGCGGGTCCCAGCCGCTGGCGGCGATCATGGCCGCGGCCAGGGTTTCTTTCAGCGGCGCATCGCCCTTGTCTTCGCGCCAGCCGCGCTTGAACAAAGGCTCGCCCGAGGTGTCGATGTACAGGGTGGCGGTGTCGGTGGTCAGGTGGACGTAGATGCGCACATCGGGCCACTGGGTGTTCACATCGGGGCGCACCCCGGTTTTGTGGCGAAAACGATCGGCGATCGCGTCCTTGACCTTGAGCGCCGCAAAGTTGAGGCTGGTCAGCGGGCTGTGCTGGGCCGTGATTTCAATCTTGAAGGTTTGCCGGGTGGTGAACCAGATTTCCCAGGCCACGTTGCTGGCGGCCTCGTACAGATCCCGCTCGCTGCGGTAGCCGGTGTGGGACAACTGCACGAGCACACGCTGGGTCAGACGGCTGTGCAGGTTGAGCTTCATGGCGTCTCGCCAGGAGGCACGCGCCAGCACCCCACCCCGGCCGGTCAGCAGATCCTCCCCGGTGAGCCCTGTGATGCGGTGGACCTCGTCGGCCAGAAAGCCCTCGACGCCAGCGGCGCAGGGCATGAAAAGTTGCAATTGGTTCACGGTGATTCACTCCGGCACGACCGACGAACGCTGACCCAGGCGCCGCGCCGTGCGCAAGACAGGGTCAGAGGGCTTTTCTCAGGTTGGCAGGGGCGATGCGCAGCGCCTCGCGGTATTTGGCCACGGTGCGGCGCGCACATTCAATGCCCTGCTCCTTGAGCATTTCAGAAATCTGGTTATCGGACAAAGGCTTTTTCGTGCTCTCGGAGGCCACGAATTGCTTGATCAGCGCCCGCACCGCCGTGCTGGAGGCGTTGCCGCCGGTCTCGGTGCCCAGTGCCGAGCCGAAGAAGTACTTCAGCTCGAAGGTGCCGAACGGCGTGCCCATGTACTTGGCGGTGGTGACGCGGCTGATGGTGGACTCATGCAGGCCCAGTTCATCCGCGATCTCTCGCAGGACCAAGGGGCGCATGGCCAGTTCGCCATGCACGAAGAAGTTCTTCTGTCGCTCCACGATGGCGTTGGACACCCGCAAGATGGTGTCGAAGCGCTGCTGGATGTTCTTGATGAACCAGCGCGCCTCCTGCAGTCGCTGCTGCAGCGCCGCATGACCTTCGCCCTTGTGCGAGCGCAGGGCACTGGCATAGATGTCGTGCACCTTGAGGCGGGGCATGACATCGGCATTGAGCTGCACCCGAAAGCGCACCTGGGCCCCGCGCCCGATCTTGGTGACAATGACATCGGGCACGATGATGTTGCGTTCGACGTCGACAAAGCGGCGGCCCGGCTTGGGCTCCAGCCGGGTCAGCAGGCTGAGCGCGGCACGGATGCGCTCATCGCTTTCACCGCACAGTTGCTGCAGGCGCTTGATGTCGCGCCGGGCCAGCAGCTCCAGGGGCTGTCCGCACAGCTTGATGGCCACGTCGAGGGTGTCAGGCAGGATGTCATCGACACCCCCTTCATCGGACTGGAGCTGACGCAGTTGCAAGCTCAGGCATTCGCGCAGGTCGCGGGCACCGACCCCCACCGGCTCCAGGCTTTGCAGCAGACGCAGCGCCACGGTGAAGTGGTGCACCAACTCTTCCACCTGCTCCAGATCGTCGCCCGCCAGGCCACGGGCCAGGTCTTCCAGCGGGTCTTCAAGGTAGCCGTCGTCGTTGAGCGATTCGATCAGAAAGCGCAGCGCCGCCGAATCTTCGGGCGACAGGCGCAGCGCCAGGGCCTGGCGATGCAGGAACTGCTGCAGCGACTCCTGGCTGCGCGCCAGCTCGGTGGCATCCACTTCGCCGTCTTCGCCCAGGTTGTTGCGGCTGGGAGGCGCATCGCCGCCCCATTCGCTGTCATCGGGCGCCATCTCGACCTGGCCGTCGCCGTCCCAGGTGGGCTCGTCTTCGAGGGCACTGGACGCAGGTTCGACCTCTGCCGTGCTGGTTTCGGGGGTCGACGCCAGCTCTTTGGGCGCCGTGGCCGGCAGTTCATCGAAGGACGAGACCTCCTCGTCGCGAGCCGGTACATCGGCCTGCGCCAAACCGAACTCCTCGCGCGGAGCTTCTTCGGTGGAAAGCTCGAGAAAAGGGTTTTCGTCGAGCATCTGATCGACTTCCTGGCTCAGCTCCAGCGTGGAAAGCTGGAGCAGCCGGATCGATTGCTGCAATTGCGGCGTGAGCGCCAGATGCTGCGAAACGCGAAGCGATAAACCCTGTTTCATGCTCACATTCGAAAGTGCTCGCCGAGGTAGACGCGCCGGACATCGGCGTTCTCGACGATCTCGGACGGGGTACCCTTGGCCAGCACATGACCGTCACTGATGATGAAGGCGTGGTCGCAGATGCCCAGGGTTTCGCGCACGTTGTGGTCGGTGATCAATACACCAATGCCGCGCGACTTGAGAAACCCGACAATGCGCTGGATCTCGATCACGGCGATCGGGTCGATCCCGGCAAAGGGCTCATCCAGCAGGATGAAGCGTGGCTGGGTAGCCAGGGCCCGGGCGATTTCCACCCGCCGCCGCTCACCCCCCGACAAAGCCAGCGCAGGGGAGTCGCGCAGGTGGTCGACCCGCAGGTCTTGCAGCAAGGCGTCCAGCCGTTCAGCGATGATGGCCTTGCCCAGCGGGCGGCCTTCCTCGTCCTGCTGCAGCTCCAGCACTGCCTGCACGTTCTCGGCCACCGACAGTTTGCGGAAGATCGAGGCCTCTTGGGGCAGGTAGCTCAGGCCCAGGCGCGAGCGCCGATGGATGGGCATGTGGCCCACTTGCTGGCCATCCATGAGGATTTCGCCAGCATCGGAGCGCACCAGCCCGACGATCATGTAGAAAGAGGTGGTCTTGCCGGCGCCGTTGGGGCCCAGCAGGCCCACCACCTCACCTTTGTCCACCGAGAGAGAGACGTCCTTGACCACCTTGCGACTGCCATAGGCCTTGCGCAGGTGGCGCGCTTCCAGTCGGCTGGTCATACCTTCTGTCCGGTCCACAGCGCTCAAGGCTTGTCCCCCGACAGGGCGCCAGAGGGCCGCAGGGCCGGCGTCGGATTGGCCGGGCTGGCGGGTTCGGGGCGGGCCCCCTCCTGGGCTGCGGCATTGCGTGGCGACAGCATGGCCCGCACGCGGTTGCCCGATGGGGTGGCGGGGCTCACGTTTCGCGTCTGACGGGCACCATCCACATTGAAGACGTCGGTGATGTTGTCGTAGACGATCACGTCACCCGTGACCTGATCATTGAGGGTGGTGCCCTGGTAGCGTCGCAACTCGGCACGCTTGATGAACTTGACGTTGTCGGCTCGACCGTCGTACTCGATGGTCTCACCCTCGCCTTCGATGTACTCCTCGCCGCCATCCCGCTTCTGCCGAAAAAAGGCGCGCAGGCCGGGCTCGGCCGTCACCACCCCGTACTGGTAGCCCTCGGCGTCCTGGCGCACATCCAGGCGGGCACCGCGGATGATGATGGTGCCTTTGGTCATGACCACCCGGCCCGTGAACACGCTCACCTGCTTGAGATCATCGTGGCGCAGGATGTCCGACTCGATGTTCATGGGCTTGCTGCGATCAGCACGCTCGGCCCAGGCCAACGGGGCCAGCCCAAGGGCCAAGGCGATCAGCAATGAGGATACAAAAGCAGGTTTCATAAAGGCATGGTTCTTGCAATCGATTGTACCGATGCAGGTGGCCGGTTCGCTGGCGGGGGCAAGAAAAAGCCCGCACAAGGCGGGCTGCTTCGGCAAACGTTGAGCGATCAGCGCGACTTGCGTGCCTCTGCGATCAAGAAGTCCGTGACCTGCAGAGCCCGGGTCATGCCACCGGCCATGGTGCCGTCGGTGACAAAGCGACCCGCCACCCCCATGGCAGGCACGCCATCGAGCTTGTAGGCGTCCACGAGTTGCTTGGCGCGGGTGGCCTTGCCCGTGACCGAGAAAGACTTGAAGAACTCAGTGAACTTGGCCTTGTCCACGCCTTGCTTGGCCACCCAATCGATGATGGCGGCGTCCCCTACCACCTTGAGGTGCTCGGTGTGGATGGCGTTGAAGGCCTTGAGTTGCAACTCATCGACCTTGCCCATGGCTTCCAGCGCGTAATACATGCGCTGCTTGGGTTCGAAGTCAGCAAGGAAGGGCACCGGCAGGCGGCGGAAGACCACATCTTTGGGGAGCTTCTTGAGCCAGGCTTCCAGTTCGGGCTCGAAATGGGCGCAATGCGGACAGTTGTAGGAGAAGAACTCCAGCACCTCGATGCGATCGGCCGGGGCGTCCACCGGGGCGGCCGTGCTCAAGGCCACAAAGTCCTTGCCGGCCTTGAAGGCTGCCTGAGCCTGGGCCGGGGAACTGCCCAGCAGGCCCAGGGTGGCGGTGGAAGTGGCCGCCAGGGCCAGCGAAAAATCACGACGTTTCATCAGAAAGCCTCTTTCAAAAGGGGGTTCACGTCACTCAGAAGGCACGGACACCAAAAAGTTCACGATTTCATTCGGGACGACGGCGACGTCAGGGCTCAGCGCTGCACCCGCACCATGGTGGTGTCGAGTCCGGCATTGTCGAGTTTGTCCTTGATTCGCTCGGCGTCATCACGCTTGGAGAAGGGCCCCACCCGCACCCGGAACACGGTGCGGCCCGCCTGCTCGCGTTCGGTGACACGGGCCTCCCAACCCATCATGGCCAGCTTGGCCTTCTGGGTTTCGGCATCTTCGTTGGTGCGGTAGGCCCCCGCCTGAACGTAGTAATCAAAGGGATCGACGCCCGAACTGGCACTGGCCGACTTGGCCTTGGCCAGATCACCGAGCGGGTCCGATGAGGTGGCGGCCTTGGTGTCGCTGCCCTTGGTCACGGGTTTGACATCCGTGCGATCGGCCTTGTCAGCGCGTGCATCAGCCTTGTCGGGCTTGGCATCTGCTTTTGCGTCGGCCTTGCTGTCGGGCTTGGCATCCGCCCGGTTGTCAGACCGAGTGGCCTTGTCGTCAGCCTTGGCGGCGTCAGAGGATGCATCGGCCCCGACGGCGCCGCCAGAAGACTGGCGAGCCGGGTTCTTGCCGTACAGCGGCGAGTTGGGATCCCAGTCCTTGTTCTTGCGCGCCTCGGCGGCGTCCTGGTCGGCCGAACGGGTCTGGCCTTTGTTCAGGAAGGGCACCGGCACCTTGGTCACATAGACCGCCACGGCCAACGCCACCCCCAAGCCCAGAACCAACCCGAGCACCAGACCCAGAAAGGTCCCGCCGCCTTGTCTTTTCATGTTGTCGCTCACATTTTCGAAGGTGCCGATACGCCCAGCACAGCCAGGCCATTGTGCAGCACCCGGGCCGTGGCCGCGACCAGCGCCAGACGCGCCAGCTTGACCGGCTCGTCATCCACCAGGATGCGCTCGGCATCGTAGTAGCTGTGATAGCTGGCGGCCAGGTCGCGCAGGTAAAAAGTCACGTCATGGGGTGCAAAATCTTGCGCGGCCGCCGTGAGCATGTCGGGGTACTTGGCCAATTGCAGCATCAGCGCCTGGGCCTGGGGGCCTTGGAGCGGCGACAGGTCGACGCCAGCCAGCGAGGCCGCATCGCCGCCCCAGGCGGTCAGCACCGAACAGATGCGGGCGTGAGCGTACTGCACGTAGTAGACCGGGTTGTCGTTGTTCTGCGCCAGGGCCAGGTCGATGTCGAAGATGTACTCGGTGTCCGGCTTGCGTGACAGCAGGAAAAAGCGGACGGCATCCTTGCTGGTCCATTCGATCAGGTCGCGCAGTGTGACGTAGCTGCCAGCGCGCTTGGAGATCTTGACTTCTTCACCCCCACGCATCACCCGCACCATGGTGTGCAGCACGTAGTCGGGGTAGCCCTGGGGAATGCCCACGTCAGCCGCCTGCAAACCGGCGCGAACCCGGGCAATCGTGCCATGGTGGTCGGTGCCCTGGATGTTGACCACCTTGCCGAAGCCCCGTTCGAACTTGGTGATGTGGTAGGCCACATCGGGCACGAAGTAGGTGTAGGTGCCGTCGGACTTGCGCATCACGCGGTCCTTGTCGTCCCCGTAATCGGTCGACTTGAGCCACAGCGCGCCGTCTTGCTCGTAGGTTTTGCCCGCGGCGATCAGTTTGTTGACCGCGGCCTCCACCCGGCCGCTGGTGTACAGGCTGGACTCGAGGTAATAGTTGTCAAACTTCACCTGGAAGGCCTTGAGATCCAGGTCCTGCTCATGACGCAGGTAGGCCACGGCGAACTGGCGGATGCCGTCCAGATCGTCGGCATCACCGCTGCCGGTGAACTCACGGTCGTCCGACTTGACGGTCTTGCCGGCCAGGAAGTCGGTGGCGATGTCGCCAATGTAGTCGCCGTTGTAGGCCGACTCGGGCCAGCCGGCATCACCGGGCTTGAGGCCCTTGGCACGGCACTGGGTGCTGTTGGCCAGGGTCTGGATCTGCACGCCGGCATCGTTGTAATAGAACTCGCGCCAGACGTCCCAGCCCTGGGTCTGGAACAGGTTGCAGATGGCGTCGCCCAGCGCCGCCTGGCGTCCATGGCCCACATGCAGGGGGCCGGTCGGGTTGGCCGAGACAAACTCGACCAGCACGCGCTCGTTGCGTGCCGCCTGCCAGCCAAACTGATCTCCTGCCTCAAGCACCTCGCGCACCACCTGCTGCTTGGCTGCAGGCTTGAGGCGGACGTTCAGAAAGCCCGGGCCCGCGATCTCGATGGCATCGACCCACTGCGCCCAGGCGGGGGTGGCCATCAAGGCGGACTTGAGGGACTCAGCCACCTGACGCGGGTTGAGCTTGAGGGGCTTGGCCAACTGCATGGCCGCCGTGCAGGCGAAATCGCCATGGGCCGCCACCTTGGGCGACTCGAAGACCGCCTTGGGACCAGCACCGGGGGAAAGTTTCTCGAGCTCGGCCGCCAGCGCAGCGAGCAAATCGTGTTTGACAGAAAGCATGGCGTGATTTTACGGGGCGGTGCCCGAACGGCACGGGCACCTGGGTGCATGGAGACCAGAAGAGCGTGGTTTAAGCGTCGAATTCGGGTCTGGGAGCCGCCGGCATCCCACCAGCCCAAGGGAGATTGCAACATGTTCAAAGTGTTCTCGATGACAGGTGCGGCTCTGCGCCCCGCCCTCCAAGCGGCTGCGCCGTCACCCACTCGAACCCGATGGGCCACCTGGGTGCGCGCCAGCGCCCTTGGCGTCGGGCTGGCGCTGAGCCTGGCAGGCCAGGTGGCGCTGGCCCAGGGCAAGGCCGCCGAAGCAGGCGATGGTGCACAGGCCAAGCCGCAAAACCGGATGTCGCGCTGCAGTGCCGATTTCAAGGCCACCGGCCGCCCGGGCAGCGAGCGCAAAGCCTACATGAGCGAATGCCTGCGCAAGCCCAAAAAGGCCTCCTGACCCCGGAGCCGCCCCCGTGGGGCTGCCGACCGCCACGCCGCTGATCGATAATCGCGGCCATGCTTGATCGAGCCACCACCACCCCGTCCATTTCCTGCGTGATGCCGGCCTACAACGAGGCCGGCAACCTGGGCCGCTTTGTGCCCCAGGTCTTGGAGGCCTTGCGCGCCCTGTCCCCCCAGGTGGAGGTGGTGATCGTGAACGACGGCAGCCGTGACCAGACGGCCGCCGCCGCGATCGAATTGACACGCCAGCACCCGGAAGTGGTGCTGATCGATCTGTCGCGCAATTTTGGCAAGGAAGCCGCTCTGACGGCCGGCATGGAAGCCGCCCGCGGTGAAGTGGTGATCCTGATGGATTCGGATGGCCAGCACCCGGTGTCGCTGATGGCCCAGATGCTGCTTCGCTGGCGCGAGGGCATGGACGTGGTGTACGCCGTGCGCAAGACCCGCGACGACCAGACCCGGCTGCACGCCAACCTGGCCGGTTTGTTCTACACCCTGGTGAACCACAACAACCGGGTGAAAATTCCGCCCAATGCCGGGGATTTTCGACTCATGGACCGGGCCGTGGTCGAAGCCATCAAGACGCTCCCCGAGCGCAACCGCTTCATGAAGGGCCTGTATGCCTGGGTGGGCTTCAACAGCACCGCCCTTGAGTACGAGCCCCTGCCGCGCACTGATGGCCAAAGCAGTTTCGGCCTGCGCAGCGCCGCCTCGCTGGCCCTGACGGGCCTGGTGGCGTTCTCGTCCTTGCCTTTGCGGACTCTGGCGGTGGTCGGGCTGCTGATCTCGCTGGCCTCGCTCAGCTACGGCCTGTGGGTGGTGGTGTCCTATTTTGTGTACGGCATCGACGTGCCGGGCTACGCCACCCTGGCCGCCGGCATGATGCTGCTCAGCGGTATCCAGATCCTGTCGATCGGCGTTCTGGCCGAATACATCGGGCGCATCTACGAAGAGGTGAAGCGCCGCCCCACCTACCTGATGAAGGCCCGCCACGGCCAGGGGCTGCCGCCTCCTCAGGCCTGAGGACTTCTTGGCCTGATCAGCGCCGGCAAGAAGCCAGGCCCTCACCGGCCGCCGTGCTCGGGCTGCGGTACAGAACCCAGGCTTGTCCTTCGAAGACCGTCGTGAAGCCGGTGATCTCGAACCCTCGGGGTGCCACCACCCACTGACCCGGTTTCTGAGTGGCTTGTGCCAGGGCCTCCGGCCCCATGAGCACGCCTGCGGCCTGTTGATCGAAATCAGCCCCCTCAAACAACTCACGGCGCCAGTTGTCACCCGCCTCGCGGCGCTGCAGCGCCCAATCCTGGATCACGACCATGGCCCGTGGCAGGCGCGCCACGAAAGGCAGGTCGTAGGGAAAATCACCCGCAGCCAGCACGGTGTCACCGGGCGCCATTTGGCAGGCCAGCACGGCAGCCACATCGGCGCTGCCCCGGCGCTCGGTGTAACGGGCGGCGGCCACTTCGACCCCACACGCCACCAACAGCGCCAAAGCCAGCAAGCCCCCAAAGTACCGCCCGGCATGGGGTCGCCGGGCCAGCGTCTGCTCAAAGCCCAGGGCGGCCAGGAACGCCAGAGGAGGCATCACGGGCAGGGCATAGCCGATCAATTTGGAATGTGGCACCGAGAAAAATCCGATGATGGCCACCAGCCAGATCCAGGCCAGTGACACCCAGGGGCCCAGGCCTGCGGGCAAGGGCCAGGCCCGGCGCCGCAACCAGGCCAGCACCTGGGGGAGCACCAGGAAGGTCCAGGGAAACATGAGCAGGAACAGGCCTGCCAAGTAGAACCACCAGGGGCGCCCGTTGTTGAATGTGGTGGCGGTGTAACGGTTGAACTGCTGATCGCCGAACAGGTAGGCCAACAGCCCCGGCGCCTGGCGCTCGGCCAGCACAAACCAGGGCACGGCGATCAGCCCGAACAAGGCCAGCCCGCTGACCCAGGGCAATCGGAGCACCTTGTGCCACTGCCGGGTCTGGAACAACCAGATGAACAACACCAGTCCGGGCAACACCAGGCCGATCAAGCCCTTGCTCAGCACCCCCAGGCCGCAGGCGACAAAGCCTGCACGGGCCAACCAGGCATCTGGAACACGCTCACTGGATTGCACAAAGGCCATCGCAAAAGCCCAGATCGCGACGCCGATCCAGCAGGCGACCAGCATGTCGTGGTTGATGTACTGCCCGCCGATCAGAAAAGCCAGGCTGCTGCCCAGCACCCAGGTGGCGCGCTGGGCCAAACGCTCGCTGCTGTGCCCAGGCAGCGCCGGGATGCGGCGTAGCGTCAGGTACATCACCAGCAGCATCAGCCCGGCATGCAGGGCCGGCCCCAGGCGGGCCACCCAGGCGTGCACGCCCAGCACGGCCATCAGGCTGGCGTTGAGCCAATGCAGCAGCGGCGGCTTGTGGAAAAAGGGAATGCCGTTGAGCCGCGGAATGATCCAGTCACCGCTTTGCAGCATCCAGCGCCCGATGTCGCCATAGCGGCCCTCATCAGGCACGGCCAGGGGGCGCAGGGCCGCCAGCACCAGCAGCAAGCCCCACAGAAAGGCCAGCCCGGCCCAGGATTTTTGTCGTTCAGTCACGGTAGGTTCCGGCAGGATGGGGCACCGAGCTCAGGGCACGGACGCCAAAAGAGTTTGACCCCGCGCGAGTTGCACCTGGGCCTGCTGCAGTGCAGCCGCGAAATCAGGACCGGACAGGTAGGTCCATTCGCGCAGTCGAGCGGGCCCGATCTCGTCCCCGGGCTCGGCCGCCCGCGCGGGGTGGCACATGATGAGACACGCTTCGGGGGCGTCGGCCAGCCAGCGCGACATGCTTTGGGCATAGCCGGCCACATCGGACTGGAAATCGTCGATGCCCGACAGAAAAGGCGCCACGGCCAAGCCACGGGCACGGGCCAGGCGCTGCAGGGCGGCAGCGCCCATGCCGGCGATCACACGGCCCTTGAGCCCGCCTTGCCAGGCGACCGGACGCGAGATGCGCAAATAGGGACGCGGGCCGGTGGCATAACGCTGAGCCAGGACATCGACCACCGCCTGGCGAAGGCCAGGGAATTGCTGCACATGTTGATGGCCATCCACATGGTCGGGGGGGGCGCCCCAGTGTTGCTCAAAGCGGTCCAGTTGGCGCAGCACCTCCGCGCGGACCTGCGCAGCAGGCAGCCCGGGCCAGCAACTGCGGCGCATCAAAGCCCCCAGCGGGGCACCGTGGCCGGCGGCCAGGGCGAATTCGCTGGTCCAGTCCAGGTGCAGACCAACGTCGATGCGGCCACGCCAGGCGGCCAGCCCAGCGGCATCCGCGGCCCAGCGCGGAGACAGCGTCATGACGCTGGTGGCGCTGAGGCGACCGGCCTCGACCAGGGCCACGATGCCGCGCGACACGCTCTCGTTGAGGGCGTAATCATCGGCACAGAGGATGACAGACTTCATCGTGGCCTCACCAGCCCCGAGCCCAGAACACCGCAATCACCGGGATGATGGGAAACAGATGCGCCTGCCACATCACCAGACGCCGCACCCGGCGCACTTCGGCCGCGTCGGGCAGCGCCCCAGTGGCGCGGTATTCACGGCGCCACCGGCGGAACGCGAGGCTGGGCGAAATGGACAGCAGGCCCATCAGGGCAAACAGCCCGAGCTTCAGATGCAGCAGGGGCTGCGGCGCATACCAGGCCGCGCCCTTGATGCCCAGGAACACCCTGGCCAGGCCAGTGATCAACACCAACGCGGCGGCCAGCCCGTAAATCAGATCCAGCCGGGGCAGGCGTTCGACCACTGCGGCATTCAGCCATTCGGGGCGGCACAGGGCGGCTTCGCTGGACAGGAACACCACCAGGGTCAGGATGGCCAGCAGATGAAGGCTGGCCAGCAGGGCTTCGAGGGTCATGGAAAGGTCTTTCTCCAGCCCAGGGCCGGCCCACGCCTCAGGGGGCGGCAGGCAGCGGAAAGGTCAGGACACCTTCCAGTAATCGGGCTGGCCGTAATTGTGCTTGAGGAAATCGATCCAAAGGCGGACGCGCAGCGGCAGGTGCTTGCGTTGTGGAAAGACGGCGTAAATACCGTTGGGCGGCGCAGCAAACTCGTCCAGCAAGGTCACCAGGCGGCCTTGGGCAATTTCGGTTTCGACCTCCCAGGTGCTTCGCCAGGCCACGCCGTAGCCGGCCAGACACCAATCGTGCAAAACCTGCCCGTCCGAACAGTCCAGGGGACCGCCCGGCTTGAGGTGCACCAACTCGAAGCCGCTGTCCTTCGGCAATCGGAAGGCCCAGCCGCGGGTCTGTGAGGCATCACTCGACAAGGTCAGGCAGTCAAAGCGGGAGAGTTCAGAGGGGTGCTGCGGGGTGCCGTTGCGCTGCAAGTACTCAGGCGTGGCCACGCACAAGCGCCGGTTGTCGGCCATTCGCACGCTGACAAGAGAGGAGTCGGGCAGATCGCCCACCCGAACCGCACAGTCGTAGCCCTCGCCCGCCAGATCGACCACTCGATCGCTGAGATTGAGGGAGATCGTGACCTCGGCATGCTGAGCGCGAAAGCGCGGCACCAGGGGAGCGACGTGCCGGCGGCCGAAGCCCGCTGGCGCCGTGATGCGCAAATGCCCGCTGGCCTTGACGCCCCCGGCACTGACGCTGGCCTCGGCATTGGCCACGTCAGCCAGCACACGCTGGCAGTCCTCCAAAAAGGCGCTGCCTTCGTGGGTGAGGGTGATGCGGCGAGTGGTCCGCATGAGCAGTTTCACGCCCAGGCGCTCTTCCAGGGCGTCCAACCGGCGCCCCATGATGGCAGGCGCCACTCCCTCGGCATTGGCCGCGGCGGTCAGACTGCCCCGGGTGGCCACCGACACAAAGGATTCCATCTGCTTGAGTTTGTCCATGGGCCTCAGATTACGTTACAAAAAGTCAAAATCTCAGACGAAAAAACCCTCATTACCCTCAAATTCAATTCGAATTTGACACGGCATGCCAGACAAGCTCGCTCGATGGGGATGTGCAGGCCTCTGACGTGGAACGCATCAGCCCCACAGATTACATCTTAATTTGTCACAAATAAATCTATTTTCAAGTTATTAATGTTTACTCAAGTGTGGAATAAAGTCTGGGCATGGACAAACGCCGCGCCCAACCTGCCTCCGCCTTTGGCACGCCCAAGGCGGTGCTGTTTGACGCATTCGGCACTTTGTTTGACGTCTACAGCGTGAGCCTGCTGGCCGAACAACTGTTTGCTGGCCAAGGGGATGCCCTGAGCCGGCTGTGGCGCGACAAGCAAATTGAATACACCCAGTTGCTGACCAGCGATGGTGGTGGCCACTACCAGCCTTTCTGGGCCTTGACCCAGGCGTCGCTGCGCTATGCCGCAGCCCAACTGGGCCTGCTGCTGAGCGACGCACAAGAACTGCAACTGATGAACCAGTATCGCGCCTTGAGCGCCTTTCCTGAGAACCGGGAGGTCCTGCAGGCACTGAAGGCGCAGGGGATCACCACGGGCATCCTCTCCAACGGCGACCCCGAGATGCTGGCCGTGGCCGTGCGCAGCGCCGGGCTGGCAAACTGGCTGGATCACATCATCAGTGTGGACGCGGTACGCCGCTACAAGCCCCACCCCGACACCTATGCCCTGGGCCCCAAGGCCACCGGCGTGGCCGTGCGCGACACGCTGTTTGTCAGTGGCAACAGCTGGGACGCCCTGGGGGCCACCTGGTTCGGCTACAACACGCTGTGGGTGAACCGGCATGACCGGCCCCCGGAGCAGATTGGCCCGCCCCCCAGCCGGACCGGTACCAACCTTCAGGCCGTGCTGTCCTTTTTTCCGTCGGGGTGATGCCCCGCCTGCCCGGAATGCACCGGGGTCGATGGCACCTTCATTTTTGTTTTTTGTTCATTTGCCTGACTTCACTTTCAACTCAAGGACCTCATCATGACCGCACGCACCCACGTTCACGGCCTGCAAGTCGCCACCACGCTTTACGACTTCGTCAACGAACAAGTTCTGCCGGGTACCGGCGTCAGCAGCGAAACGTTCTGGCAAGGCTTTGACGCCATCGTTGCCGATCTGGCCCCCAAGAATGTGGCCCTGTTGGCTGAACGAGACCGCCTGCAGACCGAGCTGGACTCCTGGCATCAGGCTCACCCAGGCCCCATCACCGACATGCCGGCCTACCGCGCCTTCCTGGAAAAGATCGGCTATCTGGCCGCACAACCCGTGCAGGCGCAGGCCACCACCACCAACGTGGACGCTGAGCTGGCCCTGCAGGCAGGGCCTCAGCTGGTGGTGCCCATCCTCAACGCACGCTATGCACTCAACGCCGCCAACGCACGCTGGGGCAGCCTGTATGACGCGCTGTATGGCACCGACGCCATTCCCGAAGCCGATGGTGCCGAAAAGGGCTCGGGCTACAACCCGGTGCGCGGCGCCAAGGTGATTGCCTTTGCGCGCCAGGTGCTGGACACCTCGGCCCCCCTGGCCAACGGCTCCCACAAGGACGCCGTGGCCTATCAGGTGGTGAATGGGCAACTGCTGGTCAAGTTGAGCACCGGCAGCGACAGCCCGTTGCAGGACACCGCGCAATTCGTGGGCTACCAAGGCGACGCAGCCAACCCCAGCTCCATCCTGCTCAAACGCAACGGCAACCATCTGGACATCCAGATCAATCGCAGCACGGCCATTGGCAAGAGCGACGCGGCCGGCGTGAGCGATGTGGTGCTGGAAGCGGCGCTGTCTACCATCCTTGACCTGGAGGACTCGGTGGCCGCAGTGGACGCCGACGACAAGGTGCTGGCCTATAGCAACTGGCTGGGCATCCTGAAAGGCACGCTGACCGAGGAAGTGAGCAAGGGCGGCAAGAGCTTCACCCGCGGCCTGAACCCGGACCGCGTCTACACCGGCGCCAAGGGCGGTGAAGTGCGCCTGCATGGCCGTTCGCTGATGTTCCTTCGCAATGTGGGCCACCTGATGACCAACCCGGCCATCCTGTATGGCAACGGTCAGGAGATCCCGGAAGGCATCATGGACGCCGTGGTGACCACGGCGATCGCGCTGCACGACCTGCAAGGCCATGGCGCCAATGGCATCCGAAACAGCCGCACCGGCAGCGTCTACATCGTGAAGCCGAAGATGCACGGCCCGACAGAAGTGGGTTTCGCCAGCGAATTGTTCAGCCGCGTCGAGAAGTTGCTGGGCCTGCCTGACAGCACCGTGAAGCTGGGCATCATGGACGAGGAGCGCCGCACCAGCGTCAACCTGAAGGCCTGCATTGCGGCCGCCGCCAGCCGTGTCGCGTTCATCAACACCGGCTTCCTGGACCGCACAGGTGACGAGATGCACACGGCCATGCGCGCAGGCCCGATGCTGCGCAAGGGCGACATCAAAGGCAGCGCCTGGATCGCCGCCTACGAACGCCGCAATGTGCTGATCGGCCTGCAATGTGGCCTGCGTGGTCGCGCCCAGATCGGCAAGGGCATGTGGGCCATGCCGGATCTGATGGCTGCCATGCTGGAGCAAAAAGTCGGCCACCCCAAGGCGGGCGCCAACACGGCCTGGGTGCCCTCGCCCACTGCGGCCACCCTGCATGCCCTGCACTATCAGCAGATCAACGTGGCGCAGGTGCAATCGGACATCGAGCAATCGGGACAAGACCCCGAATCGCTGATGAACGACCTGCTGACCATCCCGGTGGCGGCCCAGGCCAACTGGAGCGAAGCCGACAAGCAGCAAGAACTGGACAACAACGTGCAAGGCATTCTGGGCTACGTGGTTCGCTGGGTGGACCAGGGCGTCGGCTGCTCCAAGGTACCCGACATCCACAACGTGGGCCTGATGGAAGACCGTGCCACTCTGCGTATCAGCAGCCAGCACATTGCCAATTGGTTGCTGCATGGCGTGGTCACGGAAGCCCAGGTGCGCGAGACCTTTGCACGCATGGCCGCCGTGGTGGATGCCCAGAACGCAGGCGATCCGCTTTACATCAGCCTGGTGGCCAACCCGCAAGGCGCTGCTTTCCAGGCCGCTCTGGACTTGGTGTTCAAGGGCCTGGTGCAACCCAGCGGCTACACCGAGCCGCTGCTGCATGCCTGGCGCCTCAAGGTGAAAGCAAAAGCTTGAGCCCTTGCCCTTGACGGGGCATGCATCTTGATCGGGGCACCTTGGGGTGCCCCCTTTTTTTGGCGCTCACGCCTGCCAGGCCTGGCACACAGAAGCGCACAATGCGGTGATATGACTGAGAGCCTGCCACCCAAGCCCTTCCGCGCAGATCTGTGCCCTTTGTGCGGTCAGCCGAACGAATGCGGTGCCTGCCAAGGCAATGCCTCTGCCTGTTGGTGCATGAGCACCCCCATTGGGGCTGATGCGCTGGCGCGCCTGCCGGCCGATGAGCAAGGGTTGCGCTGCATCTGCTCGCGATGTGCACAAGGCACGCAAGCAATGGGTGGCGAGCGCATCACATCGGTGGCACATGACGGAGAGCAGATTTAGCCGAATCACCCGGGTGGCGCATTCCTTCTATGATTTGACTCTTTCGAAATCCTAGCGAGTCGCAAGATGCCCACTTATCACGTGGAAATGATGGAAGGCCGTTCCATCGAACACAAAAAGAAGCTTGTGGCAGAGCTCACCCGCGTGAGTGGGAAGGTTCTGGGTGGGGCAACGGAATCGGTCGATGTGATCATCACAGAGGTCCGGCGCGACAACTGGGCCACCGGCGGCAAGCTGTGGTCTGAAGCCCGTATTTGAGCGACCAGGAGCACGGATGTCTTCTCCTCTCGCGAATGCGGGCGAACTGCATACCCAGGCCTTGCGCGAACGCTATGGGGAACGTTACCGCTGGCTGCTGCTGTTGTCCGTGATGATCGGCACGATGGCATCCATCATGTCGTCCACCATCGTCAATGTGGCGATTCCGGCGATGAGCCACCATTTCTCATTGGGGCAAGAACGGGCCCAATGGGTGAGTTCGGGCTTTATGGTGGCGATGACCGTGTCCATGCTGACCACCCCCTGGTTGCTGGCCCGGTATGGCTATCGAAGGACTTACTCAGGTGCTGTGGCACTGCTTCTGCTGGGCGGCGTTGTCGGTGGCTTTGCCCAGGTCTACCCATTGGTGTTGGGCGCCCGCGTGGCGGAAGGCCTGGCAGCGGGCATTGTTCAACCGATCCCAGCCATCATCATCCTGCGTGCCTTCGCGCCCCATGAGCAAGGGCGTGCCAGCGGCATTTTCGGCATGGGGGTGGTGCTGGCACCAGCGATCGGCCCCAGCATCGGTGGGATTCTGGTCGACCTGTTCGGGTGGCGCTCCATTTTCTTCATGGTCGTGCCTTTCTGCCTGGCGTCTTTGTGGATGGCACATCGTTTCGTACCGACCACCGCACCAGGTGGCGTGGCAGCCAACCGCGATGGCGCGGGATTGGACTGGCGTGGCTTGCTGCTGGGCAGCGTGGGCACCTTGTGCCTGCTCAACGGCTTGGTCGATTTACGAGGTGGGTCAGGCTTGCAGGCAGCGATGCTGTTGGTGGCGGCCCTTGCGTCCTTGTTCCTTTTCATTTGGTGGGAACGTCGCATCGCCAAACAGGGGGGAGAGGCGTTGATGAACCTCCATCTGTTCAGTTACAGGCAATTTGCCATGGGCAGTATCGTGGCGGTGATCTACGGTACCGCTTTATTCGGATCCACCTACCTGCTGCCTGTCTACATGCAATTGGCACTTCATATTTCGGCCTCACACGTTGGAACGATCTTGCTGCCCGCCGGCTTTGTGCTCGCGGCGACCATTGCCGTGGTAGGACGCATGGCAGACAAGCAACCAACCTATTTGCTCGTCAGTGTTGGGTTGGCACTACTGGCCGCATCCTTTGCGTTGATGATGGGACTGACCCTTGAGTCCGCCCTGTGGCAACTGGCTCTGCTGGCCGTCCTCGGGCGGATCGGACTGGGCTTCATCCTCCCCTCATTGAACCTGGGAGCCATGCGGCCCTTGTCCAAGGCGCTGATTCCGCAAGGGGCGAGCAGCATCAATTTCTTGCGAATGCTGGGTGGTGCTGCCGGTGTCAGTCTGTGCGGCATCGTGCTCGAATGGCGATTGGCAGCTCACGGAGATTCGTTGAGCAATCCTGTCACCAGCCCCGCCCGCGTGGCGGCCTTCGATGAGGTTTTTATGCTTCTGGCAGCTTTGTGCATGTTGGCCATGGCGGCCGCATGGCAACTGCGTGAAGGCCGCGATGCCATGAACAACAAGATTCCAAAGGACCAATGATCCATGTGTCAATTGCTGGGCATGAACTGCAACGTCCCGACCGACGTGACATTCTCCTTTTCAGGTTTTTCTCAACGAGGCGGACGCACTGATCATCACTCTGACGGATGGGGCATCGCATTTTTTGAAGGGCGTGGGCTGCGTCACTTTGTGGATCACGAGCCCGCAGCAGAGTCCGCCATCGCGCAACTGATTCGACGCTACCCCATCAAAAGTCGCAATGTCATTGCTCATATACGCAAAGCCACGCAAGGTGCGGTGAATCTTCAGAACTGTCATCCTTTCGTGCGAGAGCTATGGGGGAGGTATTGGGTTTTTGCCCACAACGGCGACTTGAAGAACTTCTCACCCAGGTTGCACAGCCATTTTCGTCCGGTTGGGAGCACGGACAGTGAGTTGGCCTTCTGCTGGATCATGCAAGAACTTGCCAAATCACACGCCAACGTCCCCTCTGTGGAAGAACTGACCATCACTTTGCGTGAGTTGGCGCCTCGAATTGCCAAACACGGCACATTCAATTTCCTGTTGTCGAACGGGGAGGCGCTCTGGGCTCACGCCTCGACTCGCCTGCACTACCTCGAGCGTGCGGCGCCCTTCGGACAATCCACGCTGGCAGATGACGACATCAGCATTGATTGGACGACCTGCACATCACCCGACGACCGCGCGGCGATCATCGTGACAGAACCCTTGACCCGAGACGAATCATGGGTCGAGTTCCATCAGGGAGAACTGAAGGTGTTTGTCGAGGGTTTGGCCGTAGCTTAAGGGGCTGTTGAGGCTCCGCGGGGTCAGGAATGACTGCCAAGCGCATTATCAAGAGGCTGATAGGCATCAGAGACGATGACGAAGGGCCTGCAATGCTCCAGAAGTTGTCGTTGCATTCGAAGGGGCGTCCGAATTGCAAACGGTGCCGGCACTGAGGCATCCGAGGCTGAGCAAGGGTTGGACTCATTTCTGC
>NZ_JBWKWP010000032.1:0-46047 GCF_059422285.1 Curvibacter sp. GW821-FHT01G03
CTCTGACTTTCGTCAGTTGAATCCCTCGGTCAGTCGATGACTGGGGGTTTTTTTTTGGCATGAAAACCACACGCAAAAAAGCCGCCACCCGAAGGTGGCGGCTTTGGCATTCAAGCGGGTTTGGAGAAGATCAGAAACGCACGCGGATGCCGGCGTCAATACCTGTGGAGGATCCATTCACGTTGGCGGCACCGTTCACGCCACCAAAGCCGGCCGAGCTGAACGAGGCAGCATTGAGGCTGGCGCCACCCGAATTGCTCACGCGCGACACGGTGCCGTAAACAGCGGTGCTCTTTGAGAAGTTGTACACATAACCCACGGCAAACTTGTTGGCCTTGCCGGCGCTGTCGAGTTTGGCGCTGCTCAGTTGGGCCAGCACATTGCCGGTGCCCACCGGTGCATTCACGCCCAGCGACCAGCCCTTGACGGCCTTGGTGTTGCCCAGGCTGATGAAGTCGTTGTACTTCTGCTGTGAGACTGTGGCCAGCAGTTTGGCCACGCCGAAGTCGTACGAGCCGCCGAAGTTGGTGTCGGTGTAGTTGCCGAAGGTGCCGAAGGCACCTAGGCTGTTGGTGGCATTTCCGAACGACTGGGCACCGTTGTTGATGTACTTGGTCTGGCCGTAGGCGGCTGCCACGTCGAACGGGCCCTTGGCGAAGCCGGCGCGCAGACCGTAGTAGCGGCCGTTGTCGGACGAATCCACGGTGGTGCCCGCACTGTTGACCTGGGTGGCGGTGCTGGCCTGGTTGCCGAAAGCGACCGTGCCTTGGCCGTAGAAGCCGCCCAGGTTGGTGGGCAGCAGGTAGCTCACGCCATTGGAGGCCCGCACAAAGGTGGCGGCGGCACCGGTGTAGTTGGTGATGATGGCGCCCACGCTGCCGGCCCCAAAGGGATCGAAGACGGTGTAGTTCCAGAAGCTGGGCACGATGTCGCGGCCCAGGCGTACTTCTCCGAAGTTGCCCGACAGGCTCACGGTGGCACGGCGGTTGAAGGTCAGGCCGCCGGCGGCCACGGCGCCTGTGGAGGTGGCGCCGTTATTGGTGTTGGTACCGCTGCTGCCGATGCCGCTGTTGGCTGCAATGGCGGCTTCCAGCCAGAAACTGGCGGCCAAGCCGCCGCCCAGGTCTTCGGTGCCGCGAAAGCCCAGGCGGCTGGCTGTGTTGCCCGATGGGGCGATGCCGCTTTGGCGGCCAGCGTTGCTTTTTACGCTTTCAAAGGCCAGGTCCACCACACCGAACAGGGTGACGGACGATTGCGCGTGGGCGCTGGCGCCCAAGGCCAGGGTCAGCACGGCGGCGGTAGAAAGGGCGGAGCGGACAAATCGAATCTGCATGGGTTTTCCTGATGGAGTTAATAGGTGAATCGAGGTGAAAGGTGATTTCAAGACCTGAACCCGGTCATGGGGCAGGGGGCGTCGGCCGATTCATTTCGGTCATGGGGCCTCTGTTCAGGTCTTAGGTTGTGACTCTAGAGAGCCCTCGGCCTGGCCCATATCAGGAATTCAAAGAACCATCGATGGATATTTTCGGCACACATGGGTTTTTGAAAGTCGCCTGTCATTAAATGGCTGAGTCTTGGCTTTTCAGATTAATTTGATGTGAATTGCAAGTAATCAAAACTGCATGCATGTGAAATTCAAATGACATCAGCTGGCCCCCTTTCTTCATCAGATATCGATATTCGAACCGGCTGTAGTCAAATCACCACAGTCTGGCTTTTGCCGCACCATGAAAAATGCCGGCCAGGGGCCGGCATGGGGCGAGTGGCTGGGCACCGTGCGGCCGCTCAGTCGCTCAGCAGTTCGCGCAGAAAGCCTTCCGGTCCGTCCAGGCGGCGGGCCGGCCGGCCCAGGGTTTGTGCCACGGTGTCGGTCACCGCGGCGGCCACACCGCTGCTGATCCAGTGATAGAACTGGGCGTGCACCTGTTGCAGGTAGCTGGGGTTGGGGGCCACTGGGGCCGGCGCAGGGGCTTGCCACCGGATTGGTCGGCCGGCCAGCGCGCTCAGGCGCTGGGCCAACTCGGCGTGGTTCAGGGCCTCGGGCCCGGTCAATTCAAGCGGTGTGCTGGGCAGGGCGCCCGGGTGGAGCAGGGTGTGCACGGCCACGTCGGCGATGTCGCGGATGTCGATGTACGACACCTGGGCCTCACCAAAGCCGCCGCCCAGCACATCGCCTGCCCGCAGCGCGGCGGCCAGCGGGGCCAGCACCACTTGGGCCCAGGCGTTGGGGCGCAGCACGGCGTGCGGCAGTCCGCTGTCGGCCAGGGCCTGCTCGACCTCACGGTGGGCGTCGCCGCTCCAGGTGCGGCCGTGCTCCAGGGTCCAGGCCGAGCCCGAGAGCTTGACCAGCCTGGGTACGCCGGCCTGGCGTGCCGCCTGCACAAAGTGGCGCTGGTGCCGGGCCAGATCGGGGCTGATGGGGGAGAGCAGAAACGCCGCCCTCACTCCGCTCAAGGCGCGCTGCAAGGTGCCCGGCTCGCCCAGCTCGCCCTGGCTGAGCTCCACACCGGCCTGGGCCAGGTGGACGGCCAAGGTGTTCTGCCGGCTCAGCACGCGCACTCGCACGCCCTGGGCCAGCAGGCCGGCCACCACCAGGCGACCCAGGCGTCCGCTGCCGCCACCCACCAGCACCGGACGCGGGTCCGGGTGGGGCCGTGGCGGGCTCATGCCGCCTCCGGCACGGGGTGGCTGAGGCTCTCCAGCGGCGTGGCGTCGACCCAGCCGGCCACATCAAAGTCGGCGACCAGAAAGCCCTGCTGCAGCAAGAAGCCCTTGAAATGGTCGACCGCGTCGAGCAACTCGGGTGCCAGGCTCAGACCCAGATGGCGATGCACCTCGGGCCCGTTGCTGGCCAGCACGGCCTCTTCGGTGCTGCCAATCTCGCGGGCCACGAAACGCAGCGTCTCGTCGGGGTGAGCTGCGGCCCACTCGCCGCTGCGGCGCACCACGGCCAGCAGGCGTCGCACCAGATCGGGCCGGTCGCGGGCCAGGGCTTCATCCACCGTCAGCAGCCGTGGGGTGCCGTTGTTGATGCGCACACGCGGGTCGGGATGACGTCCGGTCTCGACCACCGTCTGGGCGCCGATCAGGTTGGCCACCACGATGCCCTCGGCCCCCTTCACGAACACGGCATCGACCTCGCCGCGTTCCAGCGCGCTGATCTCGGCGAAGTAGGGGTGGCGACGGCGCAGGCCATGCAGGCTGGCGTGGCCGGGGCCCAGCAGCACGGGCTCGGTGATCGGCAGATCCACCGGAACGATGTCGCTCCAACTCAGGCCGGCCGTGCCCAGCGCCGAGTACAGGCCCTTGAGCGCGGTGGCCCGGTGGAAGTCGATGGTCTCGCCAGCGCGCAAGGGCACGCCCAGGCGTCGGCCGGCCAGGTCGGCCGCGCTGCGCAGCGTGCTGTCGCGCCGGGCGATCACCGCCTGGAATTCATCGGTCCAGGTCAGGGCCACCAGCCGGGTGGCGGCGCCCTGGGCGCGCGCCCACAACGGCGGGATGTTGCCACCTTGTCGGAACGACCAGGCCAGGTGGTGGCTGAAATGGCTTTCGCGGATGGCCTTCAACGGGCTGTCGATGATCGATTTGACCTGCAGGCCCAGGGGCTGGAACTCGGCCTCCAGCCAGCCCAGGCGGGCGGCGATGCCCAGCGGCGAGGGCACGGGGCATCGGGTGTACCAGAGCACGGTGCCAGGGGCGTCCGTGCTGGTGTCGGCCGGGGTGGCCTCGGTGTTGCTCATGGGGTCTCCGTTCAGGGTCTCAGGCCGCCAGCCACACATGGGCCAGGTTGCCGGCCACGCCCAGCGCACTCACGGTGTGCTGGTGCACACGGGGGCTGGACACGGTCAGGTTGTCGGGCGCCACCAGGGTGATGTCGGGCAGGTCGCGCACGATGGCTTTCTGGATGGCTATCCACTGCGCCTGGCGTTTGGCCAGGTTGGTTTCGATCGCTGCGGCCTCCAGCCATTGGTCGACCTCGGGGTTGGCATAGCCCGAGCCGTTGGAGAACGGCAGGCCGCGCTTGAAGTTCTTGGACCAGTACAGGCGCTGGATGCCCACCGTGGGGTCGAAGGTATTGCTCATGCCGCCGAAATTGAAGTCGAAGTCGCGGTCGGTGTAGATGCGCTTGATGTAGGTGCTGAAGTCGCTGCTGCGCAGGCTCACCTCGACGCCCACCTTGCCCAGGGCCTGCTTGATGTACTCGCTGGTGCGCAGGCCGCCTTCGTGGGGCATGGGGTCGTGGGTGATGCGCACCCGAACGCCATCGGCCCCGCGCGGGTAGCCTGCCTGGTCCAGCAGCCGGTTGGCGCGATCAGGGTCGTACACTGGCACGGCCAGGTCGGCATGGAAGAAACGCTTCAGGCCCGGCGCCACCGGCCCGGGAGGCGAGCTGGCCAGACCGTACCAGGCCGTCTTGACGATGGTCTGGCGGTTCAGCGCGTGAGCGAAGGCCTGGCGCACCCGCACATCCTTGAAGAAGGGGCGCTCCAGGTTGAACTCGAGCCGAAACACCGAGTTCACGTACTGGTAGCCCTCGCTGCTGAAATGCAGCTTGCCGGCCGCCCGCAGCCGGCCGACATCGGCCAGGGCCACCGGGGTGTTGGGCGCCAGGTGCACCTCGCCCGCCTCGAGGGCAGCGCTGCGCGCGGCGGCGTCGGGGATGAAGCGGATCACCAGGCGGTCCAGGTAGGGGCGCGGCTTGTCCCAATAGTCGGGATTGCGCTCCAGCACCAGGTGGCTGCCGCGCACCCATTCCCTGAAGCGGTAGGGCCCCGTGCCAATGGGGGCGTTGTTCACCGGGTTGGACTCGGCCCGACCGGTGCTGTAGAGGTGCTTGGGCACGATGGGTGATTCTGAGGCGGCCAGCGCGCTCAGCAGGTAGGGCACCGGGGCCGACAGGCGCAGTTCCACCGTCAGCGGGTCGGGCGTGCGCACTTCACTGAGGTTGGCGAAGGTGGCGCGGCCACGCGGATGCACTTCCTTGAGCAGGTTCAGCGAGTGCGCCACATCGGCCGAGGTGAAGGGCTGGCCGTCATGCCACAGCACCTTGGGGCGCAGCTTGAACACATAGCGCAGGCCATCGGGCGAGACCTGCCACGACAAGGCCAGCTGGGCTTGCGGGTTGAGGTCGAAATCGTAGTCCAGCAAGCCCTCAGTGACCTTGGCGCTGACGAAGTAGCTGTTGTTGGCCGTGTGGGCGATGGTGGTCAGCACCGGCGGCTCGGGGAAGATGGCCAGCACCAGGGTGCCACCGCGTTGCGGCGCGAGGGGCGGTGTGGCCGCCTGGGTCGGGGCCCAGGGCAGCAGGGCGCCCAGGCCGGCGGCGCTGGTCTGGGCCAGCAATTGACGGCGTGACAGGCCTGTGCCGGCTGTATCAGCTTCGGCGGTGGCGTGGAAGGGGTTCATGGCGTGTTCCCTTCCTCGTTGCTGTGCCAGCCCGGGGGCACGATGAAGCCGGCTTGCTGGGCCTCCAGCAACTCGGCAAAGCGGATGGGTGTCAGGTCTTCCAGGAAGGGGCCCACGGCCTGCCCGCCGATGGGCAGGCCATCCTCGTCCAGCCCGAGCGGAAAGCTGGTCGCGGGCAGGCCGGGCAGCACCGGCAGGCCGGCCCAGTGGAACAGGTCCAGAAAGCGCACTGGGCGCACACCGTCGGCGAAGGCCACGGGGTAGCTTCGTTCGTCCTTGGGCTCTTGCTGGTTGTGCTCGAAGGCGGGCAGTGGGGCCACGGGGCTGAGCACCAGGTCGAACTGCTCGAACAGGCGTGCCCATTGCGCGCGTACCTGCAGGCGGGCCTCGTCCAGGCGCAGCCAGTCGCGGTGGCTCAATGAAAACGAACGCAGCCAGGCAGCGTCGGCGCTGTGGTCTTCGGGCGTCAGGGCTGCCAGACGCTGTTGTGCACCGGTACTGAGCGCTGGCGGGTCGGCCAGCGATGAGCCCAGCAGGCTGCGGTAGAGCGCGTGCGCGGCCACCAGATCGGGCAGCAGGCCGGGGGCCAGTTCGCTCACCCGGCTGACCCGGCCGCCCGCGGCCTGCACGGCCTGCTTCAGCCGCTGGCTGACCGACTGCTCGCTGAGGCTGGCCTCCGTGCCCGGCCATCGATCGATCAGCAGCAGGCGGAAATCGCTCAGCCGTTGATGCCGTGGCGCCGGCAGGGTGGCGCGCCAGGTCTTGTTGCGACGTGGGTCGCAGTTGAGCAGCAGCGGCAAGGCCAGCGCCAGGTCGGTAGCGCTGCGGGCCAGCGGGCCCGCCACGGCCAGGTCGCGTTCACCTTGGCGGCCGGCGGGCAGGCCGGTGCCCAGCAGGCTGATCAGGCCCTGGCTGGTCTTGTGCCCATAGACGCCCGTGAAATGGGCCGGAATGCGGATCGAGCCCCCGATGTCGGTGCCCAACTCCAGCGCCACGAAGCCAGCAGCGAGGGCGGCGGCCGAGCCACCGGAGGAGCCGCCCGGCGTGCGGGCCGGGTCCCAGGGGTTGCGGCTCAGACCGTAGACCGCGTTGTAGCTTTGCAGATCGGCCAGCGCCAGGGGCACGTTGCTCTTGCCCAGCACGATGGCGCCGGCCTCGCGCAGACCGGCCACGGCGGCACTGTCCTGCGCGGCCAGGTTGCCGGTCTGGGCCGGGTTGCCCACCGTGGTCGGCAAGCCGGCGACATCGAAGTTCTCCTTCACGCTGACCGGCACGCCCAGCAGCGGGCGGCGCTCGCCCCGCGCCAGCGCGGCATCGGCGGCCCGGGCGTCAGCTCGGGCGCGCTCCAGGTCCAGCACCACGAGGGCGTTGATGGCCGGGTTCAGGCGCGCAATGCGTTCGATGCTGTGCTCCAGCAGTTCGCTGGCGCTGACCTGGCCTTCGGCCAGGGCGCGTGCCTGCTCGGTGGCCGAGGCATGGCTCAGGCGGTTGAGCAAGGCAGTCTTCAGGTGATGGGTGTCGGCGGGTGCGTTCATGGGCGGCTCGCTTTCGGTGAATCTGGTGGGATGGTGTTGCTGGCAGGAGCGGCTTACTTGCCGCCTTCCACCCAGGTGTCGGACCAGTCGCCCGCGTGCAGGTCGATGCTGTTGAAGAAGTTGTGCACGCGCTTGTTCAGGGCCGAGGGGCCGGGCACGGTCACCAGTGGGTACACCGGCAGCTCACGCCCCACGATCTGCTGGATCTGCTTGAACTGGCCTGCGCGCTTGCCTTCGTCCACCTCCACCGCGGCCTGGCGGAACAGCTCGTCCACCTGGGGGTTGTTGTAGTGGGCCGCGTTGATCCAGATCAGCGGGTTCTTGACGCCGTCGGACCAGTAGATGCGTTGCACGCCCACGATGGGGTCGAACAGGCGGCCCAGGCCATTGATGTTCAGGTCAAAGTCGCGGGCGGTGTAGACACGCTTGAAGAAGCTGGCCATGTCGCCGTCCTGCAGCTCGGCCTTGATGCCCACGCGCCCCAGCGCATTGCGCAAAAACTCCGAGCTGCGCTTGAAGTCGGCACCCGGGATGTTGGTGATGCGCAGCGCAAAGCGCTGCCCATTGGCCTGGCGCGGGTAGCCGGCCTGGTCCAGCAACTGGTTGGCCCGGGCCACGTCGTAGGGGTACTGGAAGGTGCTGTCGTCGTAGTAGCTCGACAGCACGCTGGGCACGGGCGAATTGACCACCTCGGCGCGCTTGTAGTAGACCGTGGTGCGCAGGGCGTTGCGGTCGATGGCGTGCGCAATGGCCTGGCGCACCTCGGGCTTGGCCAGGATGGGGTGTTCCACATTGAACTCGAGGAAGGCGGCATTGTTCAGGAAGCCGTCGTAGCTGTCATCCACCTGCACCTTGGGGTTCTGGGCCAGGCGGTCCAGATCGGCCAGGTTGATGTTGGTGGCCACGTCGATTTCGCCGGCCTCCAGCGCGGCCACGATGCTGGCGCGGTCACCGATGAACTTGATCACGGCGCGGTCCAGGTAGGGCTTGCCAGCCTGCCAGTAATGGGGGTTTTTCTTGAGCAGCACATGGCTGCCCCGCACCCATTCGGCAAACACGAAGGGGCCGGTGCCGATCGGCGCGCTCTGGTTCGGGCTGGTCAGCGGGTCGGCCTCGGTGTAGCGGTGGGCCGGCACGATGGGCAGCTCGGCTGAGCTCAGCGACTTCAGCAGGAAGGGCGTGGGCTTGCTCAGCACCAACACGGCGGTCAGCGGATCGGGCGTGTCCACCCGCTCGAGGTTGGCCAGGGTGATGCGGCCGCGCGGGCCCTGCTTTTTCTGGGCCAGCAGCGAGAAGCGCACGTCGACGGCGCTGAAGTCCTTGCCATCATGCCATTTCACGCCGGGGCGCAGCTTGAAGGTGTAGCGCAGGCCGTCGGGGCTCACCGTCCAACTGGTGGCCAGCAAGGGCTGGGGCTTGAACTGGCTGTCGTAGCGCAGCAGGCCCTCGACGATCTTGGCGCTGATGTTGCGGATGCGGGTGTTGGTGTCGAGAAAGGACACCAGCGATGGCGGCTCCAGGTCGGTGGCCAGGGTCAGGGTGCCGCCGCTTTGCGGTTTGGCGGCCGTGGCCTGGGCGCTGGCATTCAGGCTGGTGCCGGTCAGGGGCAGGGCGGCCAGCAGCAGGGCGATCAGGCGGCGGTTGAGTTGGGGCAGGCGCTGGGTCATGGTGGGTTCCAAAGTCGGTTTCTCTTGGTGTGATTTGGGTTTGATGGGGGGCGGTCAGAGGCGCAGGCCGGCCTGTTTGAGCAGCGGCAGGATGCGGTCGCCGAAGTACTCGAGGTCGGGCTTGAAGTCATAGAAGCTCAGTTGCAGGCCGTCCACGCCGGCTCGGTGCAACTGCACGAATTGCTCGACCACCTGTTCGGGTGTGCCCACCACTTCGATGTTGCCGCCGATGGCCCGGCGGCTTGGCGGGTCGATGCCGACCCGGCCTTTCCAGGCATGGGCGTCGCTGGCCAGGCTGTTGAAGCCCTGGGGCGTTGTCGGGTCCTGGTGGGCCACGATGGCGTCGTAGTAGGCACGGGTCTCGGCCTCGGTGTCACGGCTGATCACCAGCGGGTTCAACAGTGTGCGCACTTCGCGGCCCTGCTGACGGGCACGGGCCTTCAGGTCGGCGATGTGGGCGGGCAGGGCCTGCACGGCGCTCGCAAAGTCCGAGCCCGCCGGGCTGGTGATGAAGACGATGTCGGAGTAGCGGGCCGCGTACTCGAAGCCGGCCACCGAGCCGGTGGCGTTGACCAGCACCGGGCGGCCATAGCGGGGCTTGGGGCTGACGAACGCGCCCTGCAGCTTCCAGCTCGATTCGCGGCCATCGTAGCTGAAGTTCTCGGGGTCGCTCCACAGGCGTTGCACCACCTCGATGAACTCTGCCGTCAGGTCGTAGCGGTGGTCGTGTTCGATGCGGTCCCAGCCAAACATGCGGTGCTCCAGCTCACGGTGCCCGGTGACCACGTTGATGCCCCAGCGCCCACCCGAGATGTGGTCCAGGGTAGCGGCCCACTTGGCCAGGTGCAGCGGGTGCAAGGGGCCATACAGCACGTGCAGGGTCGAGATGAGGATGATGCGCTGCGTCACCGAGGTGAGGGCTGCGGTGGTCATGAATGAGTCGAGGGCGTTGCCATCGAACACGCCGCCATAGCCCCCCTTGGGCAGCCACTGCGACAGCGCGAACACCAGGTCAAAGCCCAGCGCCTCGGCTTTCAGCACCAGATCGCGGTTGTAATCGAAGCGCCAATCGGTGCTGCGCGGCAGTGTGGAAGCGCTCCAACCACCGGCCTGGATGGGCAGGAACAGGCCCAGCAGCACGGGCTGCTTCAGGGCTTGAGACAGCGGGCTGTCCGGGAAATCGGTGGGGGCGGCAAAGCGGTCCAGGCCGACCAGGGCCCCGGCATGAGATGGCAGTGACATGGTGTTTGAAGCGTGCTCGGGCAGGTGACAAGTGAGAGCGCATTCTGGGTCGCGGCGCTTCAGGTCCGCTATGCCGATTTCGGATGTCGATTCTTGGAAATCGTTGCTGGGCGGGGCTTGCGCGGGGGTGGTGCGTTCCTAGAATGAAAAAAGACCGCGTCACGGCAGGCCTGCGGCGCCTGTCGGCCGTGCCCTTTCTCCAACCTGGAAACCCATCCCATGACCTATCGTTACCTGGGCCGCAGCGGCCTGCGCGTGTCCCGCCTGAGCCTGGGCACCATGATGTTCGGCGGTGCCACCGACGAGCCCACCTCGCACCGCATCATCGCCAGTGCCCGCGAGCAAGGCGTCAACTTCATCGACACGGCCGACGCCTACCAGAAGGGCCGCACCGAAGAGGTGGTGGGCCGCGCCCTGCAGGGCGACCGAGACCACTGGGTGCTGGCGACCAAGCTGTCCAACCCCATGGGCCCGGGGCCCAACCAGCGCGGCACCTCGCGCAAGTGGATCGTGCAGGCGGTCGAGGCCAGCCTGAAGCGTCTGGGCACCGACTACATCGACTTGCTGTACCTGCACCGGGCCGACTTCGAGGCACCCCTGGGCGAGGCGGTCCGTGCGCTGGGCGACTTGGTGCGCGCCGGCAAGCTGCGCTATTTCGGTCTGGCCAACTTTCGGGGATGGCGCATTGCCGAGGTCGCCCACCTGGCGGATGCAGAGGGCATCGACCGCCCCGTGGCCAGCCAGCCCTTGTACAACCTGGTGGACCGCAGTGCCGAGGTGGAGCAACTGCCCGCCGCCGCTCACTACGGCCTGGGTGTGGTTTCTTACAGCGCGCTGGCGCGCGGTGTGCTGACCGCCAAGTATGACCCCGATGCGCCGCCGCCCGCTGATTCGCGGGCAGCACGTGCCGACAAGCGATTGCTTGAGACCGAGTGGCGCCCCGAATCGTTGCGCATCGCTCGCCAGTTGCGTGAGCACGCCGAAGCCCGCGGCATCACGCCGGCCGAGCTGGCCGTGGCCTGGGTGCTGAACAACCGGCTCATCACCTCCTTCATCGCCGGCCCGCGCACCGAAGCGCAGTGGCAGGCCTATGTGAAGGCACAAGACGTGGTGCTGACTCCAGAGGACGAGGCCCTGGTCAACCGGCTGGTGCCGGCAGGGCACAGTTCTACCCCTGGGTATACCGACCCTGGGCACCCCGTCGAGGGTCGGGTGCCGTTCGTGTTGCCGACAGCGTCCTGAGGACCCCAGGTGGCTTGGCCGCCCGTTGATTTCCAAGATTCCATCTCTGAAATCCGTCTAAGTCGGCGCCGGGGGCGTCGATAGGATTTGCGCGATCCCTCCCCAGGCACTGTCTGCCGGGGCGGTACCTGTTGTCTTCTGGAGTGAGCATGCTGATCCGATTGACACGCGAGGGGGCTCGCCCCGTCGCCATGCTGGCACTGTGCGCCGGCCTGGGGCTGTGCGGCGTGGCCGGTGCACAGACCGCTGCCGGTAAGGCCGTGCAGCCCGTGCATGGGGGCACTTTGCAGTTCGGCGTGGTGCCCGAGGCCGCCACCATCGTCTCGATCGACAACACCTTCGGCTTTCCGCAGAAGGTGGGCACCAAGGTGGTCGAGGGCCTGCTGGCCTATGACTTCGAATTCAAGCCCGAGGCGCGGCTGGCCACGCGCTGGCAGGTGTCACCCGACGGGCTTCAGTACCGCTTCGAGCTGCGGCGGGGGGTGAAATGGCATGACGGGCGCGATTTCACATCGGCTGACGTGGCGTTTTCCATCCTCACGCTCAAGGAGTTCCATCCGCGCGGTCGGGCCACCTTTGCCAATGTATCGGAGGTGCGCACGCCAGATCCTTACACCGCCATCATTGTGCTCAGCAAGCCGGCGCCCTATCTGTTGACCGCCCTGGCCTCCAGCGAATCACCCATCGTGCCGCGCCATCTGTATGAGGGCACGGACATCCGCACCAACCCCTACAACACCAAGCCTGTTGGCACGGGGCCTTTTGTCTTCAAGGAGTGGGTCAAGGGCAGCCACATCATCCTGGAGCGCAACCCCGACTATTGGGACAAGCCCAAGCCTTACCTCGACCGCATTGTGGTGCGCATCATCCCCGATCCGGCGGCTCGCGCTGCGGCGCTCGAGTCGGGCCAGCTCGATCTGGCCGGCGACACACCGGTGCCACTGGGCGATGTGGCCCGCCTGCGCACCCTGCCCACGCTGGACATCACCACGCGGGGCTACGAGTACGGCGGCCAGCAGTCTCAGTTCGAGTTCAACCTCGACACGCCCGTGCTGGCCCATCCCAAAGTGCGATTGGCGATCGCCCATGCGGTTGATCCCAAGGCCCTGGTCAAGACGGCCTGGTTCGGCTTTGCCGAGGGCTCGCCCACGCCCATCACGCCGGTGCTCAAACAGTTCAGTGATCTGCGCATCAGCCCGCATGCCTACGATCCGGCCTTGAGCGAACGCCTGCTCGACGAGGCCGGCTTTGCCCGCAAGGCCGATGGCAAGCGCTTCGCGCTGCGCCTCACTTACAACCCTTACTACCAAGAAGGCAATCGGCGCACCACCGAGTACCTGAGGCAGGCCTTGAACCGCATCGGCATCGACGCCAGCATCTCGGCCTATGACTTCGGCAGTTTTGTCAAGGCGGTCTACACCGATCGCAACTTCGACATCGCCGTGAACAACCTCAACAACAACTTCGATCCCACGGTGGGTGTGCAGCGGGGCTACTGGTCGAAGAACTTCAAGCCGGGCCTGGGCTTCTCGAACGCCAGCCATTACGCCAATCCCGAGGTCGATCAGTTGCTGGAAGCGGCGGCCATCGAGCCCGATCTGACGCGCCGGCGTGGGCTGTTCTTCCGCTTCCAGCAGATCATCCATCAGGACTTGCCCGTGGTGAACCTGGCCGCCTTCCAGCCCGTGACCGTGGCCCAGAAGCGGGTGCACCGCCACACCCTGAACTCGAACGGCCTCAACGATTCATTTGCCGACCTTTACCTGGCGCCCTGAGCGCAACCTGGAGACCGACCCATGGCCAAACGATCTGGCTTTCTGCGCTTTGGCGCCTTTCTGTACCCCACCGGCCACCACATCGCGGCCTGGCGTCACCCGGATGCCTTGCCCGGCGCAGGCCTCAACATCCGCCACTACCGCGAACTGGCCCAGATCGCTGAGGCCGCGCGTTTCGACCTGTTGTTCCTCGCCGATGGCGTGGGCACCCGGGGCGACCGGCCTGAGGTGCTGAGCCGCACGGCACACAGTTATGTGTCGCAGTTTGAGCCTTTGACCTTGCTGTCATCGCTCTCGGCCGTGACCGAGCGCATCGGCCTGGTGGGCACAGCTTCGACCAGCTTCAACGAACCTTTTCACATTGCGCGCAAGTTTGCTTCGCTGGACCACCTCAGCGGTGGGCGCTCGGGCTGGAACCTGGTCACCTCGTCGAGCGAGTTCGAGGCGCGCAACTTCAATCGGGAGCACCACCTGGCCCACGCCGATCGGTATGAGCGCGCGAGCGAATTTGCCGATGTGGTGCTGGGCCTGTGGAACAGTTGGGATGAAGGCGCCTTTGTCTGGGACAAGGCGGGTGGCCGGGTGTTTGACCCGGCGCGTCGGCACGTGCTCAACCACAAGGGCAAGCACTTCTCTGTGCAGGGGCCTCTGAACGTGGCGCGCTCGCCGCAGGGCCGGCCGGTGGTGGTGCAGGCCGGATCTTCCGAAGCGGGCAAGGCGTTGGCGGCGCGCACGGCCGAGGTGGTCTTCACCGCTCAGCAGACCCTGCAGGACGCAGTGAGCTTCTATGCCGATCTCAAAGGCCGCATGGCGGCCCATGGGCGCGACCCGGCCAGCCTGCTGGTGATGCCTGGGGTGTTTCCGGTGGTGGGCAGCAGCGAGAGCGAGGCCAAGGAGAAGTTTGAACAGTTGCAGTCGCTGATCGACCCGGTGCTGGGCTTGTCGCTGATCTCGGGACTGACCGGCGGGGTGGACCTGTCGGGGTACGACCTGGACGGCCCCATCCCCGAGCTGCCCGAGACCAATGCCAGCAAGAGCCGGCAAGACCTGACGCTGAAGCTGGCCCGCAGCGAGAACCTCAGCATCCGCCAGCTCTACCTGCGCGTGGCGGGTGCCCGGGGGCACTGGCAACTGGTGGGAACGCCCGAGCAGATCGCCGACCAGTTGGAAGAGCGCTTTGTGAACTATGGGGCCGACGGCTTCAATGTGATGGCGCCCGTGCTGCCCAATGGCTTGCGCGACTTTGCAGAGCGTGTGTTGCCCGAGTTGCGTCGGCGGGGCCTGGCGCGCCGTGAGTATGAGGGCACGACACTGCGGGATCACCTGGGTTTGTCGCGCCAGGTGGCTTGATCTGCGGCGGTCAGCGCTTGCGGGCGCAGGTCTCGGCCTGGTTGGCACTGACCAGGACCGTGGCGGGTTTGAGCGAGAAATGGCCTGATCGGTGGTTGCAGGCCTCGCACATGGGGATGATTCTTTCGCCACTCACGGCAGGGTTGATCACATGCGCGCCCAGGGTGGGGCGGCTGGCGCAGGCTTGCACCGCGCATTGCGCTGGCCAGGGGCGACCCGAGAAGTTGAGCCAGTGCTGCTTCCAGGTCTGGCAGCTGCAGGCCCGTTCGGCGGTGCCGGCTTTGTTTGACCAGCCATCGTTGGTGATTGTTGGGGACATGAAGGCCTCCTGAGGGTTCGGGAAGCCACGGTTCTAAGGTTCAACCCCGCGTGGGCCCACGCCCTGACGACCAAGGTGGTTGTTCATCGGTCGGGCGGCGGGCTTCAGGCACCGCCGCTTCAGCCCAGCTTGTAAGTGGACAGCAGCAAGCTGGTCTCGGTGTTGGCGATGCCAGGCACGGTGCGCAGGGTGCCCAGCACGCGGTCGAACTCTTCGAGGTTGTCGGCCCGGATCTCGGCCAGCAGATCCCAGCGGCCATTGGTGCTGTACAGGGCCACGATGTTGGGATGGCCGCGCAGGGTGCGTTGCACCTCGGGGCCATGCGCGCCCTCGACGGCGATGCTGGTCATGGCGCGGATGCGCTGCGCCTCGGCGGCCGGTCGCAGGCGCACGGTGTAGCCCACGATGGTGCCGTCGGCTTCCAGTCGGGCGATGCGGTTCTGCACCGTGGCCCGGGCCACGCGCAGTTTGGCAGCCAGGGCGACCACTGGCAGGCGGGCGTTGTCACGCAGCAGGGCCAGCAATTGGCGGTCGATGTCGTCCATGGGCAGATTGACGGTTGAATAAAGCAATCTGTGCATTAAACCGTAAAAAGTGACAGATTGAAGGGTTCATTTTGGCGCGTCTCACGGGAAAAATTCTGTCATCCCCACTGGCTGAGCGCAGCCTGAAAGACCCTGCCATGACCCGCTTCATCGATGTCCCGACCATGTCTCGCCTGGTGCAGGAGGTGGGCGTGGCCCGCTTTGTGGGCGAACTGGCCGATGCCATCCGCGACGATTTCGTGCGCTGGGCCGATTTCGACAAATCGGCCCGCGTGGCCAGCCACTCCGACATCGGTGTGATCGAGCTGATGCCCGTGTCCGATGCAAAGCACTACGCCTTCAAGTACGTCAACGGTCATCCTGGCAACACGGGGCGGGGCCTGTACACGGTGATGGCCTTTGGGGTGCTGGCCGAGGTGGCCACGGGCTACCCGGTGCTGTTGTCGGAGCTGACCCTGGCCACCGCGCTGCGCACCTGCGCCACCTCGCTGATGGCAGCACGGGCCCTGGCCAGACCCGATTCACGCTGCATGGCCCTGATCGGCAACGGGGCGCAAAGCGAGTTCCAGGCCCTGGCCTTTCACCACCACCTGGGCATTGATGAGATCGCTGCGTTCGACCTCGATCCTCGGGCTACCGACAAGTTGGTGCGCAACCTGGCCCATTGCCCCGGGCTGCGGATCCGGCGCGCCAGTTCGATCGCCGATGCCGTGCGCGGGGCCGATGTGGTGACCACGATCACGGCCGACAAGCGCTGCGCGACCATTCTCACGCCCGAGATGATCGAGCCCGGCATGCACCTGAACGCGGTGGGGGGCGACTGCCCAGGCAAGACCGAGCTGCATGCCGATGTGTTGCGGGCCGCTCGCGTGTTTGTCGAGTACGAGCCGCAGACCCGGGTGGAGGGTGACATCCAGCAACTGCCGGCCGACTTCCCGGTGGTGGACCTGTGGCGGGTGCTGGCCGGCACTGAAGCCGGGCGCCAGAGTGCCGAACAGGTCACAGTGTTTGATTCGGTGGGCTTTGCGCTGGAGGACTACGCCACCTTGCGCTACGTGCTGGCACAGTCCACCCGCTACCAACTGGGCGTGGAGGTCGAACTGGTGCCTGAGGCCGATGACCCCAAGGATCTGTTTCGCCACACCCGTGCCAGTGCCGCGCGGGTCGCCTTGCGCCGCGTGGCCTGAGCGGCCACGGCCGCCCCGCGCTTTTTCCCGTTGCTTGCACACCGTTGAGCCCATGCCTTCCATGCCCTCGATCCAGGCCCCGGCGGCCGTCGTGATGGTGCGTCCGCACCACTTCACCCCCAACCCTGAAACCGCGGCCGACAATGCTTTCCAGCAGGCGGCCGAGCGTGAGGCGGCCCAGCGCATCGCCGAAGCCGCGCGTGACGAGGTCACCGCAGCAGCGGCCCGGCTGGAGGCCGAGGGTGTGCGGGTGCATCTGTTTGAGGACCATGGCGAGCGCGACACCCCCGATTCGGTGTTCCCGAACAACTGGTTCTCCACTCACCCGGGCGGCCATGTGGCGCTGTATCCCATGCACTCGCCCAGCCGCCGGCGTGAGCGCCGCAGCGATGTGATCGAGATGCTCAAAAGCACTTATCGGGTGCAGGACGTGATCGATTACTCGGGGCTGGAGCCCGACGGGCTGTTTCTGGAAGGCACAGGCGCCATGGTGCTGGACCACGTGGCCCGGGTCGCCTACACGGCCCGCTCCAACCGGGCCGATGCGGTGGCCCTGGAGCGTTTCTGCACCCATTTCGGCTTCGAGCCCCTGGTGTTCGACACGGCCGACGCCCAGGGCCAGCCGATCTACCACACCAATGTACTGATGTGCATTGCCACCCATTTTGCGCTGGTCGGTCTGGACCTGATCCCCGATGCCAGGCGTGCCGCCGAACTGCGGGCCCGGCTGGAAGAGTCGGGCCGCGAGGTGATCGCCCTGAGCGCAGGCCAGATTGCCGAGTTTGCAGGCAACGCGCTGGAGTTGTCAGGCCGGGAAGGGCGCCTGCTGGCCCTGTCGCAGCGTGCCCACGACAGTCTGACGCCGACCCAGAAGGCCCTCATCGGCCAGAGTGCCCGGCTGCTGCCGCTGAACGTGCCCACCATCGAGATGGCCGGTGGCTCGGTGCGCTGCATGCTGGCTGGGATTCACCTGGCGCCCCGGCGTTGACCCGGGTCGCGCGGGCAGTATCAAATGCCCGTGAGGCCCTGGCAGCACTTGGGGTCGCTTTGATCAGGCGGGGGTGCCAGGGGTGCGCCGTGTGGGTCCGCATGTCACTCGGATCGGCTCACATTTTGAGCCGTATGGGGTGAAATGCGGCTCGCACCGAGGCCATCCCTCGTGAAAAGCCCCACTCAAGCCCACGCTCAGGCCGTCACAGCGTCCAGCGTGGGGTAGTCGGTGTAGCCCTCGGTCCCGCCGCCGTACAGCTTGTCGGCGCGCAAGGGGTTCAGCGGGGCGTCTTCGCGCAGGCGTCGCACCAGATCGGGGTTGGCGATGAAGGGGCGGCCGAAGGCCACCACATCGGTGGTGCCGCTGGCCACGGCCTCCAGGGCCTCGCTGCGGCTGAAGCCGTTGTTCACGATCCAGGTGCCCGGGAAGGCGCGTCGCAGCGCGGCGTAGTCAAAGGCAGGGGCCCCTTCAGGCTGGCGCGCCCCACCGGTTTCGCCCTCGATCACGTGCAGGTAGGCCAGGCCCAGCGAAGCCACCTGTTGCACCACGTGGCCATACAGGGCCTGGGCCTGGCTGTCCACCGGGGCGCTGCCGCCGAAGGTGGTGATGGGGCTCAGGCGCAGACCCGTGCGGCCGGCGCCGATCTCGGTGGCCACGGTGCGCACCACTTCCAGCAGCAGTCGGGCGCGGTTTTCGATCGGGCCACCATAGGGGCCGCTGCGGTCGTTCACGCTGTCGCGCAGAAACTGCTCCAGCAGGTAGGTGTTGGCGCCGTGCACTTCAACGCCGTCAAAGCCGGCTTCGATGGCGTTGCGTGCGGCGCGGCGGTAGTCCTCCAGCAGGGCCGGGATCTCGTCATCCGCCAGGGCCCGAGGGGTGGACACGGGCACAAAGCCTTCGGCGGTGAACGTGTGGGTCTTGGCGGCCACCGCGGTGGGCGACACCGGGGCCGCGCCGCCCGGCAGCAGCGAGTTGTGCGAGATGCGGCCCACGTGCCACAGCTGCAGCACGATGCGTCCGCCCTGGGCGTGCACGGCGTCGGTCACCTGCCGCCAGGCCACCACTTGCTCGGTCGAGTAGATGCCGGGGGTGTCGAGGTAGCCCTGCGCCATGGGGCTGATCTGGCTGGCCTCGGCAATGATCAGGCCAGCGCTGGCGCGCTGGGCGTAGTAGTCGGCCATGGCAGCCGTGGGCACGCCGCCGGGGGCACGGTTGCGGGTCAGTGGGGCCATGGCGATGCGGTTGGGCAGGGCGATGTCGCCGGCTTGGACGGGGTCGAACAAGGTGGTCATGAGGTCAAGGACTTTCAGGTTGAGAGAGCCACAGGGGCCCGGGTTGAGGCAGACAGAGAAAGGCAAAGGGTGGGGACGACCGCGGTGCCAACGGCCCGGGGCGCCTGGGTGCGGCGGGTGATGGCGTGAGTGTTGTCCATTTAAATTAGACCGGTCGTCTAGTTTGGGTTTCAAAAAATCCTGAAAGGCTGAGCCGATTCAAGGGGTGAGGAGTTGCCGAGTGAACGCCATGGCCTGCTCCAGCGATTGGGTCTGCCGGTGCACCTTGCTCAGCAGGCTGGCACCCAGCCACAGCTGGTAGAGCAGACCCGCGGTGGCCTCGGGTTCGAGCTTGGCCATCGAGCCATCGGTCTGCCCAGCGCGGATCACCTCGGCCAACCGTGCCGTGACGCGCTGGGTGCCGTCATGCAGCGCCATGCGCATGGGTTCAGACAGGTCGGACACTTCGGCACTGAGTTTCACCACCTGGCAGGGCTGGTCGCCGCCGCTGGGGCATTGGGTGGACTGCCATTGCTGCCAGTAGGCGAGCAGGCGTTCGCGGGCGTTCAGATCGGTGCGTTCGAACAGGCTGTCGATGCGGCCCAGATAGCCTTCAAAAAACGATTCGAGCAAGGCTTCGCCAAACTGCTCCTTCGATTTGAAGTAATGGTAGAACGATCCCTTGGGTACCTCGGCCGCCTGCAGGATCTCGTTCAGACCCACGGCGGAGAACCCCTTGCTGGCAATGATGCGATTGCCAGTGTCCAGAATGTGCTGGCGGGTGTCGGCGTGGGCGGGTTTCATAGGAGTGAATGGTACGGATGTATTAGACCAGTCGTCTATTAGCCAGTGAATATCCCAATCGTTCATGGGGTTTTGCGGTGAGCCGAGGGCCTGACCCGGTGCTTGGCCGTGCAGAGGAGGGGGATCCCCCGCCCAAGAGGCAAAAGGCAAAAGGCGCTCGCAACAAGGCCGCATAAGCGCCGCGCCGAGGCTGCACGGATGGCGGTGTCACGGATCAGGCGTATAAATTGCGCAAGGTCATTCTTCGGGGCGCTCACCTGCCCCACAGTTTCAGACATGTCCGCATCCCCGACCGAGCCTTCCCAAGCGACAACGCCACCCACCGGCCTGGAGCCTGCCGCAGCGGCCCAGCGTCTGCGTGACGAGGGCCCCAACGAACTCGGTGTCAGCCAGCGGCGCACGCTGCGCGACATGGCCTGGGATGTGGTGCGTGAGCCCATGTTCCTGTTGCTGCTGGGCGCGGGCGTCATTTACCTGGCCATGGGCGATGCCCATGAGGCGATGATCCTGTTGGGTTTCGTGGTCGTCATCATGACGATCACGGTGCTGCAGGAGCGCCGCACCGACCAGGCCTTGAACGCATTGCGCGACCTGTCCAGCCCGCGGGCCCTGGTGGTCCGTGGCGGTGTGGCGCAGCGGGTGGCGGGCCGCGAGGTGGTGCGCGAAGACCTGCTCATGATTGCCGAAGGCGACCGCATACCGGCCGATGGCACCCTGCTGCAGGCCCATGAGCTGGCCACCGACGAATCCATGCTCACCGGCGAATCGGAATCGGTGGCCAAACAACCTGGCCAAGCCGTGTACGCCGGCACCCTGGTGGTCAGCGGGCAAGGGCTGCTTCAGGTCACCTCGACTGGCCAGCGAACCGAGCTGGGCCGCATCGGTCAATCGCTGGACACCATTGCCTTGCAGGCCTCGCCGCTGCGCGAAGAGATGGCCAGGCTGACGCGTCAGCTGGTGTTCATCGGCCTCGCGTTGTGCGCCTTGCTGGTGGGCCTGCTGGGCGTGTTGCGGGGCGATTGGCTGCAGGCCGTGTTGTCAGGCATCACCCTGGCCATGGGGCTGCTGCCGCAAGAGCTCCCGGTGATCATGATCGTGTTTCTGGCACTTGCCGCCCGGCGCATGGCCGCCCAGCAGGTGCTGACCCGGCGCCTGAATGCCATCGAGACGCTTGGCCAGACCACCGTGCTGTGTGTGGACAAGACCGGCACGCTGACGCAGAACCGCATGGCCGTGGCAGCCTTGTGTGCCGGCACCCAGACACTGAACACCCTGGACCCGATGGCAGAGGGCCCTGACGCGCTGCCCGAGGCCTTTCACGAGCTGTTGGAGTACGCGGTGCTGGCCAGCGAGATCGACCCGCACGATCCCATGGAGCAGGCCTTTCACCGCTTTGCAGGGGCCCATCTGGTGGGCACCGAGCACCTGCACCCCGAATGGCGCCTGGTGCGCGAGTACGAGCTGTCGCCTGGTTTGCTCGCCATGTCGCACCTGTGGCGTGATCAGAACGGCCCGGTTGACTGGGTGGCCTCCAAAGGCGCGCCGGAAGCCGTGGCCGATTTGTGCCACCTGCCTGAGGCTGAGCGTTCTGCGGTCAGCGCGCAAGCGGCGCAACTGGCCGACCAGGGCCTGCGGGTGCTGGGGGTGGCCAAGGCCCGGCACCGCAGTGCCCAGGACTGGCCGGCCGGCCAGCACGATTTCGAGTTTGTCTGGCTGGGCCTGGTCGGGCTGGCCGACCCGTTGCGACCTGAGGTGCCGGCCGCCATCGCGCAGTGCCGTCAGGCCGGTATCCGGGTGGTCATGATCACGGGAGACCACCCACGCACTGCCCGGGCCGTGGCGGCCCAGGCGGGCATGGCGCACGATCAGGTCATCACTGGCGACGAACTGGCCAGCCTGTCCCCCACTGACCTCGCGGGCCGCCTGGGCCAGGTCAGTGTGTTTGCACGCATCAGGCCCCAGCAAAAGCTGGCCTTGGTCGAGGCGCTCAAGGCCCAGGGCGAAGTGGTGGCCATGACCGGCGACGGCGTCAACGACGCACCCGCGCTCAAGGCGGCGCACATCGGCATCGCCATGGGGCAGCGTGGCACCGATGTGGCCCGCGAGGCGGCCTCTCTGGTGCTGCTGAACGACGACTTCTCAGCGATCGTGCAGGCCATTGCGCGTGGCCGGCTCACCTTTGCAAACCTGCGCCAGGCCATGGTCTACACCCTGGCCGTGCATGTCCCGATCATCGCTTTGGCCCTGCTGCCAGCTTTGTTCGGCCTGCCGCTGGTGCTGGCGCCCCTGCACATTGCTTTCCTGGAGTTGGTGATCGACCCGGCCTGCTCCATCGTGTTCGAGGCCGAGCCTGGGGCCACCGGTCTCATGGACCGGCCGCCGCGGCGCACCGACGAACCGCTGCTCAGCCCGCGCCACGTGTTGCTGAGTTTGTTGCAAGGGGGGGCGGTCAGTGGGGCGGTGGTGGGCGCCTATGCATGGCTGCTCAGCCAGGGCCACCCGGCGGGCCTGGCCAGCACGGTGGCCTTTGTGTTGCTGGTGGTGGCCAATGCCGTGTTGATCCTGCCCAGCCGCCAGGGCCGCGTGAACGGGCTGAGTTTGTTCAAGGGCCTCACACCGGTCAGCCTGTGGGTGCTGGGCGGCACGCTGCTGGCGCTGTGTGCCATCACCACCGTGCCCTGGTTGGCGGCCCCGTTCCACTTTGTGGCGCTGGCGCCCGGGCCCTGGCTGACGACGCTGGCGGCCGGGTTCAGCCTGATGCTGGTCTTTGTGGGCAGTCAGCGGCTGCTGGGCAAAAGGCCGGGTTGACAGCACTTGGCGGCCGGGTGGCCTGTGGGCCTGCGTCAAGCCATCAGGGTTGCGCCACACGCGCCCGTGCGGCGTGCAGCTTTTTGTAGCTGTCGAGCAGGCGCTTGTGGCGGTCCAGGCCATCGAGCTGCAGGCTGGTCGGCGTCAAGCCAAAGAAGCGAACCGTGCCGTCGACCGAGCCCGTCACGGCGTCCATGCGCGGGTCGCCGAACATGCGACGGAAGTTGACCATGTAGTCGTCGAGTTCCAGGTCTTCGTCCAGGACCACATCGAGCACCGCATTCAACGCTTGGTAGAACAAGCCCCGGTCAACCGTGTTGTCGTTGTACTGCAGGAAAGACTTCACCCCTTCGTGGGCTTCCTCCAACCTTTGCAAGGCCAACTGGATCAGCAATTTCAACTCGAGAACGGTGAGTTGCCCCCACACGGTGTTTTCGTCGAAATCAATCCCGATCAGGGTGGCAATGTCGCCATATTCGTCCAGCTCTTCGTTTTCCAGGCGATCCAGCAGGGCCTCCAGTTGATCGTCGGTCAATTGATGCAGATTCAGCAGGTCGTTGCGGAACAGCAAGGCCTTGTTGGTGTTGTCCCAGACCAGGTCTTCCACGGGATAGACCTCCGAATAACCCGGCACCAGAATTCGACACGCTGTGGCGCCCAATTCATCATGCACCGCCACATAGGTTTGCTTGCCCATTTTGTCGAGGATGCCGAATAAAGTGGCCGCTTCCTGCGCATTGGAATTTTCACCCTTGCTAGAAAAATCCCATTCGACAAATTCAAAGTCAGATTGCGCGCTGAAAAACCGCCAAGACACCACGCCGCTGGAATCAATGAAGTGCTCCACAAAATTATTGGGTTCAGTCACCGCATTGCTGATGAAGGTGGGTTGAGGCAAGTCATTGAGCCCTTCAATGCTGCGACCTTGCAGCAACTCTGTCAGGCTGCGCTCCAGTGCCACCTGCAGGCTAGGGTGTGAACCAAATGAGGCAAAAACGCCCCCCGTGCGAGGGTTCATCAAGGTGACGCACATCACGGGGTAACGCCCCCCGAGAGAGGCATCCTTCACCAGAATCGGAAACCCTTGTTCCTCCAGGGCTCGAATGCCCGCCAGAATGCCTGGGTATTTCTCCAGGACCTGCGCCGGCACATCGGGCAGGGCCATCTCGCCCTCGATGATTTCACGCTTCACCGCGCGCTCGAAAATCTCTGACAAGCATTGCACCTGCGCTTCGGCCAGCGTGTTGCCGGCACTCATCCCGTTGCTGGCATAGAGGTTTTCAATCAGATTGGACGGAAAGTACACCACCTTGCCATCCGACTGGCGCACATAGGGCAGTGAGCAGATGCCACGCGCGGCGTTGCCAGAGTTAGTGTCGACCAAATGCGAGGCACGCAACTCGCCGCTCGGGTTGTAGATGGCCAGGCAATGCTCATCCAGGATTTCAGGTGGTAATTTGTCTTTTTTACCGGGCTTGAACCAACGTTCATTCGGATAATGAACAAAGCTGGCTTCGGCAATGTCTGACCCCCAGAATGAGCCCGCATAAAAATGATTGCAGCTGAGCCGTTCAATGTATTCGCCCAGCGCTGATGCCAGGGCGCTTTCCTTGGTGGACCCCTTGCCGTTCGTGAAGCACATGGGTGAGTGCGCATCGCGAATATGCAGCGACCAGACATTCGGAATGATGTTGCGCCAAGAGGCAATTTCTATTTTGATGCCCAAGTTGGCCAGCAAGCCAGACATGTTGGCGATGGTTTGCTCCAGAGGCAGGTCTTTTCCGGGGATGTAGGTGGCAATATCAGAGGTTGAATTAACCGTCAGCAACGATTGCGCATCGGCATCCAGATTTTCTACTTCTTCGATTACAAACTCGGGGCCGGTCTGAACCACTTTTTTGACCGTGCAGCGCTCAATGGAGCGCAAAATACCCAGGCGATCCTTGGCCGTGATGTCCGGTGGCAACTCCACCTGAATCTTGAATATTTGCTGATACCTGTTTTCTGGATCGACAATATTATTTTGTGACAACCGGATGTTTTCGGTCGGTATGTTTCTGGTGTTGCAATACAGCTTGACAAAATACGCGGCACACAGGGCGGAGGATGCTAGAAAATAATCAAAAGGCCCTGGGGCCGACCCATCGCCCTTGTAGCGAATGGGCTGATCGGCGATCACCGTGAAGTCATCAAATTTGGCTTCAAGACGAAGCTTATCCAGAAAGTTGACTTTGATTTCCATGGGGAAAATGTCCAAAAATAATATTTGCAGGTTTCGCAGGCCGCATCTCAAATGCGAAAACTGCTGTCATGGTTGCAGGCGTCGCGCAGCAATCGGGGGTGAGATCGTTGGCATCTGATCACCCGATTGTCCATGCAGACATGGAACGCAGGTTGGAGCTTGAAAATAGGCCTTTGGGTATGACGAGGGCACCGGTTCAAAGGCCGGTGTGAAATGCTGCAGGCAGCGGGCCTGGTCAAACGCCCCCTGCTGCATCCCCGCCCAGTGAGCCATAGGGCGCGAACGGGCTCTCGTGCTCGTCCACCGCCAGGGCGCGGCCCACAAAGGGAAAGGCGCGCTGCGGGCAGTTATGTCGTTCGCAGACCTTGCAACCCATGCCGATGGGCGTGGCGGCCGCCGGGTCTTGCAGATCCAGGCCGCGCGCATAGACCAGGCGATGCGCGTGGCGCAAATCGCAGCCCAGTCCGACCGAGAAGGTGCGCCGCGGTGAGCCATATCCGGCCTCGCCGTGGGTGACCGCGTGTGCCACCCACAGGTAGCGGCGACCGTCGGGCATGCTGGACAGCTGTGCCAGGATCTGACCCGGGCGCGAGAAAGCCTCGTACACATTCCACAGCGGGCAGGTGCCACCGATGCGGCTGAAATGAAAGTGGGTGGCTGACTGGCGCTTGGAGATGTTGCCAGCCCGGTCCACCCGAACAAAGGAGAAGGGCACGCCCGGTGCGCCCAGGCGCTGCAAAGTGCTCAGTCGGTGGCAGACCGTCTCCAGGCCGACGCCGAAGAGCCGGCCCAGCAGCTCGATGTCGTAATGCAACGTCTCGGCCGCCTGCAAAAAACGTCCATAGGGCAGCAGCAGTGCGCCTGCGAAGTAGTTGGCCAGGCCCAGGCGGGCCAGTTGGCGCGCTGGCTCATGGCGGGTGAATGGGGTCACCTGGGTCAGGGCATCAAGCTCGGCGGGGAACTCAGTCAGCGCCAGCTGGGTGGCCATCTGGAAGGCTTTCTGGGCGGGATCCAGGCGGCCAGCCAATGTCAGTGTCGAGTGCCTGGCATCGAAGCGGCGCTTGCTGCCTTGCGGCCCCGGATCGTGCCGCACCAGGATGCCGTGCCCGGCCAGGCGCTGCGTCAGCCAGGCGAGCCGCGCGATTGGGTCATCCCCACTGTCGGCCTCTGCTGCCAGGCGCTCGGCTGCGCGGTCCAGACCGTCGAAGTGGTTCTGGTGGTTGAAGAAGAAATCCCGCACCAACTCGAAAGGTTGGTGGACGACAGGTTCATCCAGGCTTCGGTTGTCGCCCAGTTGCAGCGACAGGGCTTCCAACCGGCCCTGCAGTTCGTGCTGGCGCCGCCGCATGTCGATCACCGCTCGCGCCACCGCGGGCATCTGGGAGGCCAGCTCCTGGAACTCTGGCAGCGAGATGGGCTCCGGGGCTTCGGCCAGGGCTTCTTGCACCCCCGCCATCAGGCGGGCTTCTTCATCCTCAGAGAACTCCTGGATGTCGACACCCAGCGCCCGGTTCAGCTTGAGCAGCACCGAGACCGTGAAGGGGCGCTGGTTCTGCTCCAACTGATTGAGGTAGCTCGGCGACAGGCCCAGGGCCTGGGCCAGGCCGATCTGCGACAGCCCGCGCTCTGCGCGCAGTCGGCGCAGTTTCACGCCCATGAAGGTCTTTTTCATCCGCAGTGGCTTTCCTGAAAATTCGCAAAATTTGCTGATTTGCGAAATTCATTCGCAAATATTCGCCTTTTCAGGCCTGTTTGAACGGGTGCATTTTGCGTAAATTGCGAAGCATGACAAGCCCCCCTGGAACCGTCGAGCTCAGAGAACTGGTGTTGCCCGCCCTGGCCAATCACCACGGCACCCTGTTTGCAGGCCAGGGCCTCCAACTGCTGGCCAAAGCGGCCTTTCTGGCCGCGCGCAGCCTGGCGCAGCGTGAGGTCGTGATGGCCGGTGTCAGCGCTGTGGATTTCCACCACCCCGTGCCGGTCGGCCATCAGTTGCTTTTGCGGGCCTGGGTCAGTCGCGTTGGGCGCAGCTCGATGACGGTCTGCGTCACCGGCCTGGCCGATGCGCCCGGTGTGCCGCTGGACGAGGCCCTCAGGGGCGTGTTTGAGATGGTGGCGGTCGATGCCTCAGGCCGCCCCGCAGCGATGGATCGTTTTGATAACCAACAGGAGACCCCGCATGAGTACCGAGACCGTGCAAGCCCCGGCGCCAGCCACCTTCAAGCCGAAGAAATCGGTCGCCCTCTCGGGCACCGCTGCCGGCAACACCGCCCTGTGTACCGTGGGGCGCAGCGGCAACGATCTGCACTACCGGGGCTATGACATCCTGGACGTCGCCACCACCTGCGAGTTCGAAGAAGTGGCCCACCTGCTGGTGCACGGCAAGCTGCCCAACCAGGCCGAGTTGGCCGCCTACAAAGGCAAGCTCAAGTCCTTGCGCGGCTTGCCGGCGGCGGTCAAGACCGCGCTCGAGCAACTGCCCCCGTCCACCCACCCGATGGATGTGATGCGCACCGGCGTCTCGGTGCTGGGCTGCGTCAAGCCCGAGAAGGAAGACCACAACCACCCCGGCGCGCGTGACATTGCCGACAAGCTGATGGCCTCGCTGGGTTCGATGCTGCTGTACTGGTACCACTTTGCCTATAACGGCAAGCGCATCGAGGTGGAGACCGATGACGACTCGATTGGCGGCCATTTCCTGCACCTGCTGCATGGCGCGAAGCCGCGCGACAGCTGGGTGCGCGCCATGCACACCTCGCTCATCCTGTATGCCGAGCACGAGTTCAATGCCTCCACCTTCACCTCGCGCGTGGTGGCTGGTACCGGCTCTGACCTGTATTCGGCCATCTGCGGTGGCATCGGCGCCCTGCGCGGGCCCAAGCACGGTGGCGCCAACGAGGTGGCCTTCGAAATCCAGAAACGCTACGACAACCCCGATGAGGCCGAAGCCGACATCCGTGACCGCGTCGAACGCAAGGAGGTGGTGATCGGCTTCGGTCACCCGGTCTACACCGTCGGTGACCCGCGCAACGGGGTGATCAAGAAGGTGGCCCACGAGCTGTCGCTGGAGCAGCGCAACACCAAGATGTTCGACATCGCCGAGCGCCTGGAATCGGTCATGTGGGAGGCCAAGAAGATGTTCCCCAACCTCGACTGGTTCAGCGCTGTCAGTTACCACATGATGGGCGTGCCCACCGACATGTTCACGCCCCTGTTCGTGATCGCCCGCACCTCGGGCTGGTCGGCCCATGTGATCGAGCAGCGCATCGACGGCAAGATCATCCGCCCCAGTGCCCAGTATGTCGGCCCCGAAGATCAGGCGTTCGTGCCCCTGGATCAGCGCACCTGAGCCCATCCGCGCCACAATTCCTCTTCAGCAACCTGCCATGAATTCCTGTTTCAGATCCCCTTTGCCAGGCCTGGGCCTGAGCTACTTCGACGCCCGCGCCGCGGTCGATGCCCTGCAGCCTGGCGCGTGGGCGCGCCTGCCTTACACGGCTCGGGTGCATGCCGAAAACCTGGTTCGCCGGGCTGACCCGACCCAGCTCGACCGCTACCTGCGCCAATTGATCGAGCGCCAGCGCGAGATCGACTTTCCGTGGTTTCCGGTGCGCGTGGTATGCCACGACATCCTGGGCCAGACCGCCTTGGTGGACCTGGCCGGCCTGCGCGATGCCATCGCCAACGAGGGGGGCGACCCGGCCGCCGTGAACCCGGTGGTGCCGGTGCAATTGATCGTCGACCATTCGCTGGCCGTGGAGTGCGGCGGCTTTGACCCCAAGGCATTTGCCAAGAACCGGGCCATCGAAGACCGGCGCAACGAAGACCGCTTTCACTTCATCGAGTGGACCAAGAAGGCCTTTGCCAACGTGGATGTGATCCCGGCGGGCAACGGCATCATGCACCAGATCAACCTCGAGAAAATGTCGCCGGTGGTGTACGTGCAAGACGGTGTGGCCTTCCCCGACACCTGCGTCGGCACCGACAGCCACACCCCCCATGTGGACGCGTTGGGCGTGATCGCCGTGGGCGTGGGCGGGCTGGAGGCCGAGAACGTGATGCTGGGCCGCGCCTCATGGATGCGCCTGCCCGACATCGTGGGTGTGCGCTTGACGGGGCGCCGCCAGCCCGGTATCACCGCCACCGACATGGCGCTGGCCCTGACCGAGTTCCTGCGCGCGCAGAAGGTGGTGGGCGCCTATGTCGAGTTCTTTGGCGAAGGCGCCGACAGCCTGTCCATCGGTGACCGCGCCACCATCTCGAACATGTGCCCCGAGTACGGTGCCACGGCAGCGCTGTTCTACATCGATCAGCAGACGCTGGACTATTTGCGCCTGACCGACCGCAGCCCCGAGCAGCTTCAGCTGGTGGAGACCTATGCCAAGACGGCCGGCTTCTGGCACACCGATCTGGCCACGGCCGAGTACGAGCGGGTGCTGAGCTTTGACCTGGCCCGTGTGGTGCGCAACATGGCGGGCCCCAGCAACCCGCATCGGCGCCTGCCCACCACGGCGCTGGTAGAGCGTGGCATTGCCGGCCCCGACAAACTGGCCGCCGCCCGCGCCGAAGAAGCACAGGGCCTGCTGCCCGATGGCGCCGTCATCATTGCTGCCATCACCAGTTGCACCAACACCAGCAACCCGCGCAACGTGATCGCCGCCGCCTTGCTGGCCCGCAACGCACGCCGCCTGGGCCTGGCGCGCAAGCCCTGGGTCAAGTCCTCGCTGGCCCCGGGCTCCAAGGCCGTCGAGATGTACCTCAAAGAAGCCGGCCTGCTGGCCGATCTGGAGGCCCTGGGCTTTGGCATCGTGGCCTTTGCCTGCACCACCTGCAACGGCATGAGCGGGGCCCTAGCCCCGAAGATCCAGCAAGAAATCATCGATCGCGACCTGTACGCCACCGCCGTGCTGTCGGGCAACCGCAACTTTGATGGCCGCATCCACCCCTATGCCAAGCAGGCCTTTCTGGCCTCGCCGCCGCTGGTGGTCGCCTATGCCATTGCCGGCACCATCCGCTTCGACATTGAGAACGATGTGCTGGCCGTGGTGCAGGGCCGTGACATCCGCCTCAAGGACCTGTGGCCCAGCGATGAAGAGATCGATGCCATCGTGGCCCAGGCCGTCAAACCCGAGCAGTTTCGCGCGGTGTACGAGCCCATGTTCGCCCTGCGCCGCGACGACGGCGAAGCCGTGCGCCCGCAGTACGACTGGCGCCCGCAGTCCACCTACATCCGCCGTCCACCCTACTGGGACACCGAGGGCGTAGGCGCGCTGGCGGCCCACCCGCGCACCCTCAAGGGCATGCGCGTGCTGGCCTTGCTGCCCGACAACATCACCACCGACCACCTCTCGCCCTCCAACGCCATCTTGCCCGACAGCGCGGCCGGCGAGTACCTGGCCCGCATGGGCCTGCCTGAGGAAGACTTCAACTCTTATGCCACCCACCGGGGCGACCACCTGACCGCCCTGCGGGCCACCTTTGCCAACCCGCAACTGGTCAACGAGATGGCCGTGGTCAACGGCCAGGTGCAAAAGGGATCGCTGGCCCGCATCGAGCCCGAGGGGCAGGTGGTGCGCATGTGGGAGGCGATCGAGACCTACCTGAACCGACGCCAGCCCCTGATCATCATTGCGGGTGCCGACTACGGCCAGGGCTCCAGCCGCGACTGGGCTGCCAAGGGCGTGCGCCTGGCCGGGGTCGAGACCGTGGTGGCCGAGGGCTTCGAGCGCATCCACCGCACCAACCTGATCGGCATGGGCGTGCTGCCACTGGAGTTCCTGCCCGGCACCACCCGCCTGACGCTGGGCCTGGATGGCCGAGAAACCTACGCGGTGGCCGGTGAGTTGGCGCCGCGCGCGCCCCTGACCCTGGTGGTGACGCGCCGTGATGGCAGCCTGCTTCAGGTGCCGGTGCGCTCGCGCCTCGACACGGCCGAAGAGGTCTCGGTCTACCAGGCCGGCGGCGTGCTGCAACGTTTTGCCCAAGACTTTCTGGCCCAACTACAAGGAGCCGCGGCATGAGCCATGCACCCCAGATCAAGATCGCCGCCACCTACCTGCGTGGTGGCACCAGCAAGGGCGTGTTCTTTCGCCTGCAAGACCTGCCTGCGGCGGCCCAGGTACCGGGCACGCCCCGTGACCGCCTGCTGCAGCGCGTGATCGGCAGCCCTGACCCCTTCGCCAAGCAGATCGACGGCATGGGCGGCGCCACCTCGTCCACCTCTAAAACGGTGATCATCTCGCCCCCAACCCAACCCGGGCACGATGTGGACTACCTGTTCGGCCAGGTGGCCATCGACAGCGACTTTGTCGACTGGTCGGGCAACTGCGGCAACCTGTCGGCCGCCGTGGGGCCGTTTGCCATCGCCAACGGCTTCATCCCGGCCGACCGCATCCCCGACAACGGGGTGTGCACCGTGCGCATCTGGCAGGCCAACATCCGCAAGACCATCGTGGCCCATGTGCCCATCACCCATGGCCAGGTGCAGGAGACGGGCGACTTTGAACTGGACGGCGTGACCTTTCCGGCCGCCGAGGTGGCGATTGAGTTCCTCGACCCGGCCGACGAAGGCCAGGGTGACGACGGTGGCAGTGCCATGTTCCCCACCGGCCAGTGGGTGGACACGCTGGATGTGCCCGGCGTGGGCCGCTTTCAGGCCACCTTCATCAACGCCGGCATCCCCACCATCTTCCTCAACGCCGCCGAGCTGGGGTACACCGGCACCGAGCTGCAAGTGGCCATCAACGGCGACGCCGCCGCGCTGGCCCGCTTCGAGACGATCCGTGCCCACGGCGCCCTGCGCATGGGCCTGATCCGCGACCTGGGTGAGGCTGCCAAACGCCAGCACACGCCCAAGATTGCCTTTGTGGCCCCGCCGGCCAGCTACACCGCCAGCAGCGGCAAACCGGTGCAGGCCGGCGAGATCGATCTGCTGGTGCGCGCCCTGTCGATGGGCAAGCTGCACCACGCCATGATGGGCACGGCGGCAGTGGCCATCGGCACGGCGGCGGCCGTGCCAGGCACCCTGGTCAACCTGGCCGCGGGCGGCGGTCCGCGCGAGGCGGTGCGCTTTGGCCACCCCTCGGGCACCCTGCGCGTGGGGGCCCAGGCCGAGCTGCGCGACGGCCAGTGGCTGGTCACCAAGGCCTTGATGAGCCGCAGCGCCCGCGTGCTGATGGAAGGCTGGGTGCGTGTGCCCGGCGATGCCTTCTGAACGCGCGCCCCTTGATTCCAAACCTCACCGGATTCCAGTTCATGTCCCCACGTCAACAACTCAAACAACTCGTCGAAGCCCGCCGTGGCCTGATCGTGCCCGGCGCCTTCAATGCGCTGTCGGCCAAGGTCATCGAAGACCTGGGCTTTCAGGCCATCTATGTCACCGGCGCCGGGGTCACCAACATGTGGTTCGGCATGCCCGACCAGGGCTTCATGGGTCTGGCTGAGATCGCCGACCATACCGCGCGCATCCGCGATGCGGTGAGTGTGCCCCTGCTGGTCGATGCCGACACCGGCTTTGGCAACGCCCTCAATGTCTACCACACGGTACGAACCCTGGAGCGCGCCGGCGCCGACTGCATCCAGCTCGAAGACCAGGTGGCGCCCAAGCGCTGCGGGCACTTTTCAGGCAAGGAGGTCATCTCCACCGAAGAAGCGGTGAGCAAAATCAAGGCCGCCGTCGACGCTAGGCGTGACCCCAACCTGCTCATCATGGCCCGCACCGACGCCGCCGCCACCCACGGCTTTGAGGCCGCGGTGGAGCGCGCCCAGAAATTTGCCGAGGCCGGTGCCGACATTTTGTTTGTCGAGGCAGTGACCCAGGCCGAAGAGGTGCGCGCCTTGCCCCAGCGCCTGGCCAAGCCCCAGCTCATGAACATGGTGATCGGTGGCCGCACCCCCATCTTCAATGCCGAGCAATTGGGTGAACTGGGCTACGGCATCGTGCTGTATGCCAACGCGGCCCTGCAAGGCGCGGTGGCCGGCATGCAAAAGGCCTTGACGGTGCTGCGCGACGAGAAGGAGGTGCAGGAGTCCAGCGGCTTGGTCACGCCGTTTGCCGAGCGCCAACGTCTGGTGGGCAAGCCCGGCTGGGACGCCCTGGAGAAGCAGTACACCTGAGTGTCGGGCGGGTCCAAGCCAGGAGCACCATGCGGCGTTGCGCCTGAACAGGCGTATGACAAAGCCAAAGGGGCGTGTCCTGTGATGGGCACCCCTTTTCTCGCTCATGGTCCGGACGAATGGGAAATATCGGCCGGGGGCGGTCTGCTGGCCTTTGGGAGCGGGGGGGGCAGCTTTAGGCTGACAGCTGTCTGTTGCATCCAAGGGGTGATAGTCAGCTGATGTCGAAAGCGGCCAAACTGCGAAACTGTTTCGCACATGGCGAGCCAACGACCTAGGTGGCGATCAGTTATTCCGCGCTCAGTCGTGCTGCTACGCCCATTCTCCGTCGGCTCGGTTCAAGCCGCCCATAGCAGGCTGTCTAATTTGCCCGCGGGTACAGCTCGGCGTCTCCTTTACATCGGCCGCTTGTGCTCGTCCTCAAGGGGCAGTAGCTCCATAGCCGCAGTTGGACCGGCTGAGGGCGACTTGCACTCCCGCCGCAGCTCCTCCGCGTGCACTCCCAGACTCAGATAGATGAGGGCCTCACGCGCCAGCTGAAGCACATGCAGACTCCGCTGTTCTAACTGCACTCTTGAAATTGAGTATGCGAGCGTGTCCTTGAAAGGGTCAATCGCGGTTGATGCGGCGGACCACTCCGGTACTTTCAGCCAGTGCACCTTTATGTATTTATGCTCCAGGTGATGCCGCATCTGCGCGAGCTCCTCGGCTTCCGGCTCCGCAACCTCAGACAAGCTGTTTTCGAACAAATCCTTGCTGAGCCAATAGAGCCCACGCAGCGACCAGTTGCGCGAGGCCTCCAAGGACTGTCGAACTCGCGGATTCTTGTCGTTGCCTTCCAGCCAAATCTTCTTGAAATTGACCTGATTTTCCTTGATGCCAAGTACCAGGTAGTGATTTAGGAAGTAGGCGACCTTATCCAGCAGCGAGTAGGCAAGCCTGAACGCCGTCTTGAGCTTCTCTACCGCTAGACCGAATGCGGTGTAATCGAGGGTGTTGGTCAAGAGCACTTGGCTGTCCGAAAAGTGCGACTCACCTTCAACGAGCCCTTCGTAGAGAAGCCAACGCGCGGTGGCGAACTCCTGCTTGAGTTGGTTGTAGAAGCCGATCAAGACCGGCGGCTCTCCAACGGCAACCCTGAGGTCAGGCAATAGAAGAACGTCTTGCGCGGCAATCGAGTAGGGCCCCAGATCATTAAGTGGGTTCAAAAAGAGGGTTTCGTTCAAACACCACTCCCTATACGCGCGCTCCGCATCATCGCGTCCGAGGTCGAACTTCTCCTCCAAGTTCTCAAGAGCAGAGGCGACAGTGATGCTCTGTCCGACTAGGTCCATCTGTCTCTCGAGGTGCTTGTTCAATACCGACACGTCACCAAAGCTCGGATGCTTCTCCATGTGGGCCAGAGCCATCTTCATCTCCCTGTGGGCAAAGGCCGCAATCAGCGCCTTGTGCCCGTGGTCGTAAAGTGCGTCCGCGTAACCCAGTACAGCCCGAGCGCGGTTGCCACGAGCCATCCAGAAGCTTGAAAGCTCATGCAACGCCTTGGTGTACACGCGCTGGCCAGCGACCGGACGCCCAAGCGTATCGAGTTGATTACCAAGATTGGTCAGAACCTGGCACCGGTGGAAGTCCACCAGCCCGTCGCGACGCTCCGCTCGAAGGGCGCGTCGCAGGTGGTACACCAGCTTCGTCGCAGCCGGCTGGTCCCATTGCCACGCCGCCTCTACAGTCTGCTGTGAAGCCATTTGACGGAACGCCCATGCGTTTGCGCGGAAGTAGTCCAGCCGCGTTCGTTGCAGGGAATCCATCCGTAGTTCCAACTCGTCACACCATCGCAGGGCCGTGGCGACACCAAACAGGCTGCCGTCGTCACTTGCGAAGTCCACGAGCTGCGCAACCACGTCGAGTGCCGCTTCGGAGTCCAGGGAAGACAGGTTCTCGAGCGCAAGGATTTCCTCGAGTGAATTCATAGTGTCCCTCTCACATGAACGTCCCGTTGACCATTACTCGAATGCGGCGCAGCAGATGATTGGCCTGCGCGAAGTTGTCCAGTCGGCACATCGTGAAAGAGCCTTTGGTGTAAGAGTATGGGCGGCTCATCTTTTGGTCGATCATTAGTCTCCAACGATACCCGAACGTTTCAGCCGAGAATGTGAGGTACTCCAGTATGGGAATACCCTCGTGTCGCGACCACTGCCCGCATTCAACCTGCAGAAGATTAGGCCCCATGGGGGAGCTCAGTACCACGGCTTTGAGGAACTGTGCACTCAGCTCCTTTCTCTTGAGCCCAGGCCAACGAGCGCATCCTTCCATCGAAAGGGCGGCAGTGCCGACGGGGGCGTTGAGGCGTACGTCGAGTTTGATACCGGCGACCAGCATTGCCTACAGGCGAAGTTCTATAGTCAGTTCACTTCCGGCCTCGCCAGCAAGCTGACAGCCTCGCTTACCCAAGCACTCGACAACCATCCAAGGCTCGTTAAGTACATCGTCTGCCTGCCGTTCAACTTGCGTGACCCCGGGCTAGGCCCAACCAAAACGGAACTTGGCAGATGGCGAGTATGGAGGGATGAGGCGCAGGCTGAGGCGCGGAGGCGATCACGGGTGCTCGAGATCGAGCTTTGGGATGCGAGCGCTATCCACATGAAGCTTACGTCCAGCGACGGTCGCTACGCCGGAAGGTTGAGGTACTGGCTCGACCACGAGGTCTTCACCGAAAGTTGGTTCACCCTGCGCTGGCAGGAGAGCAAGGCAATCCTCGGGGAGCGCTACCTTCCTCAGTTCAATGTTGATACACCAGCTCGTCAACTCATCGAAGCGCTTGTGCGGAGCCCCGACTTTTTTGCCCACTTAGAAGCATTGTCAGAGCAGGCGCTCGACGTTGTAGCGAGCGTGCGCGGTTCGCTTGCGGGGGCAGTCAGAGCATTCCCGGCAGCAACCCCTCCTGCGATTGACTTTCTGGCTCCGGTCGTTGATTTATTTGGCGTGTTGAACCCTCGCGACATCGCCATCGAAGGCTTCTATGACGTAGAGGCGTGGCGAGATGCTGCGAAAGTGGCGCGCCAGTCCGTGAGCGACCTCCTACGTTGGTCTTGGGATGTAGCCAGCAAGCCGACCGACGACCACTGGCGCTGGCTGTCTCACTACACATACAAGCTCATTGACCTGCTGGATGACATCTCCCTGGAGGTAGCAAGTGAAAGGTGGGATGCAGCGAACAGGACGGCGCTCTTCTTGACCGGGCCAGGAGGCGCTGGAAAGTCGCATCTCCTTGGGGACGCAGTTCAGTCCATCTTGGAGGGCAAGCGACCCGCAGTGCTTGTACCGAGCAGCGTACTGGGCGCAAATTCGACAGGCTGGTTGAGCGTCGCTGAAAGGCTCGGTCGCGGGGCGCCGCTGAGTGTCGACGAGCTTTTGGGTGCGCTGGACGCGGCAGGGCAGGCTGCGGAAACACGAGCGCTTCTGGCGATTGATGCAATCAACGAAGGACCAGCTCGTCACTGGTGGCCTGAGCAACTGGCTGAGTTCCTCATCGAGGCGCAGCGCTATCCCTATGTGTCTGTCGTGCTTACCTGCCGGGACACCTTCGTTGATCGGATAGTGACGACTAGCGCTGCGAGCACTCTCGCGTCGAAATGGGCTCGCGGAGTTGTAAGGGGCTTCGAAGACTCCACTGGCGAACTGGCTCGGCGTTACCTCAAGATGCGCGGAGTTACTGGGTGGCTGGGGGTGCGACCGGGCCCGGAGTCGGCCAATCCCCTGTTCCTACGTACCTGCTGTGATGCCGTAATCGCAGCAGGAGGGCATGAGCTACCTCGAGGTCTTGAAGGCATCACTGCGATGTTCTCCTTTTACAAGGGGGAGGTGGCAAGCTCAGTGGGGCGCAGACTCGGGACGATACCTCGAATGCGGGTTGTCGAACGGTTCGTCGCCAGATTCGCGGAGCTTGTAGCGGCTTCCGCTGACAGATTCCTTCTCTATGAGGACGCATACAAGCTGGCCGAAGACACCTTTGCTAGTGGAGGCGTCGCGGACAAGAACCTTCTAGCGGCGCTAGAGGCCGAGGGATTACTTGCTGTCGAGCCCGGTGTCGGCGCCGACCCTAGTCTGGACTATGTTCGCTTCACGTTCGAGCGTATGAGCGACCACGAAATCGCCCGAGCAATCCTTCGTAAGCACTTCGAGCACTACGGGCTCGCTGACGCTTTTACCCCAGGCACGCCGTTGGGGGACACCCTAAGAAGCCCGGACTGGGGGCTAGGGAGCGTCATCCAGGCGCTGGCAATCCAGATTGCCGAAGAGCACGGCGTTGAGTTGGGAGACATCGTACCGGCACGGTACGCTCCAGGCATATGGGGCGGGCGCGAGAACTTTCTTGACACGGTGCACTGGCGCTCCGCGCGGAGCGTCACCCACAGAACGCTTCACTGGATTGAAGATGCTATCGACACAGACGGGTTGGCGGGCTTTTACATCGAATTCGGTCCGCAGATTGGCAATGCCTTCAACGCCGATTGGCTCCATCAGCGGCTGGCGGGCTTGACGATGGTTGAGCGCGATGTCGATTGGACAGTGACCGTCAATCGCCTTGGATTCGAGGAAGGGGGGGCCATTCAGACGGTTGTCGACTGGGCCTTGGCCAGCGGTCGGAGAATCGGTGACCCTGTGCGTGTCGAACTTCTCGGTACTACTTTGACCTGGCTGCTGACGGCGAGCCATCGGGAGGTTCGAGACAAGGCGACGAAGGCCCTCGCTTGCGTACTAGCCGGGAATTCGACGGCTTCGCTGAGGTTGCTCGAGAAGTTCCAGGCTGTCGACGATGGCTACCTTCATGAGCGACTATATGCGGCAGTCTATGGGGCGGCATTGCAGGCGAGTTGGCCTGCGGCTGAGTACGCACCAATCGTCGATTTTGTATTGAAGCGTTTCTTCGGACCTGACGCAACAACTCACGTGCTCACGCGGGACTATGCGAGAGGCATCGTCGAAGTTGCCGTGCGCATGGGTGCTATTACCGACAGCCAGGCGGCGGTCGCTCGACCACCGTACCAAAGCCGTTGGACTGTTGACCTCGTCCCGGAGGAGGCTCTCGCCGGTTTCGTGTGGCCTGTGGGCAGCGATATCAGCGATGGCGTCGTAAGTTCGTGTCTGCACGATGACTTTGAGCACTACACCATTCCAAGCAGAACTCAGAGGTTTGGTTGCTCACCTAGAGAGGCCCCGCGTGCCATTTCAAACTACCAGTTGGCGGCCCTCTGGCGCAAGCATTTCGACTCTTGGGCTGAAGGGGCGGCGCGAGAGGCGTTTGAGGCGCTTCTCAACGCCAGGCGCGAGGTAGTCGTCGCAGGCCGGAGCAACTGGGAGCGTCGGAGCAAGTTGGAAGACGCAGCCAAGTTGGTACTCGAGCGTTTCAAGACCGAGGTAGGAGTGCTGGTTGCTGAGAACTTCAGAGTCTGCACTTCCTCAGGCGACCTACTTGTGCCTGAAGCTGACTATGTCGATGGGCGCGCCCACTTCGACAGGTTGTGGGCGGCCAAGTGGGTAGCTAAACGCGCACACGACCTTGGTTGGTCTGCCAAAGAATTCGAAGGCGCCGAGCGAGCATTTCGACCCACACGAGATCGTATGGACCATCGAATCGAACGGCTGGGAAAGAAGTACCAGTGGCTTGCTTTGCACGAACTCGTTGGGCGCCTGTCAGACAATGCACAGCTTCTCACAGGTTGGTCGGAAGGTAAGTCTGAACCGTACCAGGGGCCATGGCAGGTGAGTGCCAGAGACATTGACCCGTCGATGTTGCGTAGGACTACCAAGGACGATGGCTGGAAAGCGTGGTCCCCTACATGGTGGTCGCCCAAGCAAGCGAAATTGCTTTGTCGTACACCACAGGAGGCCGTGCAGTGGCTTACCTCTGAAGTTGATGTCATCAATGACGAAAAGCTCATTGATCTCATCGACATTGATGGGCGACGTTGGCTGTCGCTGCACGGTGCGGGATCCTGGAGCCGCATGGGGAAGCGTCAACATCAGCAGGAGGTGACGCGCAAATCGTGGGTCCACCTACATTGCTTGATCGTCAGTCCGACCGACGAAGAGAAGCTAGTGGCCGCACTCACCAATAGCAAGGCCGAGCATCATCCAGACCTTCCTGATGGTGAAGGGTACTCGGAAGCATTCCTTGGGGAGTTCGGCTGGCATCCCTCCGTCAAGGTTCTAGACGAGTGGCACGCAGCCAGCGATTGGCAGCAAAGGCTCCCGCGGCTCCTGGTGCCGACCATGCGGTATTCCCACTCAAAGGGATACGACTACTCCACCGATGGGACCTGCAACTTTCGGATGCCAGGGGCTTGGCTCAGCGCAGGTCTGGGACTACGACTTTCAAACGGGGCCGACCTTACATGGACAGACGGAAAGCGAACGACGTTCTTTGATCCGGCGGTGACGCTGGATGGTCCGTCGGTAGCCTTAGTTGACAGGGATGCTTTCCTTGGGCTCGTGCAGCGCGAGGGATTGCGAGCGGTGTGGGTGCTCTACGGCGAGAAAGAGCTCTACGGCCCGGACTCTGGTGGAGATGCGTTTGGAGGCAGGCTTCATCATCTTGGTGTGTATCGACACGAAGGTGCTGATAACTGGAAGGTCGAAAAGCATCGCTGGCATCTGAAGCCAAGCGCTGGTCAGCTTGCGGCATTCATGAGGTGCTGCTGACCGATAGGAGGTGGATCGCTTCACGGTGGCGATCGAATGCGCAGCCTTTGAGTTCAGGTATCAGGGTCTAATGACTGTTTGGTGCTACAAAGCGTGATTACACCAATCGGTGGTCACCGACGACAACCGCTGCACAACTGTCGTTGAGGTTCGTTGCGCATATTCGGATCCCCCCTCAGTGCGCAGCCTTCGCCCCTCCCCCCCCGGGGGTCCCACACAGCCCAATCAGGTCAGCTCTGCCCGCAGTGCCTGGGCCGCCGCCACCATGTGCGTCAGCGCCGGGATCACCTCGGGCCATTGGCGGGTCTTCAGGCCGCAGTCGGGGTTGACCCACAGGCGCTCTGAGGGCACGCGTTCGGCGGCCTTCTTCATCAGATCGATCATGTGCTGCTCGCTCGGGATGTTGGGCGAGTGGATGTCGTACACGCCGGGGCCGATCTCGTTGGGGTAGCTGAAGTGATCAAAGGCATCGAGCAGTTCCATGTCTGAGCGCGAGGTCTCGATGGTGATCACGTCAGCATCCATGTCGGCGATGGAGGCAATGATGTCGTTGAACTCCGAATAGCACATGTGGGTGTGGATCTGGGTTTCGTCGCGCACTCCGTTGGCGCTGATGCGAAAGCTCTCCACCGCCCAGTCGAGGTAGCTCTGCCATTGGGCCCGGCGCAGCGGCAGGCCTTCGCGCAGGGCGGCCTCGTCGATCTGGATCACGCGCACGCCGGCCTTTTCCAGGTCCAGCACTTCGCTGCGGATGGCCAGGGCCAGTTGCCGGCACGACTGCGAGCGCGGTTGGTCGTCGCGCACAAAAGACCAGTTCAGGATCGTCACCGGGCCGGTCAGCATGCCCTTCATGGGTTTGGGGGTCAGCGACTGGGCATGGGTGGTCCACTCCACCGTCATGGGGTGCGGGCGGCTGATGTCGCCGAACAGGATCGGGGGCTTCACGCAGCGCGAGCCATAGGATTGCACCCAGCCGAACTGGCTGAAGGCATAGCCGTCAAGTTGCTCGCCAAAGTATTCGACCATGTCGTTTCGCTCGGCCTCGCCGTGCACCAGCACGTCCAAGCCCAGGGCCTCCTGCTCGCGTACCGCACGCTCAATCTCCTGGCGCATGGCGGCTTGGTAGGCCGGCAGGTCCAGCCGTCCAGCCTTGAATTCGCTGCGTGCCTGGCGGATCTCGGCCGTCTGCGGGAACGAGCCAATGGTGGTGGTCGGAAACTTGGGCAGCTTCAGCAGCGCAGCCTGTTTGGGGGCGCGGTTGGCATAGGTGCTTTCACGGCGACCCAGGTCTTGGGTGATGCGGGCCACGGCCAGTTTGACGGTGGGGTTGTTGACGCGTGGCGAGGCGCGGCGGGCCGCCAGGGCGGCCTGGTTGGCGTCCAGGGCCTCGCGCACCGCCTCGCGGCCCTCGTTCAAGGCCTGGGCCAGCACCTGCAGCTCGACCAGCTTCTGGCGCGCAAAGGCCAGCCAGGACAGGATCTCGGCATCCAGCTTTTGTTCACTGGCCAAATCCACCGGCACGTGCAGCAGCGAGCATGAGGGTGCGATCCACAGGCGCTGACCCAGTTGCTGAGCCAGGGGCTCCAGCCAGTCCAGGGTGGTATGGAGGTCGGTTTTCCAGATGTTGCGGCCATTGATCACGCCCAGCGACAGCACCTTGTGCGCGGGCAGCAGGTTGATCAAGGGTTGGACGCCTTCGCGGTCGTTGATGGCGTCCACATGCAGGCCGGCCACCGGCAGGTTGGCTGCGAGGTAGGCGTTTTCTTGCAACTGGCCGAAGTAGGTGGCCAGCAGCAGCTTGACCTTGGCCGCCTTGAGGTGGTGGTAGGCGGTGTTGAAGGCATGTTGCCAATCGGCATCCAGCTCGGTCGCCAGAATGGGTTCGTCGATCTGCACCCATTCCACGCCCTGGGCGGCCAGGGCGTCGAGCAGCTCGGCATACACCGGCAGCAGGCGCTCCAGCAGGCTCAGTCGATCCGAGCCGTCCTTGCTCTTGCCGATGGCCAGGTAGGTGATCGGGCCGATCAGCACGGGCTTGGCCTTCACGCCCTGGGCCTGGGCCTCGGCCAGTTGCGCCAGCAGGCGGCTGCCATCGAGCTTGAACGCGGTGGCCGCCGTGAACTCGGGCACGATGTAGTGGTAGTTGGTGTCGAACCACTTGGTCATTTCGCCGGCCGCGACACCGCCACCACAGCCACTACCGCAGCCCGCATGGGCCTCGGCCGTCTGTGCCGAGCGGCCGCGGGCCACGCGGAAGCAGTTGTCCAGCGCGTCGCCCTGAAAGCCGCGCACCCGCTCGGGCAGATTGCCCAGGGTGAAGCTCAGGTCCAGCACCTGGTCATAGAACGAAAAGTCGCCCACGGGGGCCAGGTCCAGGGGGGCCTGATCGGCCCAGTTCTGCTGTCGGAGGGCGGCCCCCAAGGCCTTCAGATCGTTCAGTGTGGATTGACCCTTCCAGTACGCCTCCAGGCCGAACTTGAGTTCGCGTTGGGCGCCGATGCGGGGAAAGCCGAGGTTGTGTGTGCGGACCATGCTGTCTTCTTCAATGTCATCAAGGTTGGAGATGACGCAAGGTTAGAGACGACATGCGATGACGTAAAATGATCTTATTTCAGAGTTCGATAAATTTTGCTCATGGATCGGCATGATTGAACGCATTCACCTGGCCATCATCCAGGCCGTGGATCGGCAGGGTTCGATGACGGCCGCAGCCTCGACCCTGTGCCTGACGCAGCCCGCGCTGAGCCACGCCATGAAAAAGCTGGAGCAGTTGATGGGCACCGACATCTGGTTGCGCGAAGGCCGCAGCCTGCGCCTGACCCAGGCTGGCGAGTACTTGCTGGCAGTGGCCAACCGGGTGCTGCCCCAGTTGGATCTGGCCGAGGCCCGCATGAAGCAGTTTGCCCAGGGTGAGCGCGGCACGCTGCGCATTGGCATGGAGTGCCACCCCTGCTACCAATGGCTGTTGAAGATCGTGGCGCCCTACCTGGCGGCCTGGCCCGATGTCGAAGTGGACGTGAAGCAGAAGTTCCAGTTCGGGGGCATCGGTGCGCTGTTTGGCTACGAGATCGACCTGCTGGTCACGCCCGACCCGGTGTTCAAGCCGGGCCTGCATTTCGAGCCGGTGTTTGACTATGAACAGGTGCTGGTGGTGGGCCGGGGCCATCGGCTGGCTGACCACCTCTTTGTCGAGCCAGCTGAACTGGCGTCTGAAGTGCTGTTGAGCTACCCCGTATCGCCCGAAAGGCTCGACATCTACCAGCAGTTTCTGGTGCCTGCGGGCGTGCTGCCCCGGCGCCACAAGCCGATCGAGAACACCGACATCATGCTGCAGATGGTGGCCAGCGGGCGGGGCGTGGCCGCGTTGCCACGCTGGCTGGTGCAAGAGTACGCGGCCCGCTTGCCGATCCAGCCGGTGCGCCTGGGTGAGCAAGGCATTGCCAAGCAGATCTACCTGGGCGCCCGCGAGGCCGATGTGCAGGTGGACTACCTGCAGGCCTTTGTGGCGCTGGCACGCAGCAGCGATGTGCGGGGGGGCACCGCGAAGGCCCCGGCGACCTGAAACGGCCCCCGGGCCGCTGCCTCAGGTCACAGCACCCGCTGCGAACGCCGCCACACCCCCAGGCGGGCGGCATCCTGGATCAACTGCTCCCGAAAATCCGGGTGTGCGATGTTGATCAGGGCTTCGGCCCGCTGCCAGGTCGATTTGGCCTTCAACTGGGCGCAGCCGAACTCGGTCACCACGTAATGCACCAGCGAGCGCGGGCAGGTGACGATGGAGCCTGGCGACAGCGTGGGCACGATGCGCGAGGCCAGCGTGCCATCTTTTTGCCGGTAGGTGGAGTTGAGGCAGATCAGGCCCTTGCCGCCTTCCGATTTGTAGGCGCCCAGGATGAAGTCCAACTGCCCACCGGTGCCCGAGATCTGTCGGGTGCCGGTGGACTCGCTGGACACCTGGGTGAACAGGTCAATCTCGATGGCGTTGTTGATCGCCACCACCTTGGGGTTGCGGCCGATCACGCAGGGGTCGTTGGTGTACGACGCGGGGTAGATGGCGGCGGCCGGGTTGTTGTGCAGAAAGTCGTAGAGCTTTTGCGAACCCATGGCAAAGGTGTAGACCATCTTGCCGCGGTCCAGCGCTTTGCGTTGGCCGGTGATGCGGCCGGCCTCGTACATGTCCACATACGAGTCGGCCAGCATCTCGGTGTGCACCCCGAGGTCTTTCAGGTCGCTTTGTGCGATCAGCGCGCCCACGATGTTGGGCAAGGCACCGATGCCCAGTTGAATCGTGGCGCCGTCTTCCAGCAAGCCCATGACGTAGCCGGCGATGGTGGTGTCCGCCGCACCGGCCTGGGTGGCCGGCAGTTGCAGAAGGGGGCTGTTGGGGCCCTCGATCACGCCATTCACCTGGCTCAGGTGGATGCCCTCATCGAGCCCGCCCAGACAGCGCGGTGCGCGGGTGTTCACCTCCACCAGCACCTTGCCGGCCTTGCGCAGGTAGGCGGGCGTGAGCGAGCAACTGGTTGAGAGGTTGAAGAAGCCATGGGCATCCATGGGCGTGACCTGCACCACCGCGACCTCGGGCTCTTCGTACAGCATCACGTTCTGCGGGCCCTGGTGGTAGCACAGGGGGATGTAGCTGGCCAGGCCTTTTTCAGCGGCCTGGCGTGCCAGGCCCGAGAAATGCCAGTCGTTCCAGACGAAGGCCTCGCGTTGGGGGTCGGCTTCAACGCACTTCAGAGGTTTGGCGCGGGTGGTGGTGATCAGGTTCACGTCACGCAGCACGCCGGCGCGCAGGGCCAGGGCCGCGTCAAAGGCCTCCACGCTCTGGGCAAATTCGCCCAGAAACACGGTGTCACCCGATTGCACCAGGGCCGCGGCGGCGTCAGCGCTCAGTCGTTTTTGCCGGTAGAGCGCCTGCAGGTCTTGTGTCATGTTGGCAGATCCGAGGCAGGTCAGAACAAATCGGCGGGCATGGCCTGGGTGTTGCCCCCGGCTTGCACGATGGCGCTGGCCAGGGCATCGGCCAGGGGCAACAGTGACTGGGCATAGAACACCGCGGTGTGCACCTTGGCACCGTAGAAGGCGGGGTCTTCGTTGCGCTTTTCCAGGGCCACCATCAAGGCACGGGCCATCTGCCAGCCGCACAACACGTAGCCGGCCAGCTTGAGGTAGCTCACCGCGCCGGCGTACACCGACTTGGGGTCGGTCTTGCCATGGGCCAGCACGTGCGCCACGACAGCTTCCAGCGCCTGCCGTGCCGGGGTCAGGGCCGCGCGCATCAGCGCGCATTCGGGCTCGCCATGCACGGCCAGGTCTTCTTCGGTGCTGGCCACCAGGGCGCACAGGTGCTGCGCCATGGCGCCGCCATCGCGCAAAGTCTTACGCCCCACCAGGTCATTGGCCTGGATGGCGGTGGTGCCCTCGTAGATGCTCAGGATGCGGGCGTCGCGGTAGTGCTGCGCCGCGCCGGTTTCTTCGATGAAACCCATGCCGCCGTGCACCTGTACGCCCAGGCTGGTCACGTCGATGGCCAACTCGGTGCTGAAGCCTTTGACCACCGGCACCAGGTAGTCGTACAGCGCCTGGTACCGGGCACGCCGCTGCGCATCGGGGGCGTGGTGGGCCTGGTCGCTGGCGGCGGCCGTCACATAGGCCAGGGCGCGTTCACCCTCGGTCAGCGCACGCATGGTCAAGAGCATGCGCTTCACATCGGGGTGCTCGATGATGGCCACGGGCCCGGCAGAGCCTGCCAGGTCACGGCTTTGCACGCGTTGGCGAGCAAAGGCCACCGCTTGCTGGTAGGCCCGGTCGGACACCGCGATGCCCTGCATGCCCACGGCAAAGCGGGCCGCGTTCATCATGATGAACATGTACTCCAAGCCCCGGTTTTCTTCGCCCACCAGGTGGCCCACCGCGCCGCCATGCTCACCAAACTGCAGCACGGCCGTGGGTGAGGCCTTGATGCCCAGCTTGTGTTCGATGCTGATGCAGTGGGCGTCGTTGCGCGCGCCCAGGCTGCCGTCCGCCTGCACCAGGTATTTGGGCACCACGAACAGGCTGATGCCCTTCACGCCTTCGGGCGCTCCCGGCACCCGGGCCAGCACCAGGTGCACGATGTTCTCGGCCATGTCGTGCTCACCGTAGGTGATGAAGATCTTGGTGCCAAACACGCGGTAGCTTCCATCGTCCTGACGCTCGGCCCGGGTGCGCACGGCGGCCAGATCCGAGCCGGCCTGGGGTTCGGTCAGGTTCATGGTGCCGGTCCACTGGCCCGAGATCATCTTCTCCAGGTAGATGCGTTTGAGCTCGTCGCTGCCCGCCGTCAGCAGGGCTTCGATGGCACCATCGGTCAGCATGGGGCACAGCGCAAACGACAGGTTGGCCGCATGCAGCATTTCCATGCAGCCCGTGGCGATCAGCTTGGGCAAGCCTTGGCCACCGTGCTCGACGGGATGCACCACCCCTTGCCAGCCGCCGGCCGCGAATTGTTCGAAGGCCTGCTTGAAGCCCGGCGTGGTGCTGACCTCGCCATCCTTCCAGGCCGACGGGTTCTTGTCGCCGGGCGCGTTCAGAGGTGCGACCACGCCTTCACAGAACTTGGCAGATTCCTCCAGCACGGCTTCGGCGGTGTCCCGGCCGTGGTCTTCAAAGCCGGGCAGGGCGGCGATGCCATCAAGGCCGGCCAGGTAGTCCATCACGAACAGCATGTCCTTGAGGGGGGCTTGGTATGTCATGTCTCTCTCCAGAGTGTCTTGGGGTGTCGGGGGCGCCTGAGGCCGGGGGCCTCAGGTCAAGGCTCACAGGGGGGCGTTCAAAGCTGGCTGATCAACTCAGGCACAGCCG
>NZ_JBWKWP010000033.1:0-40084 GCF_059422285.1 Curvibacter sp. GW821-FHT01G03
GCGCAAGTCCGACTTCACCCGGACCTTCACGTTGTAGTCCACCACGCGTTTGACGGGGACGAGAATCTTCATGTTGTCGCTCATGGATCAGATGGGGGCTGCAGAGGCTGCAGCCCAGAAATGGAAATGCCCTGGGCCTGGATCAGGTCCCAGGGCACGGCACCAGTGGGTCAGGGATTGACGTAGGTGGTCTTCACTGTGGTGAAGAACTCGGCGGCATAACGCCCTTGCTCACGCGGCCCATGGCTGGACCCCTTGCGGCCTCCGAAAGGCACGTGCGGATCGACACCGGCGGTGGGCGCATTGACCATCACCATGCCGGCCTGCAGCTCGCGCTTGAAGCGTGCAGCCTGTCTCAAGGACTGGGTCACCACGCCGGCCGACAGGCCAAAGGGCGTGTCGTTGGCCACCTGCAAGGCCTCGTCGGCATCCTTGACGCGGATGACACTCGCGACCGGGCCAAAAATCTCCTCGCGGTTGAGGGTCATTGAAGGCGTGGTGTTGGTGAACAGGGCTGGTTGCAGGTAGAAGCCGGGCTGACCGTTCCAGTCATGACGTGCCTGGCCACCAAAAGCCAGCGTGGCGCCTTCGCGCAGGCCCAGATCGATGTAGCGCAGATCCTGTTCCAGCTGCGAGGCATCGACCACGGGCCCGATGACGGTGTCTGGCGCCCGGGCATCCCCCACCACCAGGCCTTGCATGGCCTGGGTCAGGCCGGCCACGAACTGGTCATGCACCGCGTCGGTGACGATCAGGCGCGAAGAGGCCGTGCACCGCTGGCCGGTTGAATAAAAGGCACCGTTGATGGCACAGGCGATGGCCTGATCGAGGTCGGCATCGTCCAGCACCACCAAGGGGTTCTTGCCGCCCATTTCAAGCTGGAATTTGGCCATGGGGCCGGGGCGCCCCACCGCGCTGAGCGCCACCTTGCGGCCAGTGGCCTCTGAGCCGGTGAAGGTGATGGCCTGCACCCTCGGATCCTCCAGCAAGACCTCGCCCAACTCACGGCCTTTGCCCATGACCAGGTTGAAGGTGCCCGGTGGCAGGCCCGCGCGGGTAATGATCTCGGTCAGTGCCCAGGCACAGCCCGGCACCAATTCAGCGGGCTTGAACACCACGGCGTTGCCATAGGCCAGGGCCGGCGCGATCTTCCAGGCCGGAATGGCCAAGGGGAAGTTCCAGGGCGTGATGACGGTCACCACGCCCACAGGTTCGCGGCAGATCTCCACGCTCATGTTGGGGCGTGTAGAACCGATCAGCTCACCCCCTATCCGCAAGGCTTCGCCCGCGAAGAACTTGAAGATATGGGCTGCGCGCAGCACCTCGCCCGAGGCGTCCGGCAAGGCCTTGCCTTCTTCACGCGCCAGCAGGTCGGCCAGCTCAGCCCGGCGCGCCAGCAACTCACTGCCGATGCGGTCGAGCGCCTCTGAGCGCTGCATGGGGGTCTGCGCGGCCCACAAAGGCTGGGCCGCGTGGGCGGCGGCAATCGCCGTACGGGCCTGGTCCTGGCTGGCACGGGCATACAGGCCGATGACATCCCGGGTATCCGAAGGATTCACATTGGGCGCGGCATCCTGGCCGGTCAGCCACTCGCCGGCGATGTAATTGGGTTTGATGGGGTCACTCATGGGGATACAGGCCCTTGGTCCGGGCAAAAAGGCGGGCGATGCCAAACAGGGCATCGACATGGGGGGTCTGAACCCCCAGCACTTGGGCCATGTCACGCACAGCCGCGACGATGGCATCGAGCTCCAAGGGCTTGCCGGATTCGACGTCTTGCAGCATGGAGGTCTTGAAAGCCCCGAGGCGGGCCGTCAGCGCATGCCGGTCCTCTGGGCTTTGATCAATCTCGCAACCGATCCGGGCCCCCACACCGGCCACCTCATCCATGGCCGCCGAGCAGAAGCTGCGCAGCAGCGGGTCTGCCAGGATCCGGTCCACCGTGGCGCCGGTGATGGCTGAGAGCGGATTCATGGTCAGGTTGCCCCAGAGCTTGAACCAGATGTCCCGGCTCACGTTGTCACTCACGCGGGCCTCAAAGCCGGCGAGTTGCAGCAACTGGGCCAGGGCGGCAGCTCGTATCGAGGCCCCGCCACCAGGTTCGCCAATGATCAGCTCCTGACCCTTGATGTGCTTGACCAGGCCAGGTTCCAACACCGCACTGCTCGCATGGACCACGCAGCCCAAAACTTTTGAGAAGGGCAGGTTGTGGGCGATGACACCCCCCGGGTCGACACTGGGCAGCCCGGCTTCAAAGCCAGGCCAACCCTGGCAGAACCACCAGGGCACGCCGTTCATGGCCGGCAGGATCAGGGTGTCGGGCCCCAACAGCGGCTGCAGCGTGGCAGCGATGTCTTTCAGTGCGGGGCCCTTGACCGCGATGATCACCACATCCTGCGGGCCCAGGTCCTGGGCCCGATCGCTGGCCTGGACCGGGGCGCGGATCACCGTGCCGTCTTCGCCCTGAAGGCGCCAGCCGTGCTCGCGCAAGGCCTGCAGCGTGGCGCCGCGCGCCAGGGCCGACACCGACACGCGGCCGGTCGCCGCCAGGCGCGCCCCGATCAGGCTGCCGATGGCACCGGCGCCCACGATGCACACCTTGTGCACCTGGGGAGCTTCAAGGCGGCCCCTCGTCAACGCGGACAACTCAGGCATCGGCACTGAACCCGATCGATTTCACAATCGGTCCCCAGCGTTCCAGGTCGGCCTTCAAAGCGGCGGCCAACTCTTCCGGCGTGGAGGAACGTGTCTCCAGGCCCATGGCCGCAAAGCCGTCGATCACGTCTTTGGCGGCCAAGGCCTGGCGGATGGCCGCATTGGCGTTCTTGACCACCGCAGCGCTGGCCTTGCCCGGCAGGAAGAAGCCATGCCACTCGCCATAGACCAGCGACTTGAAGCCCTGCTCGGCCAGCGTCGGCACCTGAGGGACGAACTTGCTTCTGGCCGCACCACTGGTGGCCAGGATGCGGAGCTTGCCGCCAGGCAGGTGCGGCAGGAACTCGCCCACCGGCGCCGACACCGCCGCGATCTGACCGCCCACGAGGTCCATGATGGCGGGCTGGGTGCCCCTGAAGCCCACGTGCCGCAGGTCGACGTTGCCCGCCCGGCCGATCAGCACGCCCACGAAGTGGGGCACCGAGCCCGGTGCCGGCGAGCCGAAGTTGGCCAGGTCCGGATTGGCCTTGCACCAGGCCAGAAACTCAGGGATGTTGGTGACCGACGCAGGCACCAGCGGGCCTACGGCCAGGCCCATGTCGACATAGACCCCCATGGACACGGGCGTCAGATCGGCGATCGGGTCGTACGGCAGCTTTTTGTAGGTATGCGGGTAGATGCCCAGCATGGACATCGGTGTGGCCAGCAGGGTGCTGCCATCCGGGGCCGCCGCCTTCAAGGCCGAGATGGCGATCTGCCCGCCCGCACCGGGGCGGTTGTCGACAAAGACGGCCTTGGCGTAAGCACCGGTCAAGCGGTTGGCCACGCGGCGGGCCTCGGTGTCGATGGTGCCGCCCGGGGCAAAGCCCGCAAGGATCTTGGCACTGTCCAGGGCATCAGCCCTGGCGCCGAAAGGCAGCGCCGCGGCCGCCATACCGCAGGCGATCTGAGAGAGGATTTGACGACGGTTTTGCATTGTTGGAGTCTCCATTTGAGTTGGGTGAGGGGCTTGAGCCGGGCGTGATCAGGACTGTTTGGCCTTTCTGGCGTCACTGAGGTTCTGCTTGAAGCGTTCGGGAACACGCTCGTCAAAGCCCAGCGCCACGCGCCGGACTTCGGGGGTGTCGGTGGGCTGATGGCCCACACCCAGGGCACTCGCGCGAGGGGCGGCGATCTCCACCACCGTGCCGCTGACCCGGCCCAGACCGGTGATCTCACACTCGACGAAGTCGCCCGGGTCCACCGAACGCGAATGGCAGGGCGTGCCCATCAGGATCACGTCCCCCGCCACCAAGGTGATGTGGCGGGCCAGGTCGGCAATCACGTAGTGAGGGCCCCAGATGGTCTCGTCACCGATGTGCGCCTCTTGCACAACCAGGCCGTTGACGTAGGTGCGCAGGGTCTGCTGGAACAGGTCCACACCGCGGACAATCCCCGGGCCGATGGGCAAGAGCGTGTCAGCGCCCTTGACGCGCAACATCGAGCCCTGGTCGGTATCGCGGAAGTTCTGCAAGCCCATGTCGAGGGCCGGGCAGAAACCTTCGATGTAGTCCCAGGCCTCATCGGGCGTGACGTTGCGGCAGGTCTTGCCGATCACCACGGCGTACTCGCCTTCGTAATTCAGGTACTGGCAATCCGCCGGCTTGAGAATCTGGCCCCCATGCCCGTTGAGCGAGGTCGGAGGCTTGGTGAAGTAGGTCGGCGATTCGGTGGGCTTGGGCTTCTGGCGCGTCTCGTAGCTGCGCGAGCTGTAGGAGATGTGCACCGCAATGATCTTGCTCGGCTGCACCGGGGGGAGGTAGTTCAAGCCCTCGGTGTCCAGCAAGCGCCCGTCGTCCAGGCGCAGGCGGCCTGCGTCAGCGCCCTCCTCGACCACGGTGCCCCAGAAGGCGCTGCCGCCCAGCAATACACGCCGACGCTCAACCCTGGGGCCTTGCATCACGGCGGGCAATTGGTCGATTGGAAATTCGAAATCCATGGAATGTCTCCGTCTCTAGGTGATGGGCTTGAGGCTCAGGCCACGCTGGCGGCACCGGCAGGTGCAAACTCATTGAGGGCAGCGGACCCAGGTTGCGGCTGGGTGTTGAACCAGATGTGGATGTTTCCGGTGCCGCGTGCGTTCTCGTACGCGGACAAGGGCTCACCCTTGGCCTGGCAGGAAGCACCGCCCATGGCCCCCAGCATCTGCAGGTAATGCGCGCCGAAGGCCTCCCAGGGCCTGCGGCGGTAATCCTTATCCCAGCGGGCCACGATTTCGTCATGGCGACCCTCGCGCATCAGTTCGATGGCCGCCTTGTCGCTTTCAATGTTCTCGGGGCGCGAGACATTGCTTTCGTGGAAGATCCGGGGGTGGTTGGGTCGCCAGTCGATGCCATTGAACTTGTGGCTCAGCGCGCCCGAGGCCAGCAGCACCACGCGCAGGTCGCTGCGGCGGATCGCCTCGCCAATGTCTTCACCCGATTGCAGGAACTGCGGCCATTCGCAGTTCTGGCACGAGCTGACCGTCAGCACCGGGGTCTGGGTCAGCTCCAGTTGCAGGTGCTTGACGAGGTTCAGCGTGGCATATTGCTTGCCGAGTTCCGGATGCTGCACGTTGCGCACATAGCCCTTGCGCTCACGCGAGACGGCCTCGATCTGCACGGCCAGCTCTGGGCAGCCACGGTAGTCGTAAGGAACGCCGTGCAGGTACCAGGGCATTTCGTCGGAGATGTAGGTGCCCTTGAAATGGTCACCCCCATCCAGCAAGTGGTAGCCGGTGGTGAACCAATGCGAATCGAAGATCAAGACCGCATCGGGCTTGACGCTGCGGATGCGCTCGCGCAGGCGAGCGTAGCCGGGGATCAGGTCCGAATCGGCGCCGGCACCTTGCAGCACGCGAAACTCTTCACACTGCATCAAGCCGGGGTGGTGGGAAACAAAGGCTGCGCCCAGAATTTTGCCCATGGAAAATACCTTTGAGGTTGTCGGGTGGAAGTCGGGGTGGAATTCAGGTCGAAGTGCGGCGCCGATCAGCGATGGCTGAAGCTGGCCTTGAAGGGTTTTTTGGGGACGACCACGTCCTTGACATCGCAGAAGAACTCGAAGCTCCAGTCGCCCCCCTCGCGCCCCACGCCCGAGCGCTTGATGCCCCCGAACGGCGCTGCCAGATCACGGATGCCGAAGCTGTTGACCCAGATGAAGCCGGTGCGCACCTGCTCGGCCACATCGATCGCGTGGGCCTGTTCGCCATAGCAGACGCCGCCCAGGCCATAGTCGGTTCCGTTGGCCATCGCTATGGCCTGCTCGTCGGTCTCGAAGGTCTGCAGGGTCAGCACCGGGCCAAACACCTCGTTCTGCACGATCTCATCGCTTTGGCGCAGGTCGGTCAGCATGGTGGGTTGGTAGTACTGGGCACCGAAGTCGTGCCGCGCACCGCCCCACAACAGGCGTGCGCCTTGGGCCACGGCGCGGTCCACAAAGGTCGACACCCGGTCCAGTTGACGCGGATGGATCAAGGGGCCCACCTCGGTGGCCTCTTCACGCGGGTCGCCGATGTTGAGCTTTTCGACATAGCCGCGCAGGGCCTCGACGTAGCGGTCCGCGACACGCTGATGCACCAGGAAGCGCGTGCCGGCCAGACAGACCTGCCCGGCATTGCGGTACATGAGCGCGCCCGTGGCGGCGGCGCTGTCGATGTCGGCATCTTCCAGCACGATGAAGGGGCTTTTGCCGCCCAGCTCCAGGCTGCAGGGCACCAGGTTGGCCCCGGCGGCCTGGGCGATCCACTTGGCCGTGGGCACCGAGCCCGTGAAGGAAATGCGCGCCAGCCGCGGGTCGCTGACCAGGCGGGCACCGGTGTTGGCGCCACTGCCTTGCACCAGGTTGAACACGCCAGGCGGCAGGCCGGCCGCGTGGGCCGCATCGGCCAGCAGCGAGCAAGTCAGAGGCGCCCACTCTGGCGGCTTGAGCACACAGGTGTTGCCCGACGCCAGGGCCGGCCCGAGCTTCCAGGTCGACAGCATCAGGGGTGCGTTCCAGGGCGTGATGATGGCCACCACGCCCGCCGGATCGTGGCGCACCCGATGGCTGGCCTGCTCCGTCTCCAGAGTGCGGTTCTGCAGTTCGAGCGCATGCTCGGCGAACCACCGGATGTTGAGCATGGCGCGTGGCACCACGCCATGGCGCATGCGCGAGAGCAAGACGCCGGCATCGTTGCTTTCCAGCTGGCACAGCTCGTCGGCGCGCTTGCCGATCTCTTCGGCAAAGCGGTCGAGATAGGGCTTGCGCCCCGCCGCACCCAGGGCCGCCCAGGCCGGAAACGCGTTCTGCGCGGCCACGATGGCTTGCTCCACATGCTCAGGCAAGCCCTCGGACACGTGTCCCAGCAAGCGCTGGTCAATGGGGCTGTGCAGTTCAAAGGTTTGGCTGGAAGCCACACGCAGGCCATTGATGTAATGGTCGGGTGACACCCGAATGCCTGCAACGTCCAGTGAAGGATGGCTCATGATGTTCTCCAAGAGGGTGTTTTCGCGAAGCGCTTGGGTGCGCGTGGATTTCAGGCCAGCAACTTGCCGGGATTCATCAAACCCAGGGGGTCCAGTGCCGCCTTGACGCGGCGCATCAACTGAAGCTCGACGGCGGACTTGTAGCGGGCGGATTCATCCCGGCGCAGCACGCCCAGGCCGTGTTCGGCAGAGATCGATCCGCCTCGGGCTGCCACAGCGTCATGAACCCGTTGGTTCATGGAAGACTCCAGCGCCCCGAAATCGGGGGCGGAGGCCCCCGCCACAGGCGAGAGGTTGTAGTGCAGGTTGCCATCACCGAGATGACCAAACACCACCATCCGAACCAGGGGGCTGCTGGCCAGGATGGCCGCACTGGTGGTCTCGATGAATTCGGCGATCCGGGAAGCCGGCAGAGAAATGTCGTGCTTGATCGTCTTGCCCTCGGCGCCCTGGGCCTCCGAGATGTTCTCGCGCAGGGCCCACAGGGCCTCGAACTGCGAGAGGTTGGACGACAGCGCGGCATCGGCGATCAGGTCTTGTTCAAAAGCCGATTCGAGCAGGGCCTCAAGATGGGCCGTGGCCTCGGCACCGCCCTGCTCACTCGACAGCTCCAGCAGCACATACCAGGGACTGCGTTCGCCCAAGGGGAAGCGGGTGCCAGGCACATGCTTCTCGACCAGCTGCAGGCAGGCATCACTCATCAGCTCGAAGGCGGTCAGGCCGGCCCCCAGGCGGGACTGGGCCAGCGCCAGCAGATCGACGGCTTGCGCCGGTGTGGCGACCGCCACGCAGGTGACCACCTGACTGGCAGGCTGGGGGAACAGCTTCAAAGTGGCCCCGGTGATGATGCCCAAGGTGCCTTCGCTGCCGATGTACAGATCCCGCAGGTCGTAGCCGGTGTTGTCCTTGCGCAGGCCACGCAGGCCGTTCCAGAGCTCACCTTCCGCGGTCACCACTTCCAGGCCCAGGCACAGCTCGCGGGCATTGCCGTAGCGCAGCACCTGAACACCGCCGGCATTGCTGGCCAGGTTGCCTCCGATGGTGCAGCTGCCTTCGGCCGCCAGGCTGAGGGGAAACAGCCGCCCTGCCGCCTTGGCGGCTTCCTGCAAGGCGAGCAGGGTCAGCCCGGCATCCACCGTGATGGTGTTGTTGCTGACGTCAATGTCACGGATCCGCTGCAAGCGGGCCAGCGAGAGCACAACAGAGCGACCCGACACATCGGGCGTCGATCCCCCCGAGAGGCCGGTGTTGCCGCCCTGGGGCACCACGGGAACGCGTCTTTCGCAACACCAGCGCATCACGCTCGCCACATCCTCAGGGGTGTCGGGTTGCACCACGGCCCACGCCGCCCCGGTCCACTTGCCACGCCAGTCGGTCAGAAAGGGGGCCATCTCTGCCGGCGCTGTGAGCAGACGGCCCGCAAACACCGCGCGCAAACTCTGGTGCATCTCAGTAGCCATGACGCGTCTCCGTGGGGCTGGCTTCGTCGCGGTAACGTTGCAACAAGGCGCGTGCGGCCTGGGACAGCAGCGTCGTGTCCACACCGATGGCGACGAACTGGGCGCCGACCTGGGCGTAGTGCCGGGCCAGGGCCTCGTCGGTGCACAGGATGCCCGCCGCCTTGCCATGCGAACGGATGGTTCGGATGGCCTGCTCGATCGCGGCCTTGACGGTGGGATGCGCCGGCTGGCCCAGCAGGCCCATCGAGGCCGACAGATCGGCCGGACCGATGAACACCCCGTCAACGCCCTCGACCTGGGCGATGGCATCGAGTTCACCCAGGGCCTCGGCAGTTTCAACCTGGACCAGCAGGCACACCCGCTCATTGGCTTCGTGCAGATAGTTCGGGTAGCGGCTCCAGCGCGAAGAGCGCGCCAGGCCGCTGCCCACGCCCCGGATCCCCTGCGGCGGGTAGCGCATGGCCTGGACCAGTCCGCGAGCGGCTTGCGCCGACTCGACCATGGGGATCAACAGCGTGCGGGCACCGATCTCCAGCACCTGCTTGATCAAGGCCGGGTCCCCGTGCGGAATGCGCACCACGGCTTCGGTTTCGTACGGAGCGGCAGCCTGCAAGGCCCCCAGCATGGAGCGCAGATCGTTGGGGCCATGCTCGCCATCGATCAGCATCCAGTCGTAACCCAGGCCGGCACACAGCTCGGTGGCGTAGGGATCTGCCAGACCGAGCCAGAGCCCGGCCAGTTGACGCCCTGCCTGCAGGGCATCCTTGAAGGTGTTGCGAGGGGTCTGACTCATGCGAACCTCACCGAAATGGAACCCAGGGTGCCGTAGTCGGCATGGAACACATCGCCTGCGGCGCAGGCCACGGGGCGGGTGAACGAGCCGCCCAGCACGATCTCGCCCGCAGCCAGGGATTGGCCATGGGGCGCCAGCTTGTTGGCCAGCCAGGCCACCCCGTTGGCCGGGTGGTTGAGGACGGCCGCGCCCAGGCCGGATTCTTCGATGACCCCGTTCTTGAACAGCAGGGCACCGGCCCAGCGCCAATCGACCTCATGGGGGCGCATGGGGCGTCCGCCCAGGATGATGCCGCCGTTGGCCGCGTTGTCGGCGATCGTGTCCAGCACCTTGCGGGGTGCCTTGGTATGGCGGTCGAACTGCTCGATGCGGGCATCGATCAGCTCCAGGGCGGGCACCACGTAGTCAGTGGCATTGAGCACGTCGAAGATCGTCACGCCGGGGCCCTGCAGGGGTTTGGCGAGAATGAAGGCGAACTCGACCTCCAGCCGGGGCAAGATAAAGCGCTCGGTGCGGATCTCCGATCCGTCGGGGATCAGCATGTCGTCGAGCAAGGTGCCGTAGTCCGGCTCGGTGATCTGCGAGGAGATCTGCATCGCCCGTGAGGTCAGGCCGATCTTGTGCCCGATCACCTGCCGACCCTGGGCCAGGCACAGCTTCATCCAGGCACTCTGGATGGCGTAGCTGTCCTCGATGTCCAGGGTCGGATGGAGGCGTGAAAACTGTTCTAGCTGGATGCGCGTGCGCTGGGCATCGTGCAGCTGCGCAGCTAGCGTTGCATGGAGTTCGGGGCTGAGGTTCACGTTGGCTGACCTGATCAAGAGATGAAAGCAGGGCGCGAGTATCCCGTTCGGATCTGCCGCGAACAAACGACAAATACTGAGCGATTCGTAAGTAAAAATGGTCAATCCGCCAGCGACAAAACGGATACAAAATGCCCCATGCCCTTGACCCGTTTCACGATCAGACAGTTCGAAGCCTTTGTGAGCGTGGCCGATGCCCGCAGCTTTGCCGGTGCCAGTGAGCTGATGGGCCTGTCCTCATCTGCCGTCAGCCAATTGATTGCCGAACTGGAGTCCACGCTCGGGTTCCGCGTGTTTGACCGCAGCACACGCCGGGTCGATCTGTCCAGTGCGGGCCGCGATTTCCTGGGCCCAGCGCGCACCGTGCTCAGGCACCTTCAGATGGCCGAGTCGACGGCTTCTGACGTGCGCAACCGGGCTTCGGGCGTGGTGCGCATCGGCGCGCCCATGGTGCTGGCCAGCGCCGTGCTACCCGCGGCCATCAAGGCCTTCTGTGAAACCCGACCCAAGGTGGTGATCCGCATTCGCGACACACCGGTGGATGAGTTGGTCGACAAGGTGGTCAGCGGTGACCTTGACCTGGCCGTGGGGCCGGACCGCAGTGGCATCGAGCACGTGGAATCGGTGCCGGTCTTCGACAGCCCCTGGGTGCTGTGGTGCGCGCCGAAACACCCGCTGGCCGAGCAAAGATCGCTCAGTTGGGTGGACCTGCGCAACGCCCACATCGTGGCCGCAGGACGCGACCACGAGCGCAGCGTTGCCCAGATGCACCTCAATGCACCCGAGGGCTCAAGAATCCTGCCCGTGGATGTGGTGGACAACATCTCGACCGCCCTGGGGATCGCGGCCCAGGGCCTGGCCGCCACCTTGGCGCCCGCCTACATTGCCGTCGTGGCCCGGCCACTGGGCCTGGTGATGCGACGCGTCAAGGAGCCGGAGGTGATCCGGCAGGTCTGCCTCTACCGCTCCACCGTCCGCGCGGCCCCTCCTGCAGCCGAGGCCTTCCACGAATTTCTCACACCGTGGCTTCAGCAGTGGCAGGCTCAATTGCAGAAGCGGGGCGCCAGGGCTCCACAGGCAAGCGTGCGATGACCTGCCCCGTGCCCGAGGCCACGAAATAAGGGGTCACCAAACTCATCGGCGACCGGTAATGGTCCCAGCCCAGTGCACCCAACAGCATGGCGGTGTCGTGCATCCAGCCTTCACCAGTACAGGCCTTGGCATAGCTGGGCAACATGGCGGTGAACTCGGCCCACCGACCGGTTTGCCACAACTCCAAGGCCCGCAGGTCGCACTGGCGATTGAACTCGTCGCTGATCTCATAGGGGCGATCCAGCACCTCGTGGTTGTCATGGATGCGGTGCGACAGGGACCCGCTGGCAATCATGGCCACCCGATTGCCCGAACGCTCTATGGCATCGCGGAATGCCGCGCCCACACGGCGGCTTTCATCGATGGTGGAGAACGCGCACCAGCCAGAGACCGAGATCACGCGAATTTTCGGGTCCAGTTGCATGAAGTGCAGCGGCACCAGCGTGCCGTACTCCAGGCCCAGGTGGGATTTTTGATGCGCGATTGTCTTCACGCCGGCCGCGCTGGCCGCCTGCGCCATGGCAAAGGCCAGCTCCGGTTGGCCCTCGTAGGCATAGGGCAGCTCGCTGAGCTGGGTCGGGAACTCGCTGCTGGTGAACACCCCCTCAAAGCGGGCGGCACCGTTGACGTGGTAGGCCGCATTGCTCAACCAATGGGTGTCCAGGATCACCACCGTGTCGGCCCCGGCCTCCATGATCTGCTGGCCCACCGACAGCAGCCCCTCGGTGGCGTCGCTGCGGCAGCCATGCAGCGGCCCCGGTTGCTCGGACAGGATCATCCGGGGAATGTGGGTGACCTTGGCGGCGTAGACAAGCTGGCTCATGTTCAATCTCCTGGTGGTTGATGCGTTGTGGATGCGTTGTTGCCTGCGCAGTTTGGGCGCGCAGGGCCGGTCTCAACAAGCGATCAAAACTGGGCGATTGCTCAGAATTCGCTGACAAATCAAGCGCAAAAGATTGGCCTGCATCAAAGCCAGGCGAGCAGATCCCGCATAGGGATGAACGCGCCCGAGCGAGCGCGTGAGACGGTGCCCGGGGCCTAAGCGCCCGCGGATGCGAGTTCCATGGCCCCAAGCGCCTGCGTGACCAAGCGCTCGGTCCCCAGGATGTGCTTGCGGAACAGGTCCAGCGCGGTGTCGATGTCGCGCGCCAGGACCGACGCCATGAGCTGCTGGTGTTCGGCGTGCTTGTGGCGGTCCACCACACGATGCAGGGCTGAAAAGCGACGGTAGCGCTCGGCGGCATCGAACAACTCGATCACCATCTGGCCAAGCAGCGGCGAACGACAGCCCGCATACAGCGCCAGATGAAAAGCACGGTGCCGGTCCGACCAATCGTTGTCCAACGCCAGCGGACCCGCGCCCATGCGCTGTTCAACCCTGCCCAGCGAGTGCGCCGCGGCCACGATGTCGGCCTCCCAGGCATCGTCACCCCGGTCCATGGACTCGCGCAGGGCCTCGCATTCGACCAACAGGCGAACACGCGTCAGGTCGGCAATCCCCTCAGCGCTGAGCGGCGCCACACGAAAACCGCGATTGTCGAATGCACGCACCAGGCCCTGCTCCGACAGCCGACTGAGGGCTTCGCGCACCGGGCTGCTGCTGACGTCGTAGCGCCGGCTCAGTTCATCCACGCGCAGGCGCTGGCCGGGCTCGAATTCACAACGCACGATGGCCTGACGCAGGCTGCGGTAAGCGCGTTCTGCCAAAGGCAGGTCGGTGATGGTGTCGGTGCTGTCCATGGTGAAGGGCCGGATGTCTGGACCAGATCATACGTTAGCCATATTTTCATGTTTCATGCGTAATGGTTTCTACCATGCTTAATTTTAGTTTTTATGCATAAAAATAATCACCATGCACAAACAACCGGAACCCATCGGGGTGCCGGACTCACCACCAAGGAGCCTTGAATGAAGTTGATCTCTTACCAACACGCCGGTCGCGAATCCTGGGGCGCTGTGGTCGATGGCCAGGTCATCGACCTGGCTGGCCCCAGCGGCGTGGCCACCCTGGCCGAATTCGTGGGCAGCCCGCGCTTTGCCGAACGCGATGCCCTTTTGGCCAGCGCAGGTGCGCCCGTGGCCTCCTACGACGCGGTGCAACTGCTGCCCGTGATCCCCAAGCCTGAAAAAATCATCTGCGCCGTGCGCAACTACATGGACCACCACCAGGAGGTGCTGGCCGCCGGCATGCAGCGCGAGCTCTCGGAAGAGCCGCCGATCTTCTTGCGCGTGTGGCGCTCGCAAACCCCGCACAACGGCCCCATCGTGCTGCCCCGCGTCTCCGAGACGCTGGACTGGGAAGGTGAACTGGCCGTGATCATCGGCCAGGGTGGCCGCGACATCCCCGAGAGCCAGGCCTTCGAACATGTGGCCGGTTACGCCTGCTACAACGACGGCAGCATCCGCGAGTGGCAGTTCCATGCCAAGCAGATCGCCTCGGGCAAGAACTTCGAATCGACTGGCGGCTTCGGCCCTTGGATGGTGACGGCCGACGAGATCGAACCCAACCGGCCGCTGAAGCTGGAGGTGCGTCTGAACGGCGAGGTACTGCAGTCCAGCCACACCGGGCACATGATCTTCAACATCCCCAAGCTCATCCACTACGCCTCGACCATCTTCACGTTGAGCCCGGGCGATGTGATCGCCACCGGCACCCCCGCCGGTGTGGGCTGGAGCCGCAAGCCGCAGCGCTTCATGAAGGCTGGGGATGTGTGCGAGGTCGAGATCGAAGGCATCGGCATTCTGCGCAACCCCATCGTGGCCCAGGCCTGATCCCCGCGGCAAGCCGGAAGCGGGCCGCCCCAGAAGCACCCGGTGGCCCCGCTCAAAAAAAGAAAACAAGGAGACAGCTCGCATGCAACGCAGACGCTTCATGAGTTGGGCGGCCCTGGCCACGGCCCTGCCTTCGGTCTGGGCGCAGGGCTACCCCGAGCGCCCCGTCAAGATCTACCAGGGCTTCGCCCCGGGCGGCAATGCCGACACCATCGCCCGCCTGATGGGGGCGGAGATGGGCAAAGGCCTGAACCAGCCCCTGGTGGTAGAGGCCCAGGCTGGCGCGGGCGGCAACATCGCCGCGGCCACGGTGGCGCGTGCCAAGCCAGACGGCTACACCTTGCTGCTGGCCACCGGCGGGCACGCCGTCGCGGGCGCGCTCTACCAGAAGCTGGCCTACCGATCGGTGGCGGATTTCGAGATGATCTCCACGATCACCTTCTTTCCCTTCCTGCTGGTGGTGCCGGCGGATTCCAAATACCGCAGTTTGAGCAACCTGCTGACCGATGCGCAGGCCCGGCCTGGCAGCGTGTCTTACGGCACGGCGGGCGTGGGCTCGACCCACCACCTGGCGGGCGAGTTGCTGGCCCGCACCGCGAAGGTGGAGATGCAGCACGTGCCCTACCGGGGCGATGCAGCCTCCATCACCGCGGTGCTGGCCGGTGAGATCCCGCTGGCGATCGCGCCGCCCACCGCGGTGATGTCGCACCTGAAAGCCGGCAAGCTGCGCGCGCTGGCCGTCACAAGCGCCCAGCGCTGGACCCTGATGCCCGAGCTGCCGACCGTGGCTGAACAGGGCGTCGCGGCCTACGAGGTCAGCTCATGGGCCGGCCTGATGGCCCCTGCCGGCACCCCGCGCCCACTGATCGAGCGCCTGAACACCGAGGTGCGCCAGGCCCTGCAACAAGCCCCCCTGAGGGCACGGCTGGCCGATATGGGCGGTGAGGCCCGCGCCAGCAGCCCCGAGGAAATGAAAACCCTGTTGGTCGGCGAACTCCAGCGCTGGACGCAGCTGGTGGCCGAAGCCAACATCCCCAAACAATGAAAGTCACACCATGTCCCTGATTCAAATCCGCAAACGCAGCCTGACCCTCGAAACCACGTACCACGAAGGGGGGCCGGTGGCCGACACGCCCTTGAAGCTGGCAGCCGCCTGCGCCGTGATCCGCAACCCCTACGCCGGGCGCTACGAGCCTGACCTGCTGCCGTTCATGGCCGAGCTGCGCCAGCTCGGCACGCTGCTGGCCCAGGAGCTGGTGGACACGCTGGGTGGCAAGGACAAGATCGAGGTCTACAGCAAGGCCGCCATCGTGGGCGTGAACGGCGAAATGGAGCACGGCGCCGTCTGGCATGAAGCCGGCGGCTGGGCGATGCGCGCCGTGCTGGGCGAACCCAAGGCCATCGTACCGGCCGCCAAGGCCGTGGCCGCCACGGGCTACCGGCTGATGGTTCCCTTGCATTACATCCATGCGGCCTACGTGCGCAGCCACTTCAACAGCATGGAGGTGGGCATCCAGGACGCCCCGCGCCCCGACGAGATCCTGTTCGCCCTGGTCATGGGCACTGGCGGCCGGGTGCACGCCCGACTGGGCGGCCTGACCAAAGAGCAGGTCTCGGTGCACGACGGCCAGCGCTGAGCCCCCCTTTGCCTGCCCCCTTTGCCTGCCCCCCGGAGACCGCCACCATGAGCGCCACCTATGCCCCCAACCTGTCCCACTTTGGCGTGTCGTGCTTCGACCTCGACCGCATGGTGGACTTCTACACGGCCGTGTTCAGTCTGCAAGTGACCGACAGGGGGCCGGGCCATACCTTCCCCTTTCTGCTGGCCTTTCTGAGCAGCCGGCCCGAGCAGCACCACCAGCTTGCGCTGGCCCAGAACCGCCCGGCTGGATCGCCCAGCACGGTGATGCAGCTGTCTTTCAAGGTACAGACGCTGGACGAGTTGCGCGAGGCGCGCCGACGCGCGCTGGGCCATGGCGCGACCCGGCTGCGCAACCTGAACCACGGCAATGCCTTGTCCATCTACTTCGGGGATGTGGAGGACAACACGGTGGAGGTCTACCTCGACACGCCTTGGTATGTGGCCCAGCCCCACGGCGACCCCCTGGACCTGGATGCCAGTGATGAGAGCATCTGGGCAGAGACCGAGCGCATCGTGCGGGCTGATCCCACCTTCATGCCGGTCAAGCAGTGGCAGGCCCGATTTGCCAGCCGGCAGCACGGCGCCTGAACGGAGGTACGAAGCCGCAGGCTGGAGAAAACGCCAGCCCCGCTTTGAAAGGAAACGCGAGATACTCATCTGCCACCAGCCTGTGAACTGAACCCCATGCAGCAGCCTCACCCCCTCCGCAGCATGCCCATGAGCTCATGGCCCCGTCTGGCCCTGCTGTGCAGCCTGCTGCTGATCACCGCCTGCACCAGCCTGCCCCATCGGACAAGCCGGGCGCCGGCACAGACCCTGGTCGCTGCAGCCGATTCGCCCTTGGCGGCCGTGGCTCGGGATGCGGGCATTGCGCCGGGTCGTTCGGGTTTGCGCGCCATGCCCGAAGCCGACGTGGCCCTGGATGCGCGGTTTGCGCTGATCCGGAACGCGACGGTCTCGATCGATGTCCAGTCTTATCAGATCGGCAACGACAGCGTTGGCCGCAGCCTCTTGCGGGCGCTGCGCGATGCCGCACGACGCGGCGTTCGGGTGCGGCTGCTGGTCGATGACTTCTACACGCGCGACGTCGATGAGCTGCTGCTCGGCCTGGCGGCCACGCCACAGGTTGAAGTCCAGCTGTTCAATCCCTTCACCACCGGACGCTCGTCCTCCTTGCTGCGGACCGTCGGGCTTCTGAGCGACTTCGATCGGCTGAACCACCGCATGCACAACAAGCTGCTGGTGGCTGACGGCGCTGTGGCCGTGGTGGGCGGCCGCAACCTGGCCGACGAATACTTCTTCCGCCATGCCGAAGCCAACTTCATCGACTTCGACATGCTGCTGGTGGGCAGCGTGGTGCCCCAGCTCAGCACCTGGTTCGATGTGTACTGGAACAGCAGCACCGTCTACCCGCTGCGTCAGATCATGCGGGATCCACTGACAAGCGCTGAACGCCAGGCCGCCTTCGATCGCCTGACCTCGGGGGACGCACAGCCCCAGCTTCTGACGCGTTCCGACATGTACGGCGACCCACCCCTGGCGCTTGAACTCAGCACGCGTCGATTTGCGCTCGTCGAAGGTGAGGCACAGGCCTGGGCCGACCCGCCGGCCAAGGCACAGACCGCCGATGAAGCGGGCCCGACAGTGAAGCAGCGCTTCATGCAGGAGATGGGCAACGCCCGCCGCCAACTGACGCTGTTCTCGCCCTACTTCATCCCGGGCGAGCGCGGTGTGGCCAGCTTGAAGGCGGCCCGCGCACGGGGGGTAGAGGTCAAGGTGGTGACCAACTCGCTGGCGGCCAGCGACGAGCCGCTGGTGAACGTGGGCTACAGCCAGTACCGCGTCGAACTGTTGAAGGCTGGTGTGCGGCTGTTCGAGGTGGCCTCGGAAAGGTTGAAAAGCGACAGCCGGATCGGCCGCCTGTTGGGTGCCACTGCCGGGCGCCTGCACGCCAAGATGGCCTACATCGACACAGACACGGTGCTGGTGGGCTCAATGAACCTGGACCCGCGCTCAGAACACATCAACACCGAGATCGGCGTGGTCGTGCACAGCCCGCAGATCGCACAGCGCATGCTGTCCGTCTTCGACACCGATCGCAATGTCGACTACGAAGTCGAGCTGAGCGCCGATGGTGAAGGCTTGGTCTGGGTCTCGCGCAGTGGCAGCCGGGAGGACCGCAGCATTGCCGAACCTGGCAACGGATGGTGGCAGCGGCTGAAACTCCGGCTCATGTGGATGCTGGTGTCCGAAGACCTGTTGTAGCCCTCCGCGGGCCCGCTTCAATTCGGAAGTTTTTCTGATCAATCATCCAGATTTCATTGAGAGTCGAACCCTCGCAACTCTGCAAAATCCAACGCTTCAGCTTCTTCATGAACTTTGCCGCCACGCGGTGACCAGGCCCCTCGCATGAACTCACCCACCCATTCCATCCGCACCCTGATCCAGCACTGGGGCAGCCGCACCCTGCTGAGCCTGGCCATGGGCGCCGGCCTCCTTCAGGCCGCGCAAGCTCAGACCGCGCCCCTGCAAGGTTGCCCCTCGCCCCAGATCCTGTCGCGCTTCGAAGAGTTCGGCCGCACCGGCAAGATGCCGCCGGATCTGGGCCGCTGGCTCAACGATCGCCAGGCTCAATATATCGAGCCCTACCAGGCCTTCGACAACGTCTACTACGTGGGGGTCTGCTGGGTCTCGGCCTGGCTGGTCAAGACCAGCGAGGGCTACATCCTGATCGACACCTTGCACGAGCCCTTCGTGGATCAGCTGATCGAGAACATGGCCAAGGTGGGCGTCAAACCCAGCGACCTCCGCTATGTGCTGATGACCCATGGCCACTTTGATCACGTCGGGGGGGCCTACAAGCTCAAGCCCCTGACCCAGGCCCGGTTCGTCATGACCCAGACCGGCTGGGACGAGGCGATCGCCGATTCACAGGCCTCGCAGAAGACGCCCCGGCCCTGGCAGATGCTGCCGGCGCCCGATCTGGTGGTCAAGGATGGCGACACGGTGACCTTGGGCGACACCCGGATCAAGGTCTACGAAACCCCGGGCCACACCCATGGCACCGCCTCGTACAGCCTCGACGTGAAGGACGGCAGCCAGACCTACCACGCTTTCGTGATCGGTGGCCTGGGCCTCAATGCCATCGACAGCGCCAGGCAGGTCGAGTCGTACATCGCCAGTGTCGACCGGATCGACGGGCTGGTCCATGACAAAACCACCCCGATCACCGTGCACCTCACCACCCACCCCTTTAGCACCGGGCTCACCGAGGCCAAGGAGAAACTCAAGACCCGGCGCCCTGGGGATCCGCATCCCTTGGTGGATCCCGTTGGTTTCACCAATCAACTGGCCACCCTGCGCCAAGGTGCCGAGTTGCGCCTGGAAGCTGAGCGAAAAAAGAGTCGCGATAACTGAGGGCTCTGAGCACGTGGCGCGCCCCATACCGCCAACGGCACGTCACCACCCCAGTCTTGCCAAAACCGGATAACCCCCCGCAGCCCTCCCGACCTATCTTCTGAGCCTGCCCCAGCCCTTTGGTCTGAGGCCCTGAAGAAAGGACCGGTCTGCACATGAAACCTTCCCGTCTGGCCCGCCTGGGTGCGGGCTGCCTGCTCGCCTGCCTGGCAGCAGGCGCCCTGGCGACGGATCTGCCGAACGAACGGCAGACCCTCGCCAAGCTTGACCCCGACGCCACCCACCGCGTCTACCTGGCTGACCTGGCCCTGAGCCATATTGCCGACGGCCGGCTGCACGTGATCGATGGCCAGCGCATGCGCTACCTCAGCGTCATGAGTACCGGCTTTGCCGGCCAGGTGGCTCTGTCACCCGACCGCCGCGAGCTGTATGTGGCCAGTACCTACTACCCGCGCCTGTACCGAGGCCAGCGCAGCGATGTGGTGGAGGTCTACGGCACCGACGATCTGACCTTCCGGCACGAGATCGAGATCCCGCCCAAGCATGCCCAGGCCATGAACATCCGCGCCACCCTGGCCCCCAGCGCCGATGGCCGTTGGCTGCTGGTGCAGAACGCCACCCCGGCCAGCAGCGTGAGTGTGGTCGATCTGCAGGGGCGCAAGCTGGCCTCCGAGGTGCCCACACCAGGCTGCTGGGGCGTGATCCCCTGGCCTGCGCAGCCCAACCGCTTCTCCACCGTGTGCGGCGATGGCACCTTGGCCACCATCGAGCTCGACGAAGCCGGCCAGGCTCGCCCGCGCAGCGCCCCGGTGGCCTTTTTTGATGCCGACGCCGACCCGGTGTTCATCCATTACGAGCGCGTAGGCAACACCTTGTACTTCGTGACCTATGGTGGGCAAGTGCACCGCCTGCAGCTGCAGCCCGAGGGTGTGCAGGCGCTGCCGGCATGGTCGCTGCTGAGTCCGGCCGAGCAAAAAGCCCGCTGGCGCCCTGGCGGCATGCAACTTTTTGCCATCGACCCCGAACGCCAGCGCCTGTTCGTGGGCATGCATGCCAAGGCGTCAGATGGCTCGCACAAGAACCCGGCGCAGCAGATCTGGGTGTTCGATCTGGAACGGCAGGCGCGCGTGGCGCGCTGGCCCGGGCACAACGCGGTGTCCATGGTCTTCAGCCCAGCGGCCACACCCCGGCTGTTTGTGCTCGATGGTGCGGGCAACCACCTGCTGGCACTTGACCCGCGCAGCACCAGCACCCAGCGCAGCACCACGCTGGGGCGCCTCGATGCGCTGGGCGAAACCCCGGTCTACCTGGAGGTGCAGTGATGTTCGCCCCCCTCAACGCTACCCTGCCCTGGCTCGATCCGGTGCTGTCGCACGCCGCCGCGGCCAGCCTGGCCCTGGTGTTGCTGTTTGGCGCCTTGGGCAAGCTGCGTGATCTGTCCGCCTTCGCGATGGCCACCGAGGCCTATGGCCTGCTGCCCCCGGCCCTGGTCAGCCCGGTGGCGCATGCGTTGGCCCTGAGCGAAGCGGCCGCCGGCCTGCTGTTGCTGCCGGTCTCTACCCGGCCCCTGGGGGCAGCACTGGCCTTGGGCGTGTTGGCCCTGGCCAGCAGCGCGGTGGCCCTGGCCTTGCGCAGCGGGCGCGACATCGACTGTGGCTGCGGCGGAGCAGGCCAGGACGCCCACACCGGCCTGCGGCTGTCGGCCGCGCTGCTTTGGCGCAACGCCGCCCTGCTGGGGCTGGGCCTGGCCGCGCTGGCGCCACTGGCCCCCCGCGCAGTGGGCTGGCCCGACGGCCTGGCTGCCTGTGCGGCTGCCCTGTTCGCCACCGGCCTGTATGCCGTCACCAACCAACTGCTGAGCAACCAACCCCGTCTTTCCGAATTGAGGAACAACCATGATTGAAACCCTGATCATCTCCAACGTGCTCGCCTGGTGCGCCGTGATCGCCCTGGTGGTGGTGGTGCTGGCCCTGTCGCGGCAGGTGGGCATTCTGTACGAACGCATCGCGCCCATGGGCGCCCTGATGATGGACTCGGGCCCGGCCGTGGGTTCGCCCGCGCCTCGGCTCAGCCTGCCCCAACTGGGCGGCGGCACCCTTGAGCTGGGGGCCCCCGCAACGCACAGCACCCTGCTGTTCTTCCTGTCGCCCACCTGCCCGGTGTGCAAAAAGCTGCTGCCCATCGTCGAGCGCATCCGCCGCGACGAGGCGCCCTGGCTGCGCGTGGTGCTGGCTTCGGATGGCGAGCAACCCGAACACGAGGTGTTCCGCCAGAAGGCGGGCCTGGGTCACTTCCCCTACGTGCTGTCGCACGAACTCGGCATGACCCTGCGCATCGCCAAGCTGCCCTACGCGGTGTTGATCGACGGCCAGGGCGTGTTGCGCGCCAAAGGCCTGGTCAACAGCCGCGAACAACTCGACAGCCTGTTCACCGCCAGCGACCTCAAGGTGGCGTCGGTGCAGGATTTCATTGACCAGAAACTGGTGCACAAGGAGGCCACATGAACCTGCTCGACTGGTTTGATCGCCTGGCAGAGCGGCGCAGCCGCCAACTGGCCAGCCACACCTCCAGGCGCAGTGCCTTGGTGCGCGTCAGCAAAGTGCTGGTGGCCAGCGCATTCACCCTGCCCGTGCTGCCCTTTGATCGCAGCAGCCAGGCCCTGGCGGCCGAACACAACGCCGCCAGCAAGCGCAAAGGCCCCCCCACCGAAACCGACTGCGACTACTGGCGCTACTGCGGGGTAGACGGCTTTCTGTGCTCATGCTGCGGTGGCAGCGCCACCAGCTGCCCGCCGGGCACCACGCCCAGCAAGGTGGCTTGGGTAGGCACCTGTCACAACCCGGCCGACGGCAAAGACTACCTGATCAGCTACAACGATTGCTGCGGCCGGGGGGCTTGCGGGCGCTGCATGTGCAACACCAACATCGGTGAACGCCCAGGCTACCGCATGGGCCTGCACAACGACATCAACTGGTGCATGGCCAACGACAGCTCGGCCTTTCACTGCACCACCTCGATCATCGTCGGCGTGGCCGAGAAGGAGGACTGAATGCGCTGCTTGCCCCACCTTCGTGGGTTTGATAGGTTCCATGGGCTTCATGGGCCACTCGCTGCGGCCCTGCTGGCCGGCACCCTGATGACGGGGGCCCAGGCCGCCGACGGGCAGGCGGTCTTTCAGCAGGTCTGCGTGGCCTGCCATCAGGCCGGGGCCGTGGGCGCGCCGGGCCTGGCCCCGTCACTGGTCGGCGCGGTGGCGGCCCGGGCCGGGCAGCCCGCCATGCGCCAATACCTGGCGCTGGTGCTCACCCATGGCCTGCAAGGTCGCATCGTGTCGGAAGGGCAGACCTACAACAGCGTGATGCCAGCCCAGACCCAGTTGTCTGACGAAGAAATGGCCGCAGCGCTGACCCATGTGATGCGCGACCTGGCAGGCCACACAACCGTACCGGCCTTCACGGCGGCTGACCTGGCCCAGGCCCGTGCCAGCACAGTGACCCCCAAGGCCTTGAGAGCGCAACGTGATGCGGCTCTGGCCCCCTGAGCGGCCCACAAGCCCAGCCCAACGCAGCGTCCGTGGGCTGGGGGCCCTGCTGCTGGGTGCCGCAACCTTGCTGGCCACCGTGCCCGCCCCTGCCGCACAGCCTCTATCAGCAGGCAGCCCGGCACTCAACTACCGGCTGCACTGCATGGGCTGCCACCTGGACGACGGCAGCGGCATGCCGCATCGCGGCATCCCCAACATGAAAGGGGTGCTGGGGCATTTTCTGCGCCTGCCCGAGGGCCGCGCCCTGATCGTGCAAGTGCCGGGCGTGATGAACACCCCTCTCAACGACCGCCAGGTGGCCGAGCTGATGAACTGGATGCTGGGCCAATGGGCCGGCGACAGCCTGCCCCCCGACACCCCACCCTACTCCGAAGCCGAGGTGCGCCAACTGCGCAGCCACCGGCCCAGCGACGTGGCGCGTGAAAGGGCTGGTGTGGTGGAGGCGTTGCGGAGGATGGGGTATGGGATGGACTCCTCAGACAGTGCCGCGAGGTAGTGTTCATGCACGTGGCCCAGGCCAGAAGCCTCGACAACACCTCTCAACGCTGCCGACGAGGTCGCCGGCACAGCCTATCCGTGACGTGTCTGACTGAAGAAAGTATCCGGCACGTGAGGGCCCCAGGTCCAGAGTTGCTCGTGGGTGCCTTCAACGGTGGCTGCAGGCACGGTGGCATCGTAGAGGTCGCCGTCCGAGTAGTGCTCCACACGAAAGCCATCGGGATCCCACCAGTAGTCAAACACCTGGCTGCCCAGGACATGGCGGCCCACACCCCAATGCGGGCTGTGCCCTTGCTGTTTCAACCACTCATGCCCCATGAAGACGGCGTCCATGTCTTGCAGCTCGAAGGAGATGTGGTGAACCAGGGGCCGGTCCGCTGCCGCAATCAGCAAGGAGTGGTGATCCGTGGGTTGCGCACCATGATTCCATCGCATGAAGAAGCCGATGTATTGATCCTGGCTGCCCGGCACCAGCATCTCGTCTGACACGATCATGCCCAGGTGGCGAACCGCCCAATCCTTTGCCACGACAGGATCGGGCACACACAGCGCGACGTGCCCCAGGCGCAACACCTGAGGGGCCTGTCGGAGCGGCCTTTGAGGCTGGTTGTAGCGCGATTTGCGCAAACCCTCGTTCAAGGTCATCGGCGGCCGAACCGGCAGCTCATCGACAGGGGCGATGCCATGCACCAGCTCCAGGCGGATGCCGCCGGGCAGCGTCACATCGACGCAGTGCCCGCCGCCGGGGCGCTGAAGCGCGCGGACCTCAGAGGCGCCTTCAATGAGTGATGCCTGGACCAGATCCTGCAGGCTTTCAACCTCGATGCCGATGGCCTTCATGGCCGGGGTGTCAGACGCCTCTCCGACATAGATGTAGGGGCTGGACAGCGCGCCTCGCAGGTAGACCGCTTGATCCGCATCGGGCCAGTCCACCGGCACCAGGCCAAACTCCTGCATGAAATCCCGGGTCGCCAGGGGCTTGGCCACCCCGAAAACCACATACTTGATGTCGCGTACTTTGATCATTTGATGTCTCCGGTCAGGGTGTGCGGACGGATGCCGATCGAGCGGGCAACGATCTGACCCGTGGGGGCGTCTTGTTCTTGTGTCCGAGAACCGCCGCACAACTGGGGGTGGGGGTTCAGCGGGCGGTCCGTTCAACGATGGGGGTGATCACGGCACCCAGCCCCTCGATTTCGACTTCGATCACCGAGCCCGCTGGTGCGTAGATTCGAGGATTGCGTCCAAAGCCAACGCCTGCAGGCGTGCCCGTCGCGATCAAGTCGCCAGGCTGAAGGGTGATGGTCTGGGTGATGAACTGGATCAAGGTGGGCACATCGAAGACCATGTCGGCTGTCGTGCCGTCCTGCATGAGCGTGCCATTGACCTTGGTGGTCAGTCGCTTGCCCCGCGGGTCGTAGGCATCGCTGGTGGTGATCACAGAACCCACGGCGCCACTGTTGTCGAGATTTTTACCAATCGCCCACTGCCCGGTGCTCAGGGTCATGCTCTGGATCTGCGATGCGCGACCGCTGATGTCGTTGAAAGAGGTGTAACCCAGCACCCCGTTGGCGGCTTGCTCTGCATTGGCCTCATGCAGCGTCGTGCCCACAATGGCGGCCAACTCGACCTCCCAATCCAGGCCATCGGGCTCGGTGGCAGGCACGACCACGGGGGTCCCCGTCGGCGCCAAGGTCGAGGCCCAGCGCGCGAAGAGGTTGGGGAACTTCGGCGTGGGCAACTTGGATTCGGCCCCGTGGGCCACGTAGTTGATCGCAGCGCAGATGACCTTCGCGGTGGGTGGCACGGGCACGGCCACTTGAATGTCGCTCATGGCCAGCGTCTGGCCCGTGGCGCTGGCGGCTTTGCGACGCCACTCAGCCGTGTTTTGGTAGAAGGCCTCAAGGCTGGTCAAGGGGATGACCGAATCCCCTGCCACCACGCCGATCAAGGCGGGTGCATCGAGGGCAGCAGACAGGGGGCGATAAGCGATCAGTTTCATGGAAGTCTCCGGGAGTGATGGGTGGGGGGGGGAATCAGGCGCTGGCGTCGAAGGCCAGCGAAACCGCCGCCGGGCGCGGCGCGGGTTCCGGCCAACGTTGGGAGACGGTCTTGATCTTGGTGTAGAAGCGCGCGGCATCGGGGCCATACATGTGCGATTCACCAAACTTGGAGCGCCGCAGGCCACCGAAATTGAAGTACGCCGTCGGCAGGGGCACGGGCACGTTGACCCCGATCATTCCGGACTCGACTTCGGTCATGAAACGGTGCGCCGACTTGCCGTCGCGGGTGAAGATGACCGAGCCATTGCCATACTCGTGGGCATTGGTGATGGCGATGGCTTCGTCCAGGGTGGCCGTGCGCATGATGCCGCGCGCCGGGCCGAACACCTCCTCCTGGTAAAAGCGCATGTCGGTGGTGACACCATCGATCAGGGTGGGGCCCACATAAAAGCCGCCTTCATGGCCTGGGATCTGAATGCCGCGCCCATCCAGCACCAGCTCACCGCCCGCAGCAACACATTCCGCCACGGCACGCTCGACCGCTGATCGGGACTCCGCTGAGACCACCGCACCAAAGTCGGCCCTCGGATCGTTGTAGGGCCCCACTTTGAGCGCCTTGATCCGTGCCACCACCCGTTCGCGCAAGCGCTGGGCCGTTTCCTCGCCCACGGGCAAGAGCAGAGACACGGCCATGCAGCGCTGGCTGGCCGAACCAAAACCCGCTGAGACAAAGGCACTGGCCGCGGCCTCCAGATCGGCGTCCGGCATCACCACCATGTGGTTCTTGCCACCGGTGAAGGCGGCAACCCGTTTGTTGTGCGAGGTGCCTTTTTGATAGACGTACTCTCCAACGCCCGTCGAGCCGACAAAGCTGACCCCGGCAATCCCTGGATGGGCCAGCAGGCCGTCGACCACCTCTTTGTCGCCCTGCGCGATATTCAGCACCCCATCGGGCAAGCCGGCCTCTTTCCACAGGCGGGCAAATACCAGCGAAGCACTGGGCACTTTCTCAGAAGGCTTCCAGACCACGCCGTTGCCCAGCGCGATGGCCATCGTCATCATCATGGCCGGCACCATGATCGGGAAGTTGAACGGCGTGATGCAGGCCACCACGCCGATCGGCACCCGCAGAGAGAACACGTCGATGTCCCCGCCCACATTGCGCGAGAACTCGCCCTTGGACACCTGCGGCGCGTTGGTGGCGAACTCGATGGCCTCGATCGCCCGGCTGACCTCGCCAGCCGCATCGGCCAGGGTCTTGCCATGCTCCAGCCCAATCACCTGGGCGAACTCATCGGCATGGGCCAGCACCAGTTCACGCAATTTGAAAATCACCGCCAGCCGAGCGCTTTGCGAGGCCTGTGCCCATCGCCGGCCCGCGTCCTGCGCATGGGCGACGGCCCGGTCCAGGGTGGCGCTGTCGGCAAAGGCACAGCGGGCAATTTCCTCACCGGTCGAGGGGTTGAACACCGGGCCAGACCGATGGCTGATGCCGGCCTCGACGGTCCCGTTGATGAAGTGGCCAATGTGCTGGGTCATGACGATCCTTGCTGAGCAGATGAATGGAGAAGTGAATGGAGAAGTGAATGGCTGGCGATTCTGATTTATGTTTTTGCATTACGATATGCGCCAAAATCAATCTGGTTATGCACCAATGCATAACGAAAGCGAGCGATGACCAGCAAGCCATACAACTGGGACGATTTCAGGGTTTTTCTTGGTGTGGCGCGGGCTGAGTCCGCGCTGGAGGCCTCCCAGGCCTTGGAACTGGATCAGTCCACGGTCTCAAGGCGCCTGTACCGGCTCGAAAAAGACATGGGGGCCAAGCTCTTTGACCGAAGTCCGCAAGGGCACCGGCTGACCACGGCCGGGCAACGCCTGCTGGAACATGTCCAAGCGTTGGAGGGCACGTTCAGTGCCATGCAGTCGGATGTCTTTGGCGACAGCCAGGTGTTGACGGGCGAGATACGACTTGGCGCCACCGAAGCCTTTGGCAGCTTTTTTCTGGCCCCGCACCTGGCGCAGTTCTGCACGCAGCACCCCGGCATCACGGTGGACCTGCTGCCCATGCCGCGCAACATCAATCTGTCCAAACGCGAGGCAGACGCCTCGGTCACGATCGAACGCCCCACAGCCGACAGCTTTGTGACCAGTCGACTGACTGACTATCGATTGCTGCCCTACGCCACACCAGATTATTTGCGGCGGCGAGCCCCGATCAAGTCTGTCGAAGATCTGGCAGACCAGCGCTGGATTGATTACGTCGATGACCTCATCTTCACCGAGCAACAATTCAGTCTGCAGAAATGGCTGCCAGAGGTGCGCCCGTTCTTGAGAAGCACCAGTGTGATCGCGCAATTCCAGGCCGTGCGATCCGGCCTGGGCATGGCCGTGCTGCCTTGCTTTCTCGGCGACACGGCCCCCGAACTGGTGCCCATCCTGCCCAGAAAGATCGACATCACCCGAACCTTCTGGATGGTCGCGCCCAGAGAGCGCCGTGAGTTGGCCCGGGTCCGGGCCATGTGGGATTTTTTGCGCGAGGTCACCTCACGGCACGCCAACCAGTTGATGAGGGAGTCCTCGACTGCGGACCTCACGGGGCATCCACGTCCTCGCCGCTGAGCAGCGGCCAACGACGGCCGACCCTGCGCTGCAGGCACCGATGAACTTATACGGTCTCGAGGTTCAGCGATGGCGATGCATGCGGGGCTGCAGGGTACAAGGCCAAGACCTCATCGAGCACGAGGCGGACGGCACGCGGCATCAGCTTGCGGCTTTGGTAGACCACAAAGTACTCGATCTCGTGCCCGGTCCACTCTGGCAACACCTGTATCAGCTGGCCACTGTCCAGGGCCTCACGCACCTGGGTCTCCAGCAGCAGCGCCACCCCCTGACCACGGCGGCAGGCATCGGTGATCAATTGCAGGTGATTGGACGCAAAAACACATCGCACCGGCACCTCAACCCGTTTGCCGTGGTGAAACAAGGCCCAGCGTCGGGTCATGGGCCCATGGTTGAAGCCGATGCAGGCGTGGGACGCCAGATCTTGCGGCCCACCCAGGCGGTCTGCGCGGGCCAGGTAGTTCGGGGCCGCGCACAACACCATCTGCGATCGCATCAGGTAACGGGCCACGACATTCTCTGACTGGATGAAGGGCTCTGGGAGCACCGCCAAATCGATGCCCTCGGCGCCCAGGTTGATCACGCGCTCCTCAAATCGCAACTCGATCTCCAGCGCAGGATGCAGCTGCTGCAATTCAAACAGGCGCTGACTCAGCAAGGGCACGGCCTCGGCAAAGCCCAGCACCACCTTGACCCGACCTTGCACCGGCCCTTCTTGCGACGTGATCAGCTCCGCGGCTTCATCCAACTGGTCCAGCGCGGGTTTGCAGCGCTCGTAATACTGGCCACCCAAGGCCGTCAGGCTGACCGCGCGCGTGGTGCGCTGAAGCAGGCGCTGATTGAGTTGCGACTCCAAATCACCGATCAGGCGGCTGGCCTTGACCACCGACAAGCCGAGGTCCAGCGCCGCCGCCTTGAACGAGCCCAGCTCGGCAATGCGGCAAAACATCTTCATTGACAACAACTGATCCACACCGGGTCTCCTGCAGCAAGCCCTTCTGAGTGCTGGACGACATCGTGTGTCCAGCACTCATTTTTAGGTCTCTGCCTTTTCTGTTTTGATACGACATGGTATCGTATCGACACAAAAATATGCAAATCCCCCTCGCATTGCCATGAACGCCGAATCAGCCCCCAGCCCCGCAACCGTCAAAACTACAGCCGTCCGCAGGACCACCTACCGGGGGGTACAACGGGGGGAACAATTGCTGAGCACGGCAACGACGCTGTTTCTGGAACATGGGTACGCGGGCGTGAGCGTTGATGAAATCGTCAAGCAGTGTGGTGGCTCCAAGACCAATGTGTACCGGCAGTTCGGCGACAAGGAAGGGTTGTTCGTGGCCGCCATCGAAGCCCTTTGCAAAGAGTTCCTGCGCGAGTTCAATGCCCTCGATCTGGCCCAGGCAAATTTGGCGGACGGCCTGCACAAGCTGGGTCGGGCCCTGCTGCGGCAACTGGTGCAGCCCAGACACATTGCCTTCCAGCGCCTGGTGCTGGCCGAATCGGGCCGCTTTCCTCGCCTGGCCCAAAGCTGGTTCGATGCCGGCCCGAAAACCACCCAAGCCGCCATCGCGCGCTTTCTAGGCCCCCGCCTGTCACTGAATGACGCGGGGCTGAACACGGCCGCCCGGCACTTTCACGATCTGCTGGTCTCCAGCCCGGTTTTGTTGGCGACCCTGGGCCGCCCACTCAGCACCAGGCAGCTCACCCAGCATCTGGATCAAGCGGTTTCGCTGTTCATCCAGGGCTGTCAGCCTGCCTCCACCTCACTTGTCCAACCCTCACAGGAATCCACATGAGCTTCAAAGTTTTGGCCATCTCGGGCAGCCTTCGCAAGGCATCCGTCAACACCCTGGCCTTGCGGGCAGCCCAGGCGCTGGCCCCGGCCGACATGGTCTTCGAGTTTGCCGACCTGTCTCAGATCCCCATGTACAACGACGACCTGCGCGAGCAGGGTGAGCCCGCCGCCGTGACCCACCTCAAGCAACAGATCCAGGCCGCCGACGCGGTGCTGATTGCCAGCCCCGAGTACAACTTCTCGATCCCCGGTGTGTTGAAGAACGCCCTCGACTGGGTCTCACGCCCCCCCATGCAACCCTTTGACGGAAAGCCGGTGGCCATCATGGGCGCAGCACCGGGCCCCGTGGGCACGGGCCGGATGCAATACCACCTGCGCCAGGTGCTGGTGTTCCTGAACAGCTTCACGGTCAACAAACCCGAAGTGCTGATTGGTCACTGCGGCAACAAGTTCAATGCAGACGGCGAACTGACCGATGCTGTCACGGCAGGCTTCATCTCCGATCTGCTCAAAGCCTTGCAGGCACTGGCGGCGCGCGTGTCTCCGAAGGTTTGAACGCCGTGGCAAGGTTGACCGCCCGACTGCCTGGCCACCTGTCGGGCGCACTCGGACTGCTCATGCTCATCATCGGCCCGTGCAAGGCCGAGGCGCCGCCCCCACTGCTGCCCGAGGCGATCGCCATCCAGGTGCGTGGTGAACTTATTGAAATCAGCCTGGAGGTGCACACCCTGGCCGCGCACGAGCAGGCCTGGAAGGTGTTGACCGACTTCGAGCACATGGCCGAGATCCTGCCCAGCTTGTCGCTCAGCGAGGTGGTGTCACGTGACGGCCTGGTGTTGCAGGTCCACCAAAGAGGAAAAGCCAGTTTCGGCCTGCTGAGCAAGGCATTCGACACGCACAAGCAGGTGACGCTTGAGCCCGAGCGGCGCATCTTGTCGCACAGCGAATCGCCTGAGGTCCGCAGCAGTGACAGCGTGACCGAGTTGATCGATGTACCCGAGGGCCTGAACATCCGCTACCGCCTCAAAGTGCAACTGCTCAATGCCAACCTGGCAGGCATCGCCGGTCACGCCCTGCGCCAGCAGACGGCCGACAATTTCACCTGCTTGCTTGCTGCCATGGCGGCCAAGCCGCACTGATCCCATTCGCCTGCATGCACCTCCGTTCAAGGCAGCGGCTTCTGGCTCAGGTGTTTGCTGCGCTGGCCGCCTGCCTCTGGGGCTTCACGTATTCGGTATCGTCCGCCTATCTGCCTGCCCTGCCCTTGTTCGATGGCGGCGTGCGGGCGCTCCTGGCTGGCGTGGCCTTGCTGCTCCTGGCACGCGCGCGCCCGGGCGATGTCCAGAGCGCGCGTTTTGGCCTGCATCAAGTCTTGACTGGCAGCTTGATCGCCGGCTTCTTTGCCTTCCATTTCACATCCTTGTTCACGCTGCCGGGCGGCCTGGCTGCCGCGCTGCAGACGCTGGGTCCTCGATGGACGATTGCCCTCCTGTGGTGTATCGCCGGCATCCGCCCTCGCCCCTGGTTGGCCGCCAGCGCTTTTCTCGGTGCTGCCGGCCTCGCCTTGATGGTGATGTTTCAGGCACAACAGGTGAACGCGCTCGGCGTGTGCGCGGCCCTGATCAGCAGCCTGTGCCTGAGCAGCGCCGGCGTGGTTCGAGCCGCCAACACCCGATCCTTGCAGGAAGGGATCCGCACCACCTCGCAAGAATTGCTGTTTGCGGGCGCGCTGCTGATGGGCTTGTGCGTCATCTCGGGGCAATGGCCCAATCGACTGGAGGGGCAGCAAGTGCTGGCGCTGCTGGGTGTTGGCTTGTTGCTGACGGCCTTGCCGTTTGCACTCTGGTTTCAGGCCTTGAGCTGGATCGGGCCCCAGCACACCACGCCCTTCATGCTGCTGCTCCCCGTGGTGGCGGCACTGGTGGACGGCGCCTTGAACCACCGCTACCCCAGCGGCTTGCAGTTGCTGGGTGCGGTGCTGGCCGTGATCGGAATCACGCTGAGCCAGCGCCAGCCTCAGGCGGCAGAGTCAAGCCCGCAGCGATGACAGGATTGGGACGCCAACATTCTCGGCCCCGATCCGGCGAACAGCTGCACCCAAAATTGCACCCAATGATTCATGCGTCGGATACACAGACATCGAGCCCCTCAACTTTTGGTGTGGCCCTGCCCCAGCGTGGCCGAAGGCAGTTCGCCAAAAAGCTGCCGGTACTCGGCGGCAAAGCGCGACAGGTGCCAAAAGCCCCAGCGGGCCGCCGCGTCACCCACGCCCATGCCTTCGCCAGCCCCTTGGCACCGAGCCGCCTGGCGCAACAGGTCACGCCGGACTCGATTGAGCCGCATGCACCGCAGGTAGGTGATGGGGCTGACCTGCAGCAGGTCTTCAAAAGCATATTGCAGCGCCCGCCGCGACGTGTGGGCGGCCTCGCACAGATCGGGCACGGTGATCACCGACTCGGCATGGGCCTGCATGTACTCGCGGGCCAGGCGCACGATGCGCTGGCGCGAACTGGCACAGGTGGGCAGATCGGTCACCACATGCTCGGGGCGAAAACACTGCAGCACCGCATCGGCCAGGGCCAGGCCCAGTGTGCGACGTGCCTCTGCCTGGGACAGCAGGGCCGAGGCCTGTTGGCCCAGGGCAAGGGCCGAGGCCGTGAGCCGCTGCAGCTCTTGCCGACGCGGGCCCAGTGCACGCAGCACACAGGTGCGTGGCCCCTGCCAGGCCGCAGCCACGTGGTCAGGGCCATCTACCCTGGCTGCCAGGGTCTGCAATGCAGACAAGGGAATGCTGATGCCAACCAGCGCCATGCGCGGCGCGGTGACCAGCTGAAAGGGCACATCCGACTGGATGCCAACGGGGGTGTCGGGATCGATCTGGTGCCCACAAAAACTGGCGCGGCCCCCATCGAAGGCGGCCAAGCCCACCGTGACATGACCGCTGCGCGCGCTACCGTCTTGCAGCACCGACTGGTTGATGGTTTCGCGAAACACCTGCAACTGGTCAAAGCGCAAATCCTCCAGCAAGCCTTCGAAGGGGCCCGCGCTGAGTTGCTCGTAATGCTGCTGCCACGAGCTCAGGCTGGCCGCCTGAGCTTGCGCATCGTGGGTGTGAGCGCGCTGGTAACAGAGCTCGGGCGGCACGTGGGCCTGGGGCAAGTTGCGGGTGACCATCGATGCAGTATCAGAACTTCGGGGCCGGGACGCCATCGGTTGCAACACCGATCAGGTGCAAAGGTGCACCTCACCCGATTAAGAACGTGTCAAGACTGGACACATGCAAGATCGGGGCCCGCACACCGGCCATGCCCCTACTGCGGCTGCAAGTTGATGGCCTTGGCGATGGCCCGGTATTTTTCGATGTCGGCGGCATAGCTGGCGCGCAGCGCTGCCAGCTCCATCGGCGGGGCCACGCTGCTGCCACCGGCCTCGATGGTGCGGCGCACCTCAGGCACGGCCAGGATCTCGTTGCAGATCTGGTGCAGCTTCTGCTGCAGGGGCTCGGGCGTGCTGCGCGGCACCTGTACGCCGCTCCACAGGCCATAGACAAAGTCTTCAAAGCCTTTCACGTCTTTCATCAGCGGCACGCTGGCCAGCTTGGTGTGCCGCTGGGCAGCGGCCAGGGCCAGTGCCTTGACACGGCCCGACTCAATCACATCGGGGATGTTGCCCGCCAGCGGCACAAAGGCAATGTCGAATTGGCCCGAGATCAAATCCTGCACCAAGGGCGCCATGCCCTTATAGGGCACATGCAGTGTTTTGAGGCGGGCCAACTGCGTGAAGCGTTCACCCAACAGGTGGTACAGCGATCCAGGCCCGATGCTGCCGTAGCTCAGCTCTTTGGCGCCCGGCTTGCGGGCCATCTGCAGCAGCTCGTCCACGTTGTTCACGCCCAGGTTGCTGCGCACCAGCAGCACCATGTTGGTGACTGCAAACTGGCCCACCGGCTGCAGGTCTTCGGGCTTGTAGCGGGCAGCCGCCATGCCCAGCGGGGTGAGCATGATTTCCATCGGCGAGCCCGCCAGCAAGGTGTGGCCATCACCTGCCGCACTGACCACGCGCTGGGTGCCAATGGCACCCGCGGCGCCGGCCAGGTTCTCGACGATCACCGTCTCGCCCAGGCGTCTGCCCAGCTCGGGTTGCAACTGACGGGCCACGATGTCGGAGCCGCCGCCGGCCGGGTAGGGAACGATCAGGCTGACCACCCGGCCGTCGGCCCAGGTGGCGCCACTGGCCAGGGTGGCAGCACAGCCCAGCAGCCATTGACGGCGGGGCAGGAAAGCAGAGGCGGGGTTCATGGAGAGGGGTCCTTTCAGATGAGCAGCTAGGGTGAGGTGAGGGGTCTATCTATCCAATGAGGTGCGGCTGATCAGGCGACGCGGCGCAGCACCGGTGGCAAGTGATGACGCCAGGGCGTGGCCTGGTACCAGCCATCGCACAGCTGCAGCAAGGCCAGCTCGGCCTGGGGCCGGGCCATGATCTGCAGGCCTTGCGGCAGGCCGTCCGGGCCAAAGCCAGCCGGCACACCCGCGGTGGGCACGCCCGCCAGAGAGGGGCCGATCACCACCTCCATCCAGCGGTGGTAGGTGTCCATGGCATGCCCGGCCACCCGGTCGGGCCAATGCCACTGGGCTTCGAATGGGGGCAACTGGGCAGCGGGCAGTACAAGATGGTCGTAGCGCTCGAACAGCTTCATCACGGCGGCGTACCACTCGGTGCGCGTGGCCATCGCCTGGGCGATGGTGGCGGCATCCAGGCCCTGGGATTGCTCAAACTCCCAGCGCGCCTCGGGTTTGAGCAGATCACGCGTGGTGGGGTTGCCATACAGACCGCCCAGGTGGCCCGCCAGGATCAGCTGCCGCAACACGCACCAGCTGCGCCACAGGCGCTCCATCGGGAAGAACGGCGCCACCTCCTCCACCGGGCAGCCCAGCGTGTCGAAGTGCGCCAACGCGGCCCGGTTGGCCGCCAGCAACGCGGGCTCAATGGGCAGGTAGCCCCCGAAATCCCCCAACCAGCCGATACGGCGCCCGCGCAGATCGGCCTGCAGCGCTTGCCGGAACTGCAGCGGATCGTCCGCCAGCGACAGGGGCGCTCGCTTGTCGGGCCCAGCCAGGGTGGACAACAGCCAGGCCAGGTCTTGCGGGTTGCGGGCCATCGGCCCTTCGGTGCCCAGCTGTTGGTAAAACACATCGGCCGCAGGCGCCATGGGCACCCGGCCAAAGCCGGGGCGCAGGCCATAGACGTTGTTCCAGGCCGCGGGATTGCGCAGCGAACCCATCATGTCGCTGCCGTCGGCCACGGGCAGCAGGTGCAAGGCCAGCGCCACCGCCGTGCCACCGCTGCTGCCGCCGGCGCTGCGCGTGGGGTCGTAGGCATTGCCGGTCACGCCATGCAGCGGGTTGTAGGTGTGCGACCCCAGCCCGAACTCGGGCGTGTTGGTCTTGCCGATCAGAATGGCGCCGCCGCGCCGCAGGCGCTCCACCACCACGCTGTCGTGCGTGGTCATGTTGCCCGCGAGGGCCGGGCTGCCGAAAGTGGTGGGCAGCCCGGCGGTGGCGGTCAAATCTTTGGGGGCCTGCGGAAAGCCGTGCATCCAGCCCTGCCATTGCCCCTGATCAAGCAGGTGATCCTTGTCGCGCGCCTGGCGCAAGGCCAGCTCAGGCTCGATGCGAGAGACCACCGCATTGAAGCGGGGGTTCAGTGCGTCCAGATGCGCCAGGGTGGTCTGCATCAGCTCGTGGCACGATACCTCACGCGAACGGATGCGGCGCGACAGCGTGAGGGCGTCGGTGGCCAGGATGTCAGGCAAAGCCACGCTCGCGGGCGCAGCGGATTCCAGGGGGCGGGTCATCGGGAGGGGTCCGTTCAGCAAAGAGGCCAGCGCTGCCAGCCGCGACCGGCCCTGGACAGGCCCGCCAGCCGGCAGCAAGATCACCCCATGCTAGGGACGCCCGCCCGAGACCGTTATCCAATTTGCGCAAAAACGAATCAGGGTTGCACCGGATGGGCAAGCCCCCGACCTCCAGTGCCCTCCCCCTCTCAGGGCTGCAGCGACAGCTCGCGCCCCTCGAAGAACACCTGCTTCACCTGGGTCTGGTGCACCTGCGTGATCGGCACCTTGAAAAGGTGGCGGTCGAGCACAATGAAGTCGGCCGACTTGCCCGCTGCGATCGAACCGGTTACCGCGCCGAGGCCCATGGCCTGCGCGCTGTTGAGGGTGTAGACACGAAGTGCAGTGGGCAAATCGACGGCCTGGTCGGCACCCAGTTGGCCTGGCAGCTCACCCAGCGGATTGCGCCGGGTCACCATGCCTTCGATGCCGATCCAGGGGTTGGGCGTGGGCTGGCCGGCGGGCCAGTCCGAACCGCCCGCCACCAAAGCCCCGGCACGCACGAGCTTGCGGATCGGGTTGATGCGGTCTGCACGCTCAGGGCCGATGGCCGCTGCCGAGGCCAGGTTGAGCCCGGTGGGAAACCACAGCATCGGCGACACATCGACCACCACGTTCAGCGCCTTGAAGCGTGCCACGTCGGCATCGGCCACCAGCGAGGCATGGGCCACCTGGTGCCGCGGCCCCTTTGGGCCGTTGCGCCGGCGCACCTCGGCCACGGCGTCCAGCGCCTGGCGCACCGCGCCATCGCCCACCGCGTGCATCTTGACCGGCACACCCTGCCGATCCAGCTCGGCCAGCATGTCCACCAGTTGCTCGGTGGTGTAGGTGCTGGGGCCGTGGTAGTGAGCACCATGCTCGGCATCGGGCAGGTAGGGCTCGATCATGTTCGAGGTGCGTGCCGGGGGCACGCCGTCGAGAAACAGCTTGGCGAAATCGGGGGCCACGTGCGGGCTGCGCAAGGATTCACGGGCCTGCACCAGCGCCAGGCCACTGCGGTCACCGGCCTGGGGCGATGGCAGAAACGGCAGCGAACCCACGTAGTGCAGGTTCAGCCCCCGCTGGGCGTCGAGCTGCCCCCACAGGCGCAGGCTGCTCTCGTAGGCAAAGGCGTCCTGGATGCCGGTGATGCCCAGGGTGTTGAGCGTGTGCACTGCGCCCCGTGCGGCCTCCATCTGGCGTTCGGGCGTGCGCGGTGGGATCAGTTGCTCGATGGCGTGGAAGGCCGGAAACTCCTTCATCAGCCCCGTCAAGCGGCCATCACCCGCATCTTTCACAAAAAAACCACCAGGCGGCGGCGTACTGCTGGCGTCCAGCTGGGCACGGCGCAGCACCTCGCTGTTCACCCAGCGGTTGTGAAAGCTGTCGTCACGCAGGATGACCGGGTGATCACCGCTGGCCTGGTCCAGCAGAGCCAACGACTGGGTGCTGGACATCTGGGCCAGCAGGCCGCCGTTGAAGGCGGCACCCACGATCCAGTCGCCGGGCCCGGCCTTGCCGGCGCAGTCACGCACCCGGGCCAGCACCTGCTCCAGCGTGGCCGCGGGCGAGAAGTTGCAGCCAAAGCGATCTTCCCAGCCACCGTCCAGAGGGTGGATGTGCACGTCGTTGATGCCCGGCATCACCATGGCACCGGCCAGGTCCAGCACGCGGGTCTGCGGCCCGATGTGACGGCGCACCTCGTGCTCGCCCAGGGCCACATAGCGGCCATCGCGCACCGCGAAGGCATCGGTCCAGGGCATGCGGGCGTCAACGGTGTAGACCGCCGCGTGGCGCACCACCAGATCGGCCGGTGGCGTAGGGGTCGCGGCATGGGCCAGCAGCGTGGTGGCACCTGCCAGCCAGGCGCACAAGGCAGGCCAGCGGCGGCGGAAGGAGTTGATGTGGGATCGGTTCATGGCTGTGTCGTGCAAAAGGTTGATGCCGCCCGCAAGCCAGCAACCTGGCCCACGAACTGACAGAGCCCAGGCTACCGGCCCCATCGGCCCCGGTCATGTACCAATTGGTACAAGCCGCCCGGCAAAGCAGCCCCGGTCTCATCCACCCCGCAGCGCGCCGGGCCACAGCATTGGTGAATCTCTCTATGGCCGATGGCGAGCCGGGTCGGCACAGTCGGTGCTTGTGAGAAATGCGGGGTCCCCACAAACGGGATCACGCGCCACCCAGCAACGCCCCGCACCACTTTGAAGCCCCGAAGGCCATGAACAACAAAGACGAACTCCTGCTTCAGCTCTACGCCTGTGCGGCCCAACCGGCTCAGTGGTCGCTGGCTCTGGACCAGTTGTGCACAGAGACCGGTGCCTGCTCGGCTGTGGTGCAAACCTTCGAACTGGGCACCGAGGGCGTGCGGCTGGGCTGGCAGGTCAGCGACTCGCGCACCCAGCGCAACAGCCCCGTCGACTGCCCCCAGGTCACCGGTGACCACAACCCGCGCCTGCAGACGCACCGCATCAACCGCGGGCTGAACCGGGTGGTGCGCGACGACGAACTGTTTGACCGGCACGACCCCGGGTGGGCCACCTTGCAGGCCGATCTGGCCCGCATCGGCCTGGGTGAGTTCATGGGGGCCTTGCAGGCCCTGCCCGATGGCCGTCTGCTCGGCATCGCCCTGCACCGCCCCTGGGGCGACCCCGAGACCTTCGACCGGCACAGCGAACACCGACTGGCCGCCTTGGCCCCTCACCTGAGCCAGGCCTGCGAGCTGGGGCAGCAGCTGCTGTCGGCTCGCACCGAGATGCATCGCCAGCAGCAGCACGCCGACATGCTGCGCTGTGCCTTGATCGCCTGCGATGAGCAAGGCAGGGTGCAATGGATGAACCACAGCGCCCTGTTGCTGACCAGCGCCGAGCGTGGCCTGTCAAACCGTGGCGGCCTGCTGCGGGCCACCGGCCCCGGCCTGTCGGCCCGCCTGCATGAGGGCATCGCCGCCGCCGCAGGCGACGAAGGCCGCTCGGTGCACTACACCGTGATCGACCACGGGCACAGCACACTGCACATCGCCCTGCGTGCCAGCTCGGTCGAGGCACAGGGCACCCCCCAGGGCGCGCGCTCGGTGATGCTGGCCATCACCAGCGCGCAAGACCTGGTGGATGTACCGCCCGACATCTGGGCCAAGCTGCTGGGGCTGACCCTGGCCGAGGCCCGACTGGTGGCCGCCCTGGCACAGGGCGATACCGTGGAGCTGCACGCAACCCAGCGCGGCATCGCCCTGGGCACGGCACGCAACCAGCTGAAGATGGCGCTGGCCAAGACAGGCACCTCACGCCAGGCCGACCTGGTGCGCGTGGCGCTCAGCTCGGCCGCGGCCCAGGTGCTGGGCTGATCAGAAGCTCCAGCCCAGGCGGATGGCGGCGCTGGTGCCCTGGGTGCGGTTGCGCACCTGGGTTTCGCGGTAAAGGTGCATCGACACCAGAGGCAGGCCCGAACCGGGCTGGAAGTAGGTCAGCGCCGGGCCCAGGGCCAGCGCTCGCGAGCGGTTGCCGTTGCTCAGGCCTGGTGCCACATCGTCACTGATCTGCTGGTACAGATAACCCCCCAGGCCCGCTGTCCAGGGGCCAAAGTGCTGGCCCACGGCAAAGTCGTGCTCGTACTCGGTGCCCGAGCGGTAGTTGGTGTCCTTGTTGCGCTGGTTGAAGTTGAGCTGAAACCACGACGACACCTCGAAGCCCCCGGGCTGGATCCAGGTGAAGGCCCACGAGGGTGACAAGGTGGCGTGGTTGGTGCCCGCATTGATCAGGCGGTTCTTGTCGTAGGAGCCGGTGGGCAACTGGGCGGCCAGCTGGAAGTTGCTGAACAGGCCGGGGTTGTGCACCCACTGCAAAATCACCGGAATCAGCTGCACATCGCCCACCGCCTGGTTCTTGCCCGACAGGCCCACCGGGCCGGCCGGGGTGGGCACACTGAGGTTCATCGACATGTCCAACACCGGCAACACGCCACCCCAGCCATAGCGCGCTCCACCCACCCTGTGCTCGGTCATGCGGATGTAGGCCATCGAATAGCTGTTCACCTTCAGGTCGGGTGTGGCCGCGGCGCGCTGGCCTGCGTTGTCGCGCAGATCGCTGGCCCGTGTGGCCGCGGCGCGCACGCCCACGGTGCCGAACTCGGTCGGCGGGGGCAGCAGGCCGGCCCCGAAATCGAACACGCCCGGGGGCGTGATCGGTGAGCCGTTTTCAACGGCGTGGGCCGCCTGAAGGCCCAGCGTGGCCAGAGCAAAGCCCATCAGGCAACGGTTGGCACAGGCAGGCAGTTGAGAGGTCTGAAGCTTCATCATGTGGGTGACTCGCGGTTGATTGGGTGAGCCCCCAGCGTAAAAAATCGGCGCTTGCGGCGCATGTCCCATATGGGCCACAGAGCCCCTGGCCACTGAAGCCAATGCGCTCAGGAACAGGAAACGGGCACGGGCGCCACGCGGGCGCCGCACTCGCAGTGCACCGGGCTCAGGGCTTGGCCACCTCTTTCACCAGCCCCTGCTTGGACAGCAGCACCAGCTGCCCCTGCGCATTCACCACCCCCGCCGTCAGCCCCAGGTGATCGGTCCTCACCTCGGTCTTGAAGCTGGCCCCACCGTCCTGGCTTTGCAGGCGCAGCCCATCCAGCCCCACACCG
>NZ_JBWKWP010000034.1:0-39029 GCF_059422285.1 Curvibacter sp. GW821-FHT01G03
GTTACGGAGCCGCTGTCGCTGCCTTATGCAGGGTTTCGCGATCCGTTGAAATGGATTGTGAAGATCCCGTAAAAGAAAATTAAGTCAGGTAACGGATGTGTGCTTTGTCTGGTTTTTTACCTGGCTTGTCAGGTTTTTTCTGACATGGCGTGCAGGGACGGCGGGCTTTGCCATTGGAGCGGCCTTGCTGCGAGGCGATGCGAAAAAAAACCGGCCACAAGGGCCGGTTTTCTGAGGATCGCCAAAAATAAATCGATGGTTTTTTCAGCCTTTGGCCATGGGGCGTTGCAAATCGCTGCACCACTCGCTCCAACTGCCGGCAAAAAGGGCGGTGGAGCCCAGGCCGGCCACCTCCATGGCCAACAGGTTGGGCAGTGCGGTGACACCGCTGCCGCAGTGGTGCACCACGGTGGCCGGGGCGCGGCCAGCCAGCAGGCCTTCGAAGGCGGTGCGCAACTCGGTGGCTGGCTTGAATCGGCCTTCGGGCGTCAGGTTGTCGGTGAAAGGGCGGTTCAGGGCGCCAGGGATGTGGCCCGCCACCGGGTCCAGAGGCTCGACCTCGCCCCTGAAGCGCGGTGTGGCGCGGGCATCGATCAAGGTCTGGCTGGGGTGCCCCAGGGTCTGCAGGACCTCGCTGGCCGTGACCAGGCGGCGCAGCGGTGCACGCAGCACGAAGTTGCCGGCGGGCAGGGCCGCGGCCGGGCCCGCCTCGACCGCGCCACCTTCGGCCTGCCAGGCGGCCAGTCCGCCATCGAGCACCGCCACCGCACCGTGTCCGGCCCACTGCAGCATCCACCACAGGCGAGCGGCATAGCTGTTGTTGCTGCGGTCATAGACCACCACCTGCATGTTCTGGTTCAGGCCAGTGGCGGCCAGCCAGGCGGCAAAGTTCTCGCGTGTGGGCAGGGGGTGGCGTCCGCCTGACGCCTTGGGGCTGTCATCGTGCACGCTGAGGTGCCGATCCAGGTCGGCGTGAAGCGCGCCTGGGAGGTGGGCCTGGGCGAATTGGGCCTGGCCGGCCTCGGGTTGAGCCAGATCGAAACTGCAGTCGAACACCAGCAGGGGCTGGCCCTGGGTTTGCAACTGTTGGAGTTGGGCGGCGGAAATGAGGGTGGAGTACATGGCTGCTGAGGCGGACCTGGACCTGTAACGCAATGAGGCTGTGATCGTATAGCGAAAAATCCTCTGTCACCGGGCTTCAGGCCGGAGGCCAACTGGGGCGGGGCCTGAAGCTGCGGGTGTTTTCGCTGGGGGGCGGCGCCTGGCTGTTGAGCCAGCTGTCCTGTGCGCTGGGTGGGCCCTCGGTGGTGTCTTCGGCGGCGGGGTCGGCGCGGTCCTGGCTGAGCCAGCTCAGGCGCCAGATCAGCCCCATGGTGACCAGGGCCAGCAGGGCGCTCAGCGCCATGAGCCATTCGCTCCAGGGCGGCAGCACGCTGGGTTCGGCCAAGGGCTTGGTGGTGGCGCCACCGCGCCGTGGCGCCTGGGGCGGCGGGCAGTCAGTGGATGGGCGTGGTGGCGAGGCCGGGTCTGCCTGGCTTGCCGGGGGGCACCGTGCGGCTGCCGCCAGACCGGCGGCGGTCGTGCGCCCCGGGGCAGAGCTGCGTTGGGGGCTTGCAGAGCGTGCGGAAGCAGGCGTGGCGATGCCGGCTTGGTCGCAGCCGCGCCATGCCGGCTCGATCTCGGTGGCTTCGGTTTGGGTTTGATCCTGCAGGCGATTGGGGCAGAGGGTGACCTGGCTCAATTGGGCGGGGCGCTCAGGCAGCGGGCCACTCAGTTGGTTGCCCTCGACCTGCAGTCGCTTGAGCAGATGCAGTGCGGACAGATTGGGCAAAGGCCCGGTGAAGAGGTTGTAAGCCAGGTTCAGCTGGCTCAGCTGCGGCAGGTCGAGCACCCGTGGCAGGGGGCCGGACATCTGGTTGTGGTCGAGTGCCAGCAACGACAGCGCTGGCAGATTGCGCAGCGCTGGCAGCGGGCCGGACAGTTGGTTGCCGCTGACGCTGAAGCTGTGGAGCTGGAGCAGGCCCGAGGGGTTGGGCAGCGGCCCCTGGAAATGATTCCAGTCGGCCAGAAAGCTGCTGAGCTGGCTCAGGTGGCTGAGCTCGGGCAGGGGGCCGCCGAACTGGTTGAAGCTGAGGTCCAGGGATTGCAGGGCACCGAGCTGGCCAAGCGGGGGCAGCGTGCCGCTGAGCTGGTTGTGGTTGAGGCGCAGGTTCTGCAGTGAAGGCAGGCCCGACAGGTCCGGCAAGGGGCCGGTCAGCAGGTTGTTGCTCAGCACCAGGCTTTGCAGCCTGGGCATGCGCAAAGGGCTGGGCAAGGGGCTGCTGAACTGGTTGAAGCTCAGGTTCAGCTGGGTGAGCGCCGGCAGCTGATTGAGGGGGGGCAGGGGCCCTGTCAGACCGAGGTTGCCGCGCAGGTCCAGAGACTCCAGGGTGTCCAGTGCCGCGAAAGAGCCGGGCAGGGTGCCTTCCAGGCGATTGCCCGGCAGGTGCAGACCGATCACCGACTGCCCATCGGCGGCGCAGCTCACGCCCTGCCAACGTTGCAGGCAGGGATCGCCTTGCAGCCAGTGGGTGTTCTGGCGCCAGCGTGGCCCCTGGGTGGTCTGGTAGAGATCCATCAGTGCCTGCCTCTGGGGCGGGGGCAGTGCGCCCTGCGCCGCGGTGCAGCCCCACACCAGCAGCCCGTACAACATCGGGCGGCCCAGTTGCTGCGGGTGTCGTTGCAGGCCATCGCGAGCCGATGGCCGCAAGGGTGGCGTTGGCGCGGCGCTGGCTGGCTCAACGTGTTCAGGTTCGGGCGTCAGGTCTGCCAGACCCCTGCGCTGGGGGGGAGTCGGGATCGGCGCGGGGCGCGCCGCAGGGCAGATCTGGGGCCTTGGGTTCATGTCCGAGTGGTGTGCGGCCTGGTGGCCTTCTGGGCATCGGGGGTGAACAAGGTAGCGCCAAAATTCGACTTTTCAGATGTAAGTGACGTAAGTGGTTTGAGTCCCGTGAAAGGAAGGTAGGGATTTGTTGTTGTGCCAGCCTGCGAACAGGTTGGTACGCCGGCCCGGAGCCGCTCAGTGCTCTTCGGCGGGCGCGTTCGGGGCGGCCTTGCCGCGCAGCACCGTGGCCCCGATGCCGCTGCCGACAATGAGTGCCATGCCGGCCCAGGCCACCAGGGGCAGGTGGTCCCCGAACAGCAGCACGCTGTAGATGCCGGCGAACACGATGCCGGAGTACTGCAGGTTGGCCACGACCAGCGTGCCTCGCTGGTTGCGCGCCGTGGCGTAGGCGCGGGTCATGCACAACTGGCCCAGCGAGGCCAGCACGCCGATGGGCAGCAACCACAGGGCCCCCGGAAAGGTCAGTGGCGAGGCCCCGGCCACGCCCATGCCCAGCCCCCCGGCCAGAGCCGAGCCGACGGCGAAATAGAACACGGTGCGGGTTTCGGGCTCGCCGATGCGCGACAGCGCCATGACCTGCATGTAGGCAAACGCGGCACACATGCCCGACAACAAGCCGATCAGGGCGGCAAACATCTGGTCGCCCTGCAGGGAGGGGCGCAGCATCATCACCACGCCGGCAAAACCGGCCAGCACGGTGAGCACGAGCGGGCCTTGCAGCATCGGCCGGGATTCGGTGGCCGAGGGGCGCCAGGCCATCAGCGCGCCACCCACCAGAAAAGCCGCCACCCAGACGCTGCTCATGTAGTTCAGCGTCATGGCCGTGGCCAGGGGCAGGTGCCCGATGGCGTAGAACCAGGCCCCCAGCGAGGTCACCCCGACCAGGCTGCGCCAGGCGTGCATCAGGGGGTAGCGGGTGCGCAGGCTGATGCCGCTGTAGCGGGCCAGGGCCCACATGAAGAAGATGCCCAGCAGGCCCCGGTAGAACACCAGTTCGGCGGCGTTGAACTGACTGGATGCGATCTTGACGCACACCCCCATGGAGGCAAAAAAGAATGCCGCCACCACCATCCACATCGCCTGCATCGGGTTCGCTTTCGAGAGTTGTCCAGGCGCGGGCCCGGCGGGCCTTTGCTCGAAACGCACGATGTTACGAAAAAAAAGCGACCCGTGGGTCGCTTGTGTGTCAATGCAGGGGCCTGGGGCGATGCATCAGTAGTTCGCCCCGTGGGTGCCCATGGTTTTGCGATACCACTCATGGAAGTGCTGCATGCCGTCTTCCATCGGGCTCTGGTAGGGGCCCACCTCGTTGTCGCCGCGGGCCAGCAGGGCGCGGCGGCCCGCGTCCATGCGCTCGCCGATTTCGTCGTCCTCGATGCAGGTTTCCATGTAGGCGGCCTGCTGGGCTTCGACGAAATCACGCTCGAAGGCTGTGATTTCTTCAGGGTAGTAGAACTCGACCATGTTGAGTGTCTTCTGCGGGCTGACGGGGTGCAGGGTGGACACGGTCAGCACATGGGGGTACCACTCGACCATGATGTGCGGATAGTAGGTCAGCCAGATGGCCCCCCGCTCGGGCAGCTTGCCCTCGCGGTACTTGAGCAGGACCTCATGCCAGCGCTGGTACACGCTGGAGCCGGGGCGATTGAAGCCGCCCGACACGCCCACGGTCTGCACCGAGTAGTGCTCTTTGAACTCCCACTGCAGGTCGTCGCAGGTGACGAACTGGCCCAGGCCGGGGTGGAAAGGGCCCACGTGGTAGTCCTCAAGGTAGACCTCGATGAAGGTCTTCCAGTTGTAGTTGCACTCGTGCAGCTCGACGCGATCAAGCGAGAAGCCCGTGAAGTCGAGCTCGGCGCGGGGGCCCATGTGAGCCAGATCGGCCTCGATGTCGCGGCCGTTGTCTTCAAACAGCAGGCCGTTCCACTCGCGCAACTTGTAGTTGTTGAGGTTCAGGCACGGGTCGTGTGCAAAGTGGGGGGCGCCCAGCAGCTCGCCACTGGCCTTGTAAGTCCAGCGGTGCAGGGGGCACACGATGTTGCCGCCGGCACTGCCCGGGGCGGTGTCGTGCAGCGAGCCGCGGTCCTTGAGCATGATGGCCTGGCGGTGGCGGCACACATTGGAGACCAGCTCAATGCCGGTCGGCGTGTGCACGAGCGCACGGCCACCGTTTTCTTGCGGCAAGGCGTGGTAGTCGCCCACATTGGGCACGCTCAGACGGTGCCCCACATAACGGGGCCCGCGCTGGAAGATGATGTCCATCTCGCGCTGGAACAGCGCATCGTCAAAATAGCTTGAAACTGGTAGTTGGCTTGCGGCCTGCTGCAGTTGAAGACTTAAATCAGACATGGGTGACCTGACCTAAAGACTCCCCACAGGGAGGTAAAAGCGCGCCGGGGCATTTGGCCAGGGGCCAGGCCACGGGCTGGAGCGCGGTGGTGGGAACCGGGGTTGCCGGCGAGGGGAACCGCGGATTGTACCCTGGGGGTGCTTGATTCGCCAACGCGGCCCTACCGGCGTACGGCTTTCATGACCCAGCGCAAAAGCGCATCCCCTGGTCGACCCATGGCCGCCATGGGGCCCCATGCACCATCCTGGCTTGCGCCCGCGGTGTTGTCGGGCCAGACACCGCCTAGAATTCAGGGTTTGCCCGTTAATGCTCTCTGACATGCCTCCAGCCTTTCTACAGACGGTCCTGCCTGTGTTGCCCTTGCATCGTTCGTCGGCGTTCGTGGGCGTGCTGCCTGGGCCTGGATGGGGCCAGGGGCAGGTTGGCAATGAATACAAATCGGGGGGGCAGGCATGACTGCTGGGGTATCGACGATGGAATGGGATGTTCGAGCCTGGAGCCAGGGTCATCTGGTGCGGGTTGAACAGGCCCTGAGTGATTGGGTGGGGCAGGATGCGCCGGCCAACCTGGGCGATGCCATGCGCTATGCGGTGCTGGATGGGGGCAAGCGCCTGCGGCCCTTGCTGGTGCTGGCGGCTCAGGAGGCCGTGCAAGGCTTGCCGGCCGCCGGTTTGCGGGCCGCCTGCTCGGTGGAGTTGATCCACGCCTATTCACTGGTGCACGACGACATGCCCTGCATGGACAACGATGTGTTGCGTCGTGGCAAGCCCACCGTGCATGTGCAGTATGGCGAGGCCGGTGCCTTGCTGGCCGGCGATGCCTTGCAGGCGCTGGCCTTTGAGTTGCTCACCCCGGACGATGGCAGCGTGCCCGATGCCATGCAGGCGGTGCTGTGCCGACTGTTGGCCCGGGCGGCGGGCAGCGAGGGCATGGCGGGTGGGCAGGCGATTGACCTGGCCAGCGTGGGCAAGGCCCTGGATGAGGCCAGCCTGCGCCGCATGCATCGTCTCAAGACCGGCGCCCTGTTGCAGGGCAGCGTGCTGATGGGGGCTGCTTGTGGCCCTTGCACGCCGCAGGCCCTGCAGGCCTTGCGTCGCTATGGCGCCGCCATGGGGCTGGCGTTCCAGGTGGTGGATGACATCCTCGATGTGGTGGCCGATTCGGCCACGCTGGGCAAGACGGCCGGCAAGGATGCGGCGCAAGACAAGCCGACCTATGTGTCCTTGCTGGGGCTGGAGCCTTCGCGCGCCTATGCTGCCGAACTGCTGCAAGAGGCGCTGACGGCATTGGCAGACAGCGGTCTGCCCGACACGCAGGCACTGGCGGCGCTGGCCAACATGGTGGTGAACCGTTCCAACTGAATCAACACGAGTTGCCCCATCGGCCCTGGTGATGGACGCCCGGGCAACTCGACCAACGAATAGCAACCCGAGATGCAATCCACGAGCTACCCCCTGCTGCAGAAGGTGAACGATCCTGCCGATCTTCGGCGGCTGACGCGCAGCGAGCTCAAGCAGCTCAGCGACGAACTGCGGGCCTATGTGATCGACAGTGTGTCCAAGACCGGCGGGCACCTCAGCTCCAACCTGGGCACGGTCGAGCTCACGGTGGCTTTGCACGCGGTGTTCAACACCCCGCAAGACCGCCTGGTGTGGGACGTGGGCCACCAGACCTACCCACACAAGATCCTGACCGGGCGGCGCGATCGCATGGCCTCGCTGCGTCAGCTGGGGGGGCTTTCGGGCTTTCCGCAGCGTGCCGAGAGCGAGTACGACACCTTTGGCACGGCGCACTCCTCGACCAGCATCTCTGCCGCCCTGGGCATGGCCATTGCCGCCCGCCAAAAGGGTGAGGACCGACATGCCGTCGCCATCATCGGTGATGGCGCGATGAGTGCGGGCATGGCCTTCGAGGCTCTGAACAATGCCGGCGTTCAGCACGACTGCAAGCTGCTGGTGATCCTGAACGACAACGACATGTCGATCAGCCCGCCGGTGGGGGCCCTCAATCGCTACCTGGCCCAGCTCATGAGCGGGCAGTTCTACGCCGCCGCCAAAGAGGTGGGCAAGTCGGTGCTCAAGCCGCTGCCCCCTTTGTTTGAACTGGCCAAGCGCCTGGAGGAGCAGGCCAAGGGCATGGTGGTGCCGGCCACCTTGTTCGAGAAGTTCGGCTTCAATTACGTGGGCCCGATCGATGGCCACGACCTCGACTCGCTGATCCCCACACTGGAGAATTTGCGTCACTTGCGGGGCCCGCAGTTCCTGCACGTCGTCACCAAGAAGGGGCAGGGTTACAAACTGGCCGAGGCCGACCCGGTGGCCTACCACGGCCCGGGCAAGTTCGACCCTGCCGTGGGCCTGCAAAAGCCCAGTACGCCGGCCAAGACCACCTTCACCCAGGTCTTCGGGCAGTGGCTGTGCGACATGGCCGCAGCCGACACCCGCCTGGTGGGCATCACGCCGGCCATGCGCGAGGGCTCGGGCATGGTCGAGTTCGAGAAACGCTTTCCGGGGCGCTACCACGATGTGGGCATCGCCGAACAGCACGCCGTCACCTTCGCGGCGGGCCTGGCGTGTGAGGGCCTGAAGCCCGTGGTGGCAATCTACTCGACCTTCTTGCAGCGGGCGTATGACCAGTTGATCCACGACGTGGCGCTGCAGAACCTGCCCGTGGTGTTTGCACTCGACCGCGCGGGCCTGGTGGGGGCCGACGGCGCCACCCACGCCGGGGCCTACGACATTCCTTTCCTGCGCTGCGTTCCCCAGGTCAGCGTGGCCTGCCCGGCCGATGAGGCCGAGTGCCGCCAGTTGCTGACCACCGCCTATGAGCAGAACCACCCGGTGGCGGTGCGCTACCCGCGTGGTGCTGGCGTGGGCACCGTGCCGGCCACGGATCTGCAGCCGCTGCCTTTTGGCAAGGGTGAGCTGCGCCGTCAGGGACAGCGCATCGCCATCCTGGCCTTCGGCACCTTGCTCTACCCCGCACTGGAAGCGGCCGAAGCACTGGATGCGACCGTGGTCAACATGCGTTGGGCCAAGCCCCTGGACACCGAATTGCTGCTGACGGTGGCACGCGGCCATGACGCGCTGGTGACGGTGGAAGAGGGGGCCATCATGGGCGGCGCCGGTTCGGCCGTCCTGGAGGCCTTGCAGGCAGCCGGTCTGGTGCGGCCGGTGCTGCAGTTGGGCCTGCGCGACGAGTTCATCGAGCATGGCGACCCGGTCAAGCTGCTCAGCCTGCAGGGGCTGGATGCCGCGGGCATTCGACAGGCCATTGAACAGCGTTATGTGCTGCGAGCCGATCAGAACTGATCAGGTGGAGGCCAGGGTGGCAGCGAGGTGTCGCACAAATCCTTGCAAAACCCTGAAGCCTTGCGCAGGCAGCGCCTGATCGCAGGGTAAACCCGTGCCGGGGGGCCGTGGGCGCTTTCTACAATCCAGATTCCTCATTGCAGGCCGGCCTGTCGCGCGCGGCGGTGGCCTGCGGGTTTTTCACACAGTTCGGAGTCAAAACCACATGGATCGTCGTTCAATCCTTAAAAACGCAGGCATCGCAGGCGTTCTGGCCGCTGGTGCCGCCCCCGCCGTGCATGCCCAGGCCGCCGTGCGCTGGCGCCTGGCCTCCAGCTTCCCCAAGTCGCTGGACACGATCTATGGCGCTGCCGAAGTGTTCTCCAAGAAAGTCAAGGAACTGTCGGGTGGCAAGTTCGAGATCTCGGTCCATGCCGGTGGCGAATTGATGCCCCCGTTGGGCGTGGTCGATGGCGTGCAGCAGGGTTCGGTCGAAATGTGCCACACCGTGCCGTACTACTACTTCGGCAAGAACGAAGCCTTCGCCATCGGCGCAGCCATCCCCTTCGGCATGAACTCGCGTCAGATGACCTCGTGGATGATGCACGGCAATGGCCGCAAGCTCATGAACGAGTTCTACGCCAAGTTCAACATCGTGAGCTTTGCCGGCGGTAACACGGGCGCCCAGATGGGGGGCTGGTTCCGCAAGGAGATCAAGACCCCGGCCGACATCAAAGGCCTGAAGTTCCGCATCGGCGGCTTTGCTGGCCGCGTGATCGAACGCATGGGCGGCGTGCCCCAGAACATCCCGGGCGGTGAGATCTATCAAGCGCTCGAAAAGGGCACCATCGACGCCGCCGAGTGGGTGGGTCCTTACGATGACCAGAAGCTGGGCTTCAACAAGGTCGCGCCCTACTACTACTACCCCGGCTGGTGGGAAGGCGGCCCCGAGGTCGACTTCTTCATCAACAACAAGGCGCTGGACGCGCTGTCGGCTGAAAACAAGGCCATCATCGAAGCCGCATCGGCCTATGCCCACGTCGACATGCAGGCCAAGTACGACGCCCTGAACCCCACCGCCCTGAAGCAACTGGTGGGCGCCAAGACCAAGGTCGTGTCCTTCCCCAAGGAAGTGCTGCAGGCTTCGTTCGATGCCTCGATGGCCATCTACGCCGAGCTCGAAGCCAAGAACCCCGACTGGAAGAAGATCTACTCTGACTACCGCGCTTTCCAGAAGGACCAGATCCTCTGGTTCCGCTTTGCCGAAGCCCGTTTCGACAGCTTCATGCAGACCGCCAAGCTGTGATTCAGCGGTGCCGGCATGACCGGCATCGAGGCGCCAGGCGCCACGTCAAAAACGCACCTACGGGTGCGTTTTTTTGTGTCACATGCGGCGAAACTCGGCCAGCTCACGCAACAGGCGCTCGAACTCGGCGCGCAGCGCGGGCGAGGCCGCGTAGAACACCGCAAATTTGCCGCCCAAGGTGCGCACATAGAGTCGGGGGGCAATCAGCCATTCCAGCCCGCGCACCCGGATCAGCTTGCCATAGGCCAGATCGGCCAGGGGCATCACCTTGTCGCCCACCCAGCGCTGGCGCAGCTCGGTGCGGTCGAGCCGGGTGCGGCTGACCACGATGAACCAGGCCGTGCAACTGATCATGGCCTGGGCGGCCAGAAACCACAGACCCGCAGATCGGGCGTGCAGCACGGGCTGGTCCTGCCACCACAGCTGGGCCAGCCACCCCCCGCAGCCCACGGTGACCAGCAGGGCCAGCGCCTTGACCAAGCGCGGGAAGGCCGGTCCTTCAACCGATCCCCCCAGGGGCTCGAAAACAAAGGGCGGGGGGCCCATGCGAGGCAGCTCGAACGCCGCTTCTGCTTCGGGCTGAGGTTGGGGTGAAGGCGTCGGGTCGCTCATGCTTCGGTCCAAGAAAAAGCCCCTGACGGGCAGGGGCTGTAGGGAGGAGGGCGGCGGGCCGCCGTGCTGACTTGTTTACCTGCTCACTTGCTGTCGGCCGGCTTGTCGGTCGAGGGCTTGAACAGCTCCTCGAGTTTCTTCTGCTCGGCGTCCGCGTCTTCTGCCGAAGGGTCATCGGCCTCGGGCGGCGGTGCATCGACCTGCACCTTGTTGACGTCGATCACGGCTTCCTTGGGGATGAACATGGTCACGGTCTGCGGCACGAAGATCACCACGGCCACCAGAATCAGCTGCATCAGCACCCAGGGGATGGAGCCCATGTAGATGTCGGCCGACTTGATGGGCGCCTTGATGCGGCCTTCCTTGAACAGCGTGTCGGCGATGCCGCGCAGGTAGAACAGCGCGAAGCCGAAGGGGGGGTGCATGAAGCTGGTCTGCATGTTCACGCACAGCAGCACGCCGAACCACACCAGGTCGATGCCGAGCTTGTCGGCCACCGGGCCCAGCATGGGCAGGATGATGAAGGCGATCTCGAAGAAGTCGAGGAAGAAGGCCAGGAAGAAGATGAACACGTTCACGGCAATCAGGAAGCCGGTCTGGCCGCCTGGCAGGCCGCTGAGCATGTGCTCGACCCACTTGGCACCGTCCACACCCTGGAACACCATCGAGAAGACGCGTGCGCCAATCAGGATGAAGACCACCATGGCGGTCAGGCGCATGGTGCCCTGCATGGCTTCCCAGATCAGGCCGCGGCTCAGGCGCTTGTGCATGGCGGCCAGCACCATGGCCCCCACCACGCCCATGGCGCCAGCTTCGGTCGGGGTGGCAATGGCGGTGTCGATGCCCGGCAGGCCGCCCATCGATCCCAGCACGGCAAAGATCAGCACGGCCGAGGGGATGATGCCGCGCAGGCACTTGGCCCAGAGCGCCCAGCCCACCAGGGTGCGCGCCGACTTGGGCACGCCCGGAATGTGCGAAGGCTTGATCACGCCCAGTGCAAAGGTGTAGCCGGCAAAGATCAGCACCTGCAGGATCGACGGGCCCCAGGCGCCCTTGTACATGTCGCCCACCGAGCGGCCCAACTGGTCGGCCATGACGATCAGCACCAGCGACGGCGGCACCAGCTGCGTGATGGTGCCCGAGGCGGCCAGCACGCCGGTGGCGTAGCGCATGTTGTAGCCGTAGCGGATCATCACCGGCAGCGAGATCAGTGCCATGGCGATCACCTGGCCGGCCACGGTGCCGGTGATGGCGCCGAGGATGAAGCCCACAATGATCACCGAGTAGCCCAGCCCGCCCTTGACGGGGCCGAACAGCTGGCCCATCGAGTCCAGCATGTCTTCGGCCAGGCCACACTTTTCGAGCAAGGCGCCCATGAAGGTGAAGAACGGAATGGCCAGCAAGAGGTCGTTCGACAGGATGCCGAACATGTTGAGGGGCAGGTTCGACAGGTAGCTGGCCGGGAACCAGCCTTGACTGATGGCGAAGAAGCCCGAGGCCAGGCCCAGGGCCGCCAGCGAGAATGCGACCGGGAACCCGATCAGCATCACCAGTACCAGCCCCCCGAACATGAAGGGCGCGAAGTTTTCCATCTGCATTTTGAAGAGTCCTGAAATCCGGTGGTTGAAGGTGAAGGTGTCAGCGCAGGGCTGGCATCACTGCACCGGCTTTTCGTAGCGGGTATCGAGCTCAAGGTGGCCAGTCAGGTAGGCCACACGCTTGATCACCTCAGACACACCCTGCAGGAACATCAGGCCGAAACCTGTAGGCAGCAGCAGCATGGCGGGCCAGCGGATCAGCCCCCCGGCATTGCCCGACACCTCACCTGTCAGGTACATCTTCATGAACAGGGGCCAGCTCAGGTAGGCCAGCAGGCCCATCACCGGCAGCAGGAACACCACCAGGCCCAGCAGGTCGACCACCACCGGGCCCTTGCCGCGCAGCTTGCCGTACAGGATGTCGACGCGCACGTGCTCGTTGAACTTGAGCACGGCGGGTGCACCGAGCATCACGGTGGCGGCGAACAGGTACCACTGGATCTCGAGCCAGCCGTTCGAGCTGATGTCAAAACCATAGCGGATGAAGGCATTGCCGGCCGAGATGAGGGCGGCGAACAGGACGGTCCAGGCGGCCACATGCGACATGCGCACGCTGATCCAGTCCACCAGCGCAGAGAGTTTGAGTAAGATTGACACGCTGTGTCTCCAGTGATTTTTTTGAGTTGCATACCCCAGCACCCGGTTGGGCGAGTGCTTCAGGTCTGCAACCTTGGCGGGTGGGCAATGGTAGCGCCAGCTCACTGAAAAAACCCTGACTACCTGAGGCCGGGTTTCCCCCAGGCATCCTCGGGGCCGGCCGTTGTCAGTGCCCGCACCCCACTTTGCCCCGACCGCCGTCTGGGGCCCGCTGCAAGGAGTATTTTTGTCACCTGATCTCATTCACCTGATGGCCGCGGCCGTGTTTGCCATTGCGCTGGTCCATACCTTTGCAGCCAGTGCCATCGAGCACCTGGCCCAGCGCCATCCGCGTCACGCCGGCTTGCTGCACCTGCTGGGCGAGGTCGAGGTGGTGTTCGGCTTCTGGGCCTTCGTGCTGTTGGGCATGATGGCCTTGGTGCAGGGCACGGCCAGCGCCGTGGCCTATGCCGAGTCGCGCCAGTACACCGAGCCGCTGTTTGTGTTTGTGGTCATGGTGGTGGCGGCCTCGCGCCCGGTGCTGGTGGCGGTGTCGTCCGTGCTGCAGGCCCTCAGCGGCCTGTTGCCGCTGCGCCGCCCGGTGGCCCAGGCCTGGCTGGTGCTGGCCGGAGTGCCCCTGCTGGGCTCCCTGATCACCGAGCCTGCGGCCATGACCATTGCGGCGCTCACGTTGGCGGGCACGGTGTTCCGCCCTGAGGTGCCGGTGCGCCACAAGTATGCGGCGCTCGGGGTGTTGTTCGTCAACGTGTCCATTGGCGGCACCCTCACCTCCTATGCCGCACCCCCGGTGTTGATGGTGGCGAGCGCCTGGCAGTGGGACTCGGCCTTCATGCTGACGCACTTCGGCTGGAAGGCCGCCGTGGCCGTGGTGCTCAACGCCACGGTGCTGGTGGGCTTCATCCGCGGCTCGCTGCAGGAGCCCGAGAGCCCCCGCCAAACGCACGAAATGCGCGACACGCGGGAGCCGAATGGGGCCGTGCCCTGGGTGGTGACGGCGGTGCACCTGGGCTTTCTGGCCGCAGTGGTGCTGATGGCCCACCATCCGGTGATCTTCATGGGGCTGTTCATGATGTTTCTGGGCTACACCCAGGCCTACAGCCGCTTTCAGGCCCCCCTGATCATCAAGGAGGGCTTGCTGGTGGGCTTTTTCCTGGCCGGCCTGGTGGTGTTGGGCGGTTTGCAGCAATGGTGGTTGCAGCCCCTGGTCTCGGGCCTCTCACCCACGGCACTGTTTGTGGGGGCGACGGCCTTGACCGCCATCACCGACAACGCGGCACTCACCTACCTGGGTTCTCTGATCGAAGGCATTTCTGACGGCGCCAAATACATGTTGGTGGCCGGGGCCGTCACAGGCGGCGGCCTCACCGTGATCGCCAATGCCCCCAATCCGGCCGGCGTGGCCCTGTTGCGCAACGGTTTCCCGGATGGTGCGATCAGTGCCGGCGGCCTGTTGCTGGGGGCGCTGGCGCCCACGGTCGTGGCCGCACTGGCCTTCTTCTTTCTTTGAGCCCCTGGCCTGACCCGCCGCTCCGGCCATGCCCCATCCCGCACTGAACCCCTCGGCCGCGATCGATTCGCCCCAGCTCTGGTCGGCCGGCCCCTCTCTGCTGTCGCTGGCCTTGATGGATGCCCGCAATCACACGCTGGCCCTGCTGGCGCGCTTTGAAGAGGCCGAGGACAGCGGGCATTGGCGCTGGCAGCCTGGGCCCGGCGTGGAGCCGCCGTTGTGGCTGGCCGGCCATGCCGGCTGGTTTGCCGAGTACTGGGTGGGGCGCAACACCCGGCGCGCCTTGGGGTTGAACTGCCCGCCCGACGCCTTGCGGCTGCCTTCTTCAGACCCGGCAGCCGACCGCCTGTGGGACCCACGCTGGCGCAGTGCCGCGCAGCGAGCCGCCGAGGCCTTGCCCCAGCGTGCGGCGGTGCGATCGTGGTTGCTCGACACGTTGGAGTCCACCCTGGATCTGCTGGACCGGTTGCCTGAAGACGATGCTTCGCTGTATTTCTTCCGATTGGCTCTGTTCCATGAGGATCTGCTCGGCGAGCGCATGATCCGGCTGGCCCAGGCCCAGGGCGTGCCGCTGGACCTGCCCGAGCCCGCAGTGCTGGCGGCACGCGACCCCTTGCTGATCCCGGCCACCCGCTGGGCCTTGCCGCACCGCAGTGGTGGCTTCCACCCCGAGGGCGAGCCTGGCCAGCTCAGCGTGGCCGTTCCTGAGTTCGAGATCGATGCCCAGGCAGTGAGCTGGGCCCAATACATCGAGTTTGTCGACGATGGTGGCTATGACCAGGCCGAACACTGGCTGCCCGAAGGTTGGGCCTGGTTGCAGGCGCAGGTGGGCCGCACCGCGCCGCGCCACGTGGAGCACATGGGGGCGGCTCGCCCGGGCAGCAGCGGCGGTGTGCTGCAGAACCGTTTTGGTCGCCGCGTGCGCTTGGCCGGGGCCCACCCGGTGGTGCATGTGAGTTGGTGGGAGGCCGATGCCTGGTGCCGCTGGGCCGGTCGGCGCCTGCCCGATGAAGTGGAATGGGATCTGGCCGCCCACACCGCAGCCCGCCGTGGCTGGCGCTGGGGTGAGGTTCATGAATGGACCGCCAGCCGCCTGCGCCCCTGGCCCGGGGCTCAGCCTGGCCCGTGGCGTGATTACGCCTGGCCGCTGATGGAGCAGGCCCGGGTGCAGCGCGGGCATTCGCTGGCCAGCCGGGCGCGCCTGCGCGATGCGGGCTGGCGCTGGTTTGGCCAGCCGCACGAAGACGATGCCTTCGTGGGTTTCCGTTCCTGCGCGATCTGAGCTGGGTCGTTCGGGCTTGGCTTCAGGCCAGGCGCACCGCCGGTGGGCGTTCGGCCACGGTCTCGGGCTGGGCGGCTTCGCCTGGACGCAGCCGGATGACGGTCTGGGCCAACTGGGCCACGTCCTGTGGGTCGTGGGTGACCAGCAACACCGGGATGCGGATCTGTTCCAGCAAGCTCTGCAATTCGTCGCGCAGGCGCAGGCGCAACTCGGTGTCCAGGGCCGACAGCGGCTCGTCCAACAGCAGCAGGCGCGGCTGGGCCGCCAGTGCACGGGCCAGTGCCACGCGCTGGCGTTGGCCACCGGACAGGTGCGGCGGCCAGGCGGGGGCCAGTTCCTCCAATTGAAAGCGGGCCAGCATCTCATTCACCCGATCGTCGGCCTGCGGGCTGTGGGGCTGACCGGGTCGGCGCACGCCGAAGGCCACGTTCTGGCGCACGGTCATGTGTGGAAACAGTGCGTAATCCTGGAACACATAGCCCACACTGCGCTCGCGTGCGCTCAGGCACAGTCCGCGCTGGCTGTCCTGCAACGTCAGGTCTTGGACGCGCACATGGCCCGGTGCGTCAATCAGGCCCGCCACGGCCTGCAGCGTCATGGACTTGCCCACCCCCGACGGGCCCAGCAAGGCCGTGCGCAGGCTGGTCGATTCAAAGGCCACCTGGAGCGCGAAATGCCGCCCCGGGGCATGGGCCTCAAGTTGCAGCTGGATGTCCAGCACGGGCGGCGTCGGGGGGCGGGGTTGAGCGTGCGGCATGGTGGGCAGGGGTGGGGTCAGTGTCGCGCCTGAAGCAGCCGGCCGGAGCCCACCAGCACCAACACGCAGACGGCGGAGATGAGGCCGGTCAGCCACAGGGCCTGGGCATCATTGCCGGCCTGCACGGCGTCGTAGACCGCGATCGACAGGGTTTGGGTCTTGCCCGGCAGGTTGCCCGCGATCATCAGCGTGGCGCCAAACTCGCCCATGGCCCGGGCAAAGGTGAGCATCAGGCCGGCGGTGATGCCGCGCAGCGCCATGGGCAGGCTGATGCGCCAGAACACCTCCAGCTCGCCCGCCCCCAGGGTGCGCGCTGCCTGGGCCAGGCGGGGGTCGGTTTCTTCGAAGGCGGCGCGGGCGCCCTTGTAAATCAGGGGCAGTGACACCACCGCAGCGGCGAGCACGGCCCCCTGCCAGGTGAACATCAGGTTGATGCCCAGCCATTGGTCCAGGTAGCGCCCCAGCAGCCCGTTGCGCCCGATCAGCACGATCAGGTAGTAGCCCAGCACGGTGGGGGGAAGCACCATGGGCAGCATCAGCAAGGCATCCAGCAGGGCGTGGCCGACAAAGCGGCGCCGCGCCATCCACCAGGCCAGGCCCACGCCCAGCACGCCGCTGGCCACGGTGGCCAGGCAGGCCACCTTCAGGGTCAGCCACAGCGGGATCAGGGTCGATTCAGGCATGAAGCGGGCGCAGGATACGGTTGAGGGGGTGGTTCGCTATTCCGCACTTGAATAGCGCAATTGGCGTGAGTTTAGCGCCAGCCGTGCCAGCCCGCCGGAATGGTTAAAGTTCAGGGCATGGTCAGCGCCCTCAGCCCGGAAACACCGATGCCTCAGATTTTCGCCCCCGCTCCCGTCCTGCACTGGTCGGAGGCGCTGGGCCACAGCCCCAGTGACAAACGCCTGGAGATCCTGCGCGGCATCGCGGCAGGCGGCAGCATCTCGCAGGCCGCGCGCGATGCGGGTGTGAGCTACAAGGCCGCCTGGCAGGCGATCGACACCTTGAGCAACCTGGCCGGTGCCGAGCTGGTGCAGCGGGCGGTGGGGGGGGCGGGCGGCGGTGGGGCCGTGATCACCCCGCAGGGCGCCTGGTTGCTGCGCGTGGCAGACGCCCTGGCGGTGGCACGTCAGCAGGTGCTGGCTGAGCTGGCCGGCGCTGGCGCGGCAGCGGGCATGGGCAGTACGGGCACCCAGTCCCCCGCGCTGGGCTTGCGCACCAGCATGCGCAACCAATGGCCGGCCACCGTGACGGCACTGCGGCGCCAGGGCGCCGTGGTGCTGGCACAGCTCAGCCTGGCCGGGCCGGATCGGCTGCAGGCCTCGTTGACCCGCGAGAGCGCCGAGTTGCTGGGCCTGCGCCAGGGGCTGCCGGTGCTGGCCTTGTGCAAGGCCACGGCGGTGCGCATCCTGCCCCTGGGGCCGGGTGAAAGCGAGGGCGAGGACCGCCTCGATGCCGTGTCGAGCGTGACGGGCCGGGTGGCCCGCACCACACGCGCTGGCGAGCTGCAGGAGGTGGTGCTGACGTCGGAGGGCGGGCTGCAATGGGTGGGTTTGACGACCCAGGGCGGGACGCTCAGGCGCGGTGCCCTGGCCCGGGCCGTGGTTGAACCCGCTGCCGTGGTGCTGGGTTCTGTCGATTGAGGGGGCGGCGAACCCGTCAATCGCCGGTCGGGCGTGCTTTCTGTCCCAGTTTGCGGTAGACGGTGGCCCGGCTGATGCCCAGGCGCTGGGCGGCTTCGGCCACATTGCCGCGGGCTTCTTCCACTGCCTGCCGGATCAGCGCGGTTTCCAGGTCGCGCAAGGGCCTGGCGGCCGCAGTGCCGCCCTCCTGCCGTGCAGCCGCAGTTGCCTGGGGCGTCGCGCCGCGCAAGCGGGCCAGCGCCTGCAGCCGCAGGCCAGACCACAGCGGCACATCCAGCGGCGGTGCCTGGCGCCGGGCGTGGTCGACCAGCATGCCCCATGGCACGGCGAACAGATCGTCGGCCTGAAGGCGGGCGCCAGGCCGCAGCAGCGGGCGGGGCAGCATCTGGCGGCCCGCAGGGTTGCAGGCCAGCACCGCACCCTCGGTGTCCAGGCACAACAGGCCTTCGGCATCGGCTGCCGGGCCTTCGGGCATGGGGGCCCCGGGCCAGTTCAGGCGCAGCATGATGTGCCAGGGGCTCTGCAGCACCAGCGCGTTTTCGATGTGGCGTGCCGCCCGCGTCACCAGGTGGCGCAGCTCGGGCCGCTCCGGCACCTCCACCCCGGTCAGGTCCAGCATGCCCACGCAATGGCCTTCGGGGCCGATCAGCGGGGCGCCAGCGCAGCTGTAAATCGCGTGCTGCTCAAAGAAATGCTCCCCCTGGTGCAGCCACACCGGTTGCAGCTCCGTGAGTGCCGCGCCGATGGCCGTGGTGCCCACATGGCGCTCGGAAAGGTCCACCCCCACGCGGGCAATCGTGGTGGCGGCCTCCTGTTGGGGGTCGATGGGGCCGTGCACGTCCACCACCACCCCCTGGGCATTGGTCAGCAGGCTGAAATAGCGGGTGCCTGCAATGGCGCGCGAGAGCTGGGCCAACACCGGGCGTGCCGCGTTGATCAGGTCGCGGTTGCCCTCGGTCAGTTGGCGTTGCGTGCTGGCGCTGACCGGGCCGAACTCGACGCTGTGGTGGGGCCGCAGGCCGTCGGCCAGGCAACGTTGCCAGGAGCGAGTGATCCAGGGCTCGATCGGGGCGTGGCCGAGGTTCGGTGACCCGCCCAGGCCGCCATTCAGCCAGGCCTGCCGGGCCTGCCGGATCAAGGCCTGTCGGTCATGAGCGGGCGGGGATGCTCGCAAGGAGGGGGTGTCAGTCGCTGGCATGGGCCTGGGGCGGTGGCTGGGTGACTGGGGTGGGCGGGCTCGGTGGTTGGCACCCGGACCTCCGGGAGCCAACTGGGTGAGCGGTGTTGTGCAGACATCAAACGGTCATGGCTGTCGCAAATTGAGAATATCCGAGTCGAGCCGTCTGCATCCTAGGGTTTTGCCTAGCCAACGCGGACCGGGGCCGCGAAAAGATGCCAGCTGTTCCAAGCCTCTACTTTTCAAGGAGATGGTCCATGCAGGTTGAACTCAAGGTGAATGGCCGTGTGGCCCGGGCGGATGTGGCGCCCAATACCCTGTTGGTGCAGTTGCTGCGCGAGCAACTCACCCTCACGGGCACCCATGTCGGGTGCGATACCAGCCAGTGCGGTGCCTGTACCGTGTTGCTGGACGGCCGGGCCGTCAAATCGTGCACCGTGCTGGCCGCCCAGGCCCAGGGCGCCGAGGTCACGACCATCGAGGGTCTGGCCCAGCCCGATGGCACGCTGCACCCGATGCAGGCTGCCTTCAAGGAGTGCCATGGCCTGCAGTGCGGCTTCTGCACCCCGGGCATGGTGATGAGCGCGGTCGATCTGTGCCGGCACCACCCGAAGGCCGGCGAGAGCGAGATCCGGGAGCTGCTGGAAGGCAATCTCTGCCGCTGCACCGGCTACCAGAACATCGTCAAGGCCGTGGTGCAAGGCCGGGACGCCATGGCCGCAGGTGGCTGAGCCCCTGGCGAGCTCGTTCAGCGCATCAACCCTCGGCCCGCGCCAACAGGCGATGGGCGCTTCGATTCCCGAACATCAGGAGACAAAGACATGGGTGCCTCAGATTTTGCCAACCTTCCGCACATCGGTGCCGCCGTGCGCCGCAAGGAAGACTACCGTTTTCTGACCGGGGCCGGCCAGTACACCGACGATGTGGTGCTGGCGGCCCAGGCCAACGCGGTGTTCGTGCGATCGCCTCATGCGCATGGCCGCATCAATGCCGTCGACATCGCGGCCGCCCAGGCCGCGCCGGGTGTGCTGGGGGTGTTCACCGGGGCCGATGTCGCGGCCGCCGGCATCAACGGCCTGCCATGTGGGTGGCTGATCACCAGCACCGACGGTCAGCCCATGAAAGAGCCACCGCACCCCATCCTCGCGCAGGGCAAGGTGCGTTACGTGGGTGACCATGTGGCCATGGTGGTGGCCGAGACCTTGCAGCAGGCGCGCGATGCAGCCGAGCTGGTGAACGTCGATTACGAGGTACTGGACGCGGTGGTGCAGGTGGCTGACGCCGCCAAGGGCCCGGCGCTGCACGACAACGCGCCTGACAACCACTGCTTCAAGTGGGCCATTGGTGACAAGGCCGCGGTGGACGCCGCCTTCACCGGCGCGGCCCACGTGACCCGGCTGGACCTGGTGAACAACCGCCTGGTACCCAACGCCCTGGAGCCGCGCGCTGCCATCGGTTCGTACAGTCGAGCCAATGATGAGTACACCCTGTACGTGTCCAACCAGAACCCACACGTCGAGCGCCTGCTGATGACCGCGTTTGTCATGGGGTTGCCCGAGCACAAAGTGCGGGTGATTGCCCCGGACGTGGGGGGCGGCTTCGGCTCCAAGATCTACCTGTATGCCGAAGACGTGTGCCTGACCTGGGCCTCCAAGAAGCTCAATCGCAACATCAAATGGGTGGCTGACCGCAGCGAGGCCTTTTTGTCGGATGCCCACGGTCGCGACCATGTGAGCCACGCCGAGATGGCCATGGATGCCCAGGGCCGCTTCCTGGCCATGCGTGTCCACACCGATGCCAACCTGGGCGCCTACCTGAGCACTTTTGCCAGCGCCGTGCCCACCATCCTCTACGCCACCTTGCTGGCGGGGCAGTACACCACGCCGCAGGTCCATGTCGAGGTGGACGCCTGGTTCACCAACACCGCGCCGGTCGATGCCTACCGGGGTGCCGGGCGCCCCGAGGCCACCTACCTGCTGGAGCGCCTGGTCACTCGCTGCGCCTGGGAGATGGGCCTGAGCCAGGCCGAGATCCGGCGTCGCAATTTCATCACCAGCTTCCCCTACCAGACCCCGGTGGCGCTGCAGTACGACATCGGCGATTACCCGGCCTGCCTGGATCAGGCTGAGCAACTGGCCGATGCCGCCGGCTTCGAGGCCCGCAAGTCGGCCAGCGCCGCCAAGGGGCTGCTGCGCGGCATCGGCTACAGCAGCTACATCGAAGCCTGCGGCATTGCGCCGTCGAACATCGCCGGTGCGCTGGGGGCCCGGGCTGGCCTGTTTGAATGCGGCGAAGTGCGGGTGCACCCGACCGGCAGCGTCACGGTGTTCACCGGATCGCACAGCCATGGTCAGGGCCACGAGACCACCTTTGCCCAGGTGGTGGCCGCCCGCCTCGGGCTCACTCCGGATCAGGTCGACGTGGTGCACGGCGACACCGGTCGCGTGCCCTTCGGCATGGGCACCTATGGCTCGCGATCGATTTCGGTCGGTGGCGCGGCCATCATGAAGGCGCTGGACAAGATCGAGACCAAGGCCAAGAAGATCGCAGCCCACCTGCTGGAAGCCAGCGATGTCGACATCGACTTTGCGAACGGCGAATTCACGGTGCGTGGCACCGACAAAAAGGTGACCTTTGGACAGGTGGCGTTGACCGCCTATGTGCCGCACAACTACCCGCTCGACAAGCTGGAACCCGGGCTCAACGAAACCGCCTTCTACGACCCGACCAACTTCACCTTCCCGGCCGGCACCTACATCTGCGAAGTCGAGGTCGACCCGGCCACCGGCACCGTGCGGGTGGACCGTTTTGCCGCGGTGGATGACTTTGGCACCATCATCAACCCGATGATCGTCGAGGGGCAGGTCCATGGGGGGCTGGTGCAGGGCATCGGCCAGGCGCTGATCGAGAACTGTGTCTACGACCGCGAGACGGGCCAACTGCTCACGGGCAGTTTCATGGACTACGCCATGCCGCGCGCCGATGATTTCCCGGAGTTCAAGCTGGGCCACGTCTGCACGCCTTGCACGCACAACCCGCTGGGCACCAAGGGCTGCGGTGAGGCCGGGGCCATTGGCTCGCCACCCGCCGTGATGAACGCCGTGCTCGACGCGCTCAAGCCCCTGGGGGTCCAGGATCTGGACATGCCCGCCTCGCCCGCCCGGGTCTGGTCGGCCATCCAGGCTGCCCGGGCTTGAGCCCCATTCCGGCACCCCGAATCCCCGAACAAGGAGAATCGCACCATGTACGCCTTCACTTTTGAAGCCCCCGCCACCGTGGCGGAAGCCGCAGGTCTGGCCCAGGCCGGCGGCAAGCTGCTGGCGGGTGGCCAGAGCCTGCTGCCCTCGATGAAGCTGCGCCTGTCCGCCCCTGAACAGGTGGTCGACCTCAACCGCATTCCTTCGCTGGCCGGCATTCGGCGCGAAGGCCAGTCCATTGTGATCGGCGCCATGGCGCGCCATGCTGATGTGGCCGCGAACGCCGAGTTGCAGGCGGCCATTCCGGCACTGGCCGATCTGGCAGCCCACATCGGGGACCGCCAGGTGCGGGCCCGGGGCACCCTGGGGGGCTCGGTGGCCAACAACGACCCGGCGGCCTGCTACCCCAGCGCCTTGTTGGCCCTGGGCGCCACGGTGATCACCGACCGTCGCGAGATCGCTGCCGATGACTTCTTTCTGGGCATGTACACCACGGCCCTGGAGGACGGCGAGATCATCACGGCGGTGCGTTTTCCCATTCCGCAGCGCGCGGCCTACATGAAGTTCAAGCAGGCTGCGTCGCGCTTCTCGCTGGTTGGGGTGTTCGTGGCACAGACCCCTGCCGGCGTGCGGGTGGCGGTGACCGGGGCCGCCAGCGCGGTGTTCCGTCATGCCGGTCTGGAGGCGGCGCTCAGCCAAAGCTTCACACCCGAAGCCGCTGCACGGGTGAGCATCGATGCGGCCGATCTCAACAGCGACATCCACGCCAGTGCGGTCTACCGCGCCAACCTGATCAGTGTGCAGACTCAGCGTGCCGTGGCCCGGGCCCTGGCTGGCTGAATCCCGACGCAAGGAGACCCCCTCTGGTGCTCGCATCCATCGACGCGCTTCAACAGGCCCTGGCGGGGGTCGGATACCTGGCCGACCGGCGCCTGGCCACGGCCGTCTTTCTGGCCCTGAAGCTGCAGCGCCCGCTGCTGCTGGAGGGCGAGCCCGGGGTGGGCAAGACCGAACTGGCCAAGGCCTTGTCCCAGGTGCTGCAGCGACAGTTGATCCGCCTGCAGTGCTACGACGGCCTGGAGCAGCGCGAAGCCCTTTATGAATGGAACTATGCGGCCCAGTTGCTGCACCTGCGGGTGGCCGAGGGGCGCTCCCAGGGCCTGGGGGAGGGGGACGATGCTGAGCGAGAGGTCTACCAGGGCCGCTACCTGATCCGGCGCCCGCTGTTGCAGGCGCTGCAAGCCCCGGCCCCCGGGGCCGTGTTGCTGATTGACGAAGTGGATCGGGCCGACGAACCCTTCGAGGCTTTTTTGCTCGAGTACCTGGGCGAGTACCAGGTCAGCATCCCCGAACTGGGGACCATCAGCGCGGCGTGCAAGCCTGTCACCCTGCTCACCAGCAACCGCACGCGCGACCTCAACGATGCGGTCAAGCGCCGCTGCCTGTACCACTGGCTGGACTACCCTGATCGTGAGCGCGAACTGGCCATCGTGCGGGCCCAGGTGCCCCTGGCCAGCGCGGCCTTGGCTGAGCAGGTGGCCAGCTTTGTGGCCAGGTTGCGCAGCACCCCTTTTGCCAATGCCTTCCAGCGTGCGCCAGGCATTGCGGAGAGCGTTGAATGGGCCAAGGCCCTGGTGGCCCTGGACACGCTGGCGATCGACCCCGAACTGGCCTCGGACACCGCCGGCATCCTGTTCAAGCAGCGCGAAGACGTGGCCGCCTTGACCCATGAACTGGCCACCCAATTGCTCAAACCCGACGAGGTCTGAGGAGGCTGGCCATGAATCCCCGCTTGGGCGATGCGCGCAGCGGCAAGCTGGCCGACAACATCACGGGCTTCGGGCGTACCTTGCGCCGGGCCGGTGTGCCGCTGGATGCCTCGCGCATGGCACTGGCCTTGCAGGCCGCGCAATGGGTTGACCTGGGCCGTCGCGACGACCTGTGTGCGGCGCTGGAGACGGTGCTGGTGAGCCGCGAGGCTGACCGTGCCGTGTTCCGCGAGCTGTTCGACGCTTATTTCCGCGACCCTGACATGGCCCGTCAATTGCTGGCCCAGATGTTGCCCACGGCCCAGGGGCGTGCCGAGCCCTCGCGCCGGCGTCCGCGCGTGAACGAAGCCTTGTCACCCCCGAAGGCGGCCGGTCAGGCCGGCCCTCCCAAAGCCCCTGACGACAAGATTGAACTTGATGCCGCCATGACGGCCAGTGAGGCCGAGCGTTTGCGCCGAGCCGACTTCAACGGCCTGTCGGCGTCTGAATACCAGTTGGTGGAGCGCCTGGCGCGACGCATCGCGCTGCCCATGCCGGTGTTCGAGTCGCGCCGTACCCGGGCTGGCGCGGGCGGCGCGCGCATCCATTGGCCCGGTGTGATGCAACAGGCCGCCCGCACCGGTGGTGAGTTGTTGCACCTGCCGCGCCTGCGTCGGCGTGTGCAGCCGCTGCCTTTGCTGGTGCTGGTGGATGTGTCGGGTTCGATGGAGCGGTACGCACGGCTGCTGCTGGCCTTTTTGCATGCCGCTACCGCCGGCCTGCCACGGCGTGACGTGTTCGCGTTTGGCACCGGCCTGACCGATCTCACGCCGGCTTTCCGTCTGGCCGACACCGACGCCATGCTGGCCCAGGCCAGTGCCCGCATCAGCGACTTTGCCGGCGGCACCCGGCTGGGTGATTCTCTGGCCCAGTTGCGGCAGCGTCATGCGCGGCGTCTGCTGGGGCGGCGCACCCTGGTGTTGCTGATCAGCGATGGGCTCGACACGGGCGAGCCGGCCGCACTGGGGCGCGAGCTGGCCTGGCTGCGTCGCCACACGGGCCGCCTGCTGTGGCTCAACCCCCTGCTGCGCTTCGAGGGCTACGCCCCGCTGGCGCGTGGGGCCATCGAGCTGCATGCCCAGGCACACGGCATGCTGGCGGTCCACAATCTGAGCCGGCTGGAGGATCTGGCCGGCAGCATCGCGGCGGTGCTGCGGCGTTGAGCCGCGGCAGGCAGCCCCTTTTCCGACTCCAAGAAAACCGAGGAACCGATCATGGACATGCAAGGAAGCCGGCCACTGGCCATCACCCAGCAGCAGGCCTGGGATGCGCTCAACGACCCGGAGGTGCTCAAGCTGTGCATTCCCGGTTGCGACAAGGTCGAGCCCACTGGCGAGAATCAGTACGCCGTCGGCATGGCCGTCAAGATCGGCCCGGTGTCGGCCAAGTTCAGCGGCAAGATCACGCTCAGCGACATTGTCCCGCCGCAAAGCTACACCATCGGGTTCGACGGGCAGGGCGGTGTGGCGGGCTTTGGCAAGGGCAAGGCCCAGGTCAGTTTGCAGCCCAACGAAGGGGGCTGCGAGCTGAGCTACACCGTCAACGCCCAGGTGGGAGGCAAGATTGCCCAGTTGGGCCAGCGCCTCATCGATGGGGCGGCCAAGGGCATGGCTGAAGATTTCTTCAAGCGTTTTGATGACGAAATGCAACGCCGTCACCCGGCGCCTGCCTTGGCCGCGGCCGAGGTGTCTGCCCAGCCCGCACCGAGCGAGGCGGCACCCGCTGCACCCGTGGCTGGCAGCCCGGGCGTGCCGGTCTGGGCCTGGTGGGTGGGGGCGGTGGTGCTGGCCGCCCTGGTGCTCTGGCTGCGTTGAGTTCGTCTGGAAGGCGGGCGGGCACATGAGCCCCCCCGGAAAGTGAGACCGAGATGGAAAACCTGGATGTGATGGTGCTGCGCAAGCTGCGCGAATGGCGGCTGCAGGGCTTGCGGGCCATGCTGGTCACCGTGGTGCGGACGTGGGGGTCTTCGCCACGGCCCGTGGGCTCCATCATGGCCTTGAGCGAGCAGGGGCAGGTGGTCGGGTCGGTGTCGGGCGGTTGCATCGAGGACGACCTCATCGACCGCCACACCCGGGCTTACGCCCAGAGCCCGTTGCCTGAGGCGGTGAACCGCCATGAACACACGATTCCCAGTGGCCCGCCGGCCTTTGTGAAGTACGGCATCAGCGCCGATGAGGCCCATCGCTTTGGCCTGCCTTGCGGTGGCACGCTGGAGCTGATGCTCGAATTCGACCCCGATGCAGCCAGCCTGGGCCAGCTGATCGAGGCCCTGGAACGGGGCCAGTTGATGCAGCGCCGGGTGCGTCTGGTCGACGGCATGGTGAGCCTGCTGGCGGCCGACGCCCCGGCCGAATTGACCGTGGCCGAGGGGCTGCTGAGCAACACCTTCGGCCCCGAGTACCGCATGCTGCTGATCGGTGCCGGTCAACTGACCGAATACCTGGCCACCATGGCCTTGTTCAGCGGCTTTGCCGTCACGGTGTGCGATCCGCGTGAAGAGTACCGAAGCACCTGGCGGGTACCGGGCGCGCGGGTGGTGAGCGACATGCCTGATGACGTGGTGCGTGCCTTCCAGCCCGACCGGCGCAGCTGTGTGGTGGCCCTCACGCATGACCCCAAGCTCGATGACCTGGCCTTGTTGGAGGCCCTGGACAGCGAGGCCTTTTACGTGGGGGGCATCGGCTCACGCCGCAACAATGAGGCCCGGCGCGCCCGCATGATTGAGCATTTTGACCAGACTGAGGCCAGCCTGGCGCGTCTGCGCGGGCCGATCGGGATCTACATCGGCAGCAAGACCCCGCCCGAGATCGCGGTCAGTGTGATGGCCGAGATCCTGGCCGTGAAAAATGGGGTCGCCTTGCCGCGCGACATGGCGGTGGCCGAAGCCAAGAACGAGCGGGAAAAACCCCACAACGACCCGGGGGCCGAGGTGTGCGGCCTGCCGCGCCGGGCGGCCTGAGCGGGGCCGTTCAACGTCGACAGCCCACCACGCCGCTTGGGTGTCGGCGCATCATGCCCGCTGGGGGCGGTTGACCGGCTGCGTTCAGCCGTAGTTGGCAATCCACTCCAGGCCCTGGGCATAGGCGGCCTCAACCGCAGCCTCGGGTGTGGTGTAGTCACCGCGACGCACCGCGATCTCGCGCGGGCGCGTCGGCCAGACCTGTTTGGTGATGACCAGCAAGGGAACGTACTCGCCGTTGTCCAGCACTTTGGCGCTGCATTTCAACTCGTAGTTCTGATGCTGGCAAATCTTCGTCGCTTGCGTCATCGATGCCATCCTGCTCCGAAAGATAGCAGTATGCACCGCTTGTGTGACGCCGTTGTCCTCGCCCTTCAAATCGTGCGGCGAGCGCTTGCTGCGAGGTTGACTTACTTCACACAAGCGGTCCCTTCGACTTGAGCAAGCCAGGACCACTGGTAGCAAAGTCATTGACACCTGCTTGCCCTGCAATACAAACTGAAACCAATCCAGCAGGCCGGAGTCCAACTGAGCAGAACCATCCTGCTGCTGGTGGCAAAGGAGTGACGCCATGCGTAGTTGCTTTCCTGACCCGATGTCGACGATGACCCATTTGCGATCTGCCTGCCAGACGCACCCCTGGCGGGCTTGGGGCCGGTCTGACACGCCGGCACCTGTCGAGGCCTGTGGCCTCTCCCCGATCCGATGTCATCCCCTGTGGCCTCACGGCCGTTGAATCCCTAGCCTGTCCGTTCCATTTCCCATGGAGGTGTGCCATGTCATTGCTGGCCCGATACCAAAGTGCTTACCTGGCGGCGCAAGAAGAAGAGATGTCTCTTCAGGACTACCTGGAGCTGTGCAAAGCCGACAAGATGGCCTATGCCAGCGTGGCCGAACGCATGCTGGTGGCCATCGGCGAGCCTGAGCTGGTGGACACGCGGCTGGATCCGCGCCTGTCCCGCATCTTCGCCAACAAGATGCTGCGCATCTACCCGGCCTTCAGGGAGTTCTATGGCATGGAGGAGGTGATCGAGCATGTGGTCTCGTACTTCCGGCATGCGGCCCAGGGGCTGGAGGAGAAAAAGCAGATCCTTTACCTGCTGGGCCCGGTGGGCGGTGGCAAATCGTCGCTGGCCGAGCGGCTGAAGCTGCTGATCGAAAAGGTGCCGTTCTATGCCATCAAGGATTCTCCGGTTCATGAGTCGCCGCTGTCGCTGTTCAATGTGAACGAGGACGGTCACATCCTGGAGCAGGACTACGGCATCAGTCGACGCTACCTGGGGGGCATCATGAGCCCCTGGGCCGTCAAGCGGCTGCGCGAGTTTGGGGGCGACATCAGCCGCTTCCGGGTGGTGAAGATGCGGCCCTCGGTGCTGTCGCAGATCGCGGTGTCCAAGACCGAGCCAGGCGATGAGAACAATCAGGACATCTCCTCGCTGGTGGGCAAGGTGGACATCCGCAAGCTGGAGCACTATTCACAGAACGACCCTGACGCCTACTCCTACTCGGGGGGGCTGTGCCTGGCCAACCGGGGCGTGCTGGAGTTCGTGGAGATGTTCAAGGCGCCGATCAAGGTGCTGCATCCGTTGCTCACGGCCACCCAGGAGCAGAACTACAAAGGCACCGAAGGCTTTGGCGCCATTCCTTTCGACGGCTTGGTGCTGGCGCACTCGAACGAAGCCGAGTGGACCACCTTCAAGACCAACCGCAACAACGAGGCCTTTCTCGATCGCATCTACATCGTCAAGGTGCCGTACTGCCTGCGCGTGACCGATGAGATGCACATCTATGAAAAGCTGCTGGCCAACTCTTCGCTGACGCATGCACCGTGTGCGCCCGACACCCTGCGCATGATGGCGCAGTTCTCGGTGCTGTCGCGCCTGAAGGATCCGGAGAACTCCAGCATCTACAGCAAGATGCGCGTCTACGATGGTGAGAACCTCAAGGACACCGACCCCAAGGCCAAGAGCTTCCCTGAGTACCGCGACTTTGCCGGGGTGGACGAGGGCATGACCGGGCTGTCGACCCGTTTCGCCTTCAAGATCCTGTCGCGGGTCTTCAACTTTGACCACCGTGAACTGGCTGCCAACCCGGTGCACCTGATGTATGTGCTGGAGCAGCAGATCGAGGCCGAGCAGTTTCCCACCGAGGTCGAGGAGCGCTACCGCCGTCACCTCAAGGAGTTCCTCAGCCCGCGCTATGCCGAGTTCATCGGCAAGGAGATCCAGACCGCCTACCTGGAGAGCTATTCCGAGTACGGCCAGAACATCTTCGACCGCTATGTGACCTATGCTGATTTCTGGATCCAGGACCAGGAGTTCCGCGACCCCAACACCGGTGAGATCCTGGACCGCGGGGCGCTGAACGACGAGTTGGAGAAAATCGAAAAGCCCGCCGGCATCAGCAACCCCAAGGACTTCCGCAACGAGGTGGTCAACTTTGTGCTGCGCGCTCGCGCCAAGCACGATGGTCACAACCCCTCATGGACCAGCTACGAGAAGCTGCGCGCGGTGATCGAGAAGAAGATGTTCTCCAACACCGAAGACCTGTTGCCAGTGATCTCGTTCAACGCCAAGGCCAGCGCCGAGGACCAGAAGAAGCACCAGAACTTTGTCGACCGCATGATCGACAAGGGCTACACCGAAAAGCAGGTGCGCCTGCTGTGCGACTGGTACATGCGCGTGCGCAAGTCTTCGTGAACCCAGGGTGGGCAGCCTGTTGGCCCACCCTTGCCGGAGAGTCCTCATGACGGTTCGAATCGTTGACCGCAGGCTGGACAGCCGGAACAAGAGTTCCGTCAACCGCAGCCGCTTTCTGCGCCGTTTCAAGACCCAGGTGCGGCGTGCCGTGTCGGATGCGATCGCCAAGCGCAGCATCCGCGACCTGGACAGCGGCGAGAAGATCGGCGTGCCGGGGCAGGACATCGGCGAGCCTCAGTTCCACCACGGCCGCGGTGGTGTGCGTGAATCGGTGCACCCGGGCAACGATCGCTTCAGTCATGGTGACCAGATGGACCGGCCGCAAGGTGGCGGGGGGCAGGGCAGCGGCCGGGGCGCTGCCAGCCCGGATGGCCAGGGCGTGGACGAGTTTCTGTTCACCCTGAGCCGCGATGAGTTCTTTGACCTGTTCTTTGATGAGTTGGAGCTGCCTCGCATGGTCAAGCGGCAGTTGGCGCGCATCAATGACTACAAGCTGGTGCGCGCGGGCTACACCCAAAGCGGTGTACCCACCAACATCCACCTGTTGCGCACCCTGCGCAGCAGTGCGGCCCGGCGGGTGGCAGCGGCGGCGCCCTACAACGTCCGCCTGCGCGAACTCGAAGAGGCGCTGGCCCTGGCCCTGGCCCAAAGCCCGCCGGACGAGGCCGTGCTGCAGCAGCTGCGCAGCGAGATCGAGTCGCTGCGCCTGCGCCGCCGGGCGGCCCCCTTCATCGACCCCATCGATCTGCGCTACAGCAACCGCATCCGCGTGCCCGAGCCCTCGACCCAAGCCGTGATGTTCTGCCTGATGGACGTCTCGGGCTCGATGGACGAGGCGCGCAAGCAGATGGCCAAGCGCTTCTTCATGCTGCTGTACCTGTTCCTGAACCGCAGCTACGAGCGCATCGAGGTGGTCTTCATCCGCCACCACACGGCGGCTGAAGAAGTGGACGAAGAGGCCTTTTTCCATTCGCGCGACACCGGCGGCACCATCGTGTCGAGCGCACTGAAGCTGATGACCGAGATCCAGCAGGCCCGCTACTCGGGCAGCCAGTGGAACATCTACGTGGCCCAGGCTTCCGATGGCGACAACTGGGGGGGCGATTCGGAGGTGTGTCGCGATTGGGTCGAGCAGCACATCCTGCCTGTGGTGCAGTACCACGCCTACGTGGAGATCACCGATGGTGAACCGCAAAACCTGTGGGAGGAATACGAAAAGCTGGCCCGGTCCCACCCCGGGCATTTCGCGCTGCAGCGCATCCGCACCCCGGGCGACATCTACCCGGTGTTCCGCGAACTTTTCAGAAAGCGCCTGACATGAGCCGCCCCCGCAAATCCGATCCGCCGTTGCTGGCCCAGGGCAGCGACTGGACATTCGAGGAGCTGGACCGCTGCGATGCCGAAATCGGTCGCGTAGCGCGTGACTACGGGCTGGACGGCTACCGCCACCAGCTGGAGATCATCACGGCCGAGCAGATGATGGACGCTTACGCCGCCATCGGCATGCCGGTGTATTACCACCACTGGTCGTTCGGCAAACACTTTCTCGAGACCGAGAATCGCTACAAGCGGGGTCAGATGGGCCTGGCCTACGAGATCGTGATCAATTCCGATCCCTGCATCGCCTACCTCATGGAGGAGAACTCCATGGCCATGCAGGCCCTGGTGATCGCCCACGCCGCCTATGGACACAACTCGTTCTTCAAGGGCAACCACCTGTTCAGGCAGTGGACCAGCGCCGACAGCATCGTCGACTACCTGGTGTTCGCCCGCAACTACATCACCGAATGCGAGGAGCGCCATGGGCTCGACGAGGTCGAGCGCCTGCTGGATGCCTGCCATGCGCTGAGCAACCTGGGCGTGGACCGCTACCGGCGCGCCGGCCCGCTGTCGCTGGACAAGGAGCGCGCCCGTCAGCAGGAGCGCGAGCAATACCTGCAAAGTCAGGTCAACGATTTGTGGCGCACCCTGCCGCCCCGTCCGCTGGAGACCGCCATCACCCCCGAGCCCCGCTTTCCCGCCGAGCCCGAGGAGAACCTGCTGTACTTCATCGAGAAACACGCGCCCTTGCTGGAGCCCTGGCAGCGTGAGATCGTGCGCATCGTGCGCAAGATCAGCCAGTACTTCTACCCCCAGCGCCAGACCCAGGTGATGAACGAAGGTTGGGCCACCTTCTGGCACTACACCCTGCTCAACACCCTGTACGACCAGGGGCGGCTGGGTGACGGCTTCATGCTCGAGTTTCTGCAGTCGCACACCAATGTGGTCCACCAGCCGGCCTACAACAGCCCCTGGTATTCGGGCATCAACCCCTATGCGCTGGGCTTTGCCCTGTGGCGCGACATCCGTCGCATCTGCGAGGCGCCCACGCCCGAGGACCGCGCGTGGTTCCCGGACATCGCCGGCAAGCCCTGGCGCGATACGTTTGACTTTGCCATGCGCGAGTTCAAGGACGAGAGCTTTGTGGCGCAGTTCCTGTCACCCCGGCTGATGCGTGAGCTGCGCCTGTTTGCCGTGCTCGATGACGACCGCAGCAACAAGCTCGCGGTCAGTGCGATCCATGACGAGCCCGGTTACCGCGAACTGCGGCGCAAGCTGGCCGACCAGTACAACCTGGGCAGTCAGGAGCCCAACATCCAGGTCTGGAACGTGGACCGTCGCGGCGATCGCTCACTGACCCTGCGCTACTTTCCCTACCAGCGCCGCCCCTTGTCAGAGCAGACCCCCGTGCTGCTGCGCCACCTGGCCACGTTGTGGGGGTTCAAGGTGCGCCTGGAGCAGCAGGCGGCCGACGGGTATGTCACCCTGCTGGGCGAGCACGTGATGGAACGCCGGCGTTGAGCGTGGCCTACATGGCCTTGAACAGGTGGGCATACAGGCGGCTCACCGCCAGCCGTTCGGCCCGGCCGCGCAGGCTGATGCGCAGCTTGCCGGCCTCGTCGCGTGTCACGGTGTCAATGGCGCTGGCGCGCACCAGCGTGCCGCGGTGGACCTGCCAGAACACCTGGGCATCGAGTTGGCCGATCAACTCTTTGAGCGGGGTGCGGATCAGGTATTCCTCCTGGTCGGTCAGCACGCGCACGTACTTGTCGGCCGCTTCGAAATACACCACCTCTCCGATGGGCACCAGGCGGATGCTGCTGCCTCCGCTCAGGCTGGCCTGGATCACCTTGAGGCCGCCGGCGGGCGGGCCACCCGGAGCGGGCTCGGCAGGTGAGTGACCGATCTGGGCGGCCAGCAACTGGCGCAATTGGGCCAGGGCGGGCTCCAGCAGGTCGGCCTGCGCGGCCTTTGTTTTTTGGGCGCCCGCCCGCCGGCCCTCCAGCACCTGCCGCAAACGTTGCACGGTCTTGTGCAGGCGCGGGCCCTGCACCGGCTTGAGAACGTAGTCGACGGCCTGAGCTTCGAAGGCCTGCACGGCGTACTGGTCGTAGGCCGTCACAAACACCAGGGCGGGAAAGGGCGGGGCATCGCTGCCGGCGGGCCATTGCTCGGCCAGCTCGGCTGCCGCGTCGATGCCGCTCTGGCCCGGCATGCGGATGTCCAGAAACAACACGTCAGGGCACAGCGCCAGGGATTGTCGCACGGCACTCAGGCCGTCACCCACGGTGGCTGCCAGGCGCAATTCGGGCCATTGGCGCTGCAGTTCGGCCTGCAAGGCCAGTGCCAGCAAGGGTTCGTCTTCGGCGATCAGGGCGGTGATGTCAGGCATGTTCTGGGCCGTCGGCAAGGCGGGTGGTTGTGTCGGCCACGGTCAGGGTTTGCAGGGCATAGCGCAACTGCACCACGGTGCCGCCGCCAGGGCCATGTTGCAGGCTCAGGCTGGCTTGTGGCCCATACAGGGTGCGCAGGCGTTCGCGCACCTGGGTCAGGCCAAAACCGCGGCCCAGGTCGGTCACCTGTTGTGGCTGCGCCTCGTGGCGCAGGCCCACGCCGGTGTCGGTGACGGTGATCTGCAGCAGGGCCGGGGCCCCCTCCTTGGCAGGCAGGGCCTGGGCTTGGACGGTGATGCTGCCCCCCTCCACCTTGGGCTCCAGGCCGTGGCGGATGCTGTTCTCAACCAGCGGTTGCAACAGCAGGGGCGGCACACTGGCCTGGTGCAGCTCATCGGGCAGGTCCAGGGTGTAGCTCAGGCGGGGGCCCATGCGCACCTCCATCAGGGCCAGGTAGTCGCGCAGCCGATCAAACTCGGCCTGCAGGCCATGCTCGGTGGCGCGCGACGCGCTCAGGGTGGCGCGCAGGTAGGCGATCAGGTGGTCCAGCATGTGCTGGGCGCGCTGCGGGTCGATGCCCACCAGCACCCGCAGATTGGCCAGGGTGTTGAACAGCATGTGGGGCTCCAGCTGCGTCAGCAGCAGGCGCAACTGGGCTTCGGTGGCCTGGCTTTCGGCCACCTTCATGCGGCGCTGCAAGGTCTGGCTTTTGCCTTGCAGGTAGAAGTAACTGCTGATCACCACACCGGCGACGACGGTGATGATCAGCGAAGCACGCAGTTCGTTGGCGGCCACCGAGTGCCAGGACGACCAGCCAAACCAGGCATCGGACAACAAGGTGCCGCAGGTGTAGCCCGTGGCCATGCCAAAAGCCACCAGGGCTGGCCCACGCCAACCCCGTGGCCACGATGTCGCGGGGTCCATGCCCACCACAAAGCGCCCCATGTCGGTGATGAACCAGGTGCACAGGCCGATGCTCAGGGAGTACACCAGGGGCACCTCGTAAGGGCGCTCGGGGTGGAACAGGTACTGCAGCGCCGAGATCACCAGGCAGAAGGCCAGCACCTGCACCAGATGCCGGGTGGTGTGCAGCAGATCGGGCTTCATGGCAGCAGGTGACGGTTGAAGAAATTCACGATCTTGTCCAAGGTGGCGGGCACCTCGCTGGCGCGGTTGAAGCCCGGTGGGTCCATCAGAAAGCGGTCGACTTCTGCGGCACGCTCGTTGGACCAGGGCGACAGCACGGCGCTGTGGCCCCCTTCTGGCAGATCGGCCACCCGCTCACAGCGGGGGCCGCAGGCCTCCAGCACCGGGTCGATGTGAAACCGGGGCACCAGCCACTCGTCCCGGCGGGCCTCGACCAGCCCCAGCGCGGGTGGGTTGGGCAGGGCCGGGTGGCTGATCGAGTCCAGATCGATGGGCGCGGCCATGGGCACCGCAGCCACCACTGCCTTCACCCGTTCATCAGTGTGCGACTGCGTCTCGGTGTCGTGGCCGTAGCGCAGATTCACATACCAGCGCGCCAAGGTGATCTTGACGCCGTCCCAGCCGTTGCGATGCACCATGCCGCCGGTGCAGGCCACGGCGTCTTCGTCGGCGTGCTCATCGCAATGCTGCGCAAAGCGGGCTGGCGACCAGTGCGCACCGGCCAGGGTCAGGGCCGTCAGGCCGCCGGCCGACATGCCATAGACCCCCACCTGCCGGGCATCGAACAAGGGGCTGAACCGGCTGTCGGCGCTGATCCGGTCAATGGCCTCAGACACTTCTTGCGGCCGGATCTTCCAGCTCGGCGGGCCGACCCGGCGGTGGTCGTGCCAGTTGTCGCCCCGGTGTTCGGGCAGGGCCACCACATAGCCGGCATTCACCAGGGCACTGGCCAGATCGGCCTGAGGCCAGGGTGAGCCACCCGAGCCGTGCGACAGCACCACCAGCCGGTGATTGCCCGCCACCGGGGCGGCCTGCCACGCCACATCGAGGGTGAAGCTGCCGCGCTTGAGTGGCGCGCTCGCTGCCTGGGCCGGGTAGAACACCGTCACTGGGCCGTTGTCTCCTTGGCCGGGCAGCACATCCAGCCCCACCGAGGCCAGGGCCCAGGGGCTCAGAAAGAAGGCAGAGGCGGCCAGAGTGCGGCAGAGGAGGGGGTTCAGTCGCATGTCGAGGCTCCGCTCAGGGATGGTTGTCGTTGTTGAACTGGCGGCGCAGGCGCTCCCGCTCGCGCTCTACCAGCTTTTCGCGCAGGCCGCTGCCCGAGCCCAGCACAAACACCGAGACCCCGTGCAGCAGCACGCCCAGGCCCCAACCCGCGGCCGGAAAGACGGACCAACGGTGCATGCCAAACTGCGTGGACAAGATGAACAGCGCGGTGTTCACCACCAAGTACACCGCCAGGTGGATGAACCAGCCCATCTTGGCGCCAGCGCGGCGCTGTGCCAGGCGTTCCAGGTCTTCGGGGGTGCGGTCAGGTCTCATGGTCAAGGCGGGCGTGCAACGCGCAGGTGGGGTGGGTGGGGCAGGACGGCTCTTGCATTGTCGATCATGCCAAAGCGGCCGTTGGCGATCTGCCTCGCTTCACGCCGTCTTCAAGCCACCGGGCTGCTGACATCCCACTGGCGGGCGGCGCGGTCGGTGCGCACGGCCAGGGCCCACAGGCGCCAGACCCGGCCCACGAACAAGCCGCTGAAGGCGCCATACACGGCACTGCACACGAACGGAAAGCTGGCGTCCTGCACCCAGGCGGCCTGCACCGCCAGGGCCGCGCCGACGGCGTACTTGGTCATGAACAGGCCCAGCATGGTGACCAGCGGTACCCAACTGCCGGGCACGGTGAAGCGGTGTTGATCCGGGTCGTAATGGGTTCCGGCCGGCAGCGCTTGACGCAGCACCCATGCCCCGGCAGTGGCTGCCGCCACCAACCAGCCCAGCAGCGTGAGCGTTTGTGTGGGCCAGGCGCTGAGCACGCCATACAGCGAAAAGGCCGTCAGCCCGAGCGCAGGCAGCAGAACGCGGGTGAGCGTCATCTGACGGCTCAGGGTCTGCCGCAGGCCCAGCCACAACAGGGCGATGAACAGGGCGAACACCCACCGTGGGGTGTGTTGAAGGATTTGCAACAGCATGACATGGCTCCTTGGGTTTGGGGTGGCAGAGGGTTGACCGCCACTGTGCCTGTCCCCACTGAACCCGGACATCTCCATGCGACGAAACCCCTTTCATCTGGCGCGAATCGTCGGTTGACGGCGTGAGATGAGGCCTCAGTCGGGCAGATCCCGGCTCATCAGCGGGCCTTCATTCATGTGGTTGGTGGATTTTCCAAGTGATAAAAATAACTTAATTGACATTTTTAAGATTTGTTGAAATCATATATGCAGTTATGATTCAAAATCAATCAATGATGTAAAAAACATGACTATTCTTATGAAGATGACTTCAAATGATTTTAGATGTCATAGATGATGTTTTTGTGCGCTCATGGAAGAGCCTCAAAGAAAGCGCGTGATACGTGGATGAACGCGCCAATTACGTCGCTCGAGGTGCTTTTCAGGGCCTAGGGCGCGATGGGTGGCTCAGCTTGGGCTCGTGATACCGCTTGAAGCCAAGGTCTTCAAAGCCTGATTGGGCTTGTGGTGAGCGTTCGATCTTGAGCGCAACAACGACCATCTGTCGGGTTTTAGCGAGATATCTGGTCTGAATGAGGCGTTTGTCAAAGCCATTTTTATCGTTAAAAATTTCGCGACGAGCATTTAAATGATGAAAGTGATTTTCTTTTGTTGCGGACTACCGTGGCTGGGAAAGGCCTTGCGACTTGGGCCTTGGCTGAGTCATGGCTCAATGCCGATCAGGCATTGGCGCGTTGCCGTTGCGGTGGCATTGCTGATGGGGCTGATGACATCGGGCAGCCAGGCTGCGACATACACCGTGACCACCTTCACGGACACGGCATCCGGTGGCGCGGCGGGCACCGGCGCGGGTAGTGCTGGAGATCTCCGGGCACAGATCCTGGCCGCCAATGCCTCGCCGGGTGCGGATGTGATCAATTTCTCGTGTGCATCGGCCCCTTGCACCATCACGCTGGGCGGCCCTTTGCCGCCCATCACGGACAGCTTGACCATCGACGGCGGCCAACTTGGCAACATCGTCATTGACGGCGCCGGCAGCTACCGCGTGTTCTTTGTTGACACGGGTACGGTGGCCCTGAAAAACATGACCCTCCAGAACGCCAAGGCCCAGGGCGGTAAAGGGGGTGGGGGCGGCGGTGGGGGCGGCGGCGGTGCCGGACTCGGCGCAGGGGTGTTTGTGAATCAGTCTGGTGCAGCCGTCACGCTGAGTCAGATGCGCTTTCTCAGCCTGTCCGCGGTAGGCGGGGCCGGCGGAAGCTACGCCAGCCTCAGTTACACGGCGGGCGGTGGGGGCGGCGGTCTTGAATTCAGCGGCGGTGCCGCCTTGGGCGCTTCGGGCGGTGGTGGTGGTGGCGGTGTGTTGTCTGCGGGCTCGTATTCGGGCGCCAATGGGGGCGGCAACGGCGGCGCCGGTGGTGGTGGTGGTGGTGGCAAGTTCTATGCAACCGGGGCCGGTGTGGTGGGCGTCGGCGGTTCCGGCTACGCGACCAACCCCGGGGGGGCCAGTCCATCGGTGGCACAACAGGGGGGGGCCGGGGGGTTTGGCGGCGGTGGCGGTGGCGGCAGTGCCTACATCGGCGGCCCCGGCGGCTTTGGTGGCGGCGGGGGCGGCACGGCAGGCGCCACGGGCGGCAATGGTGGCGCAGGCGCTGGGGGCGGTGGCGGCAGCGCCAGTGGCGCGGGCGGCTCCGGTGGTGCTCTGGGCGGCGGCGTGGCGGGGGGCAATGGCGGCGGCGGCTCGGGTGGCGTGGGCGGCGGCGGTGGTGGCGCTGCCGCCGGCCCGGCCGTGTTTGTCAATGCGGGCACATTGGTCATCACAAACTCCACGGCCTCGGGCATGTCCGCGGCCGGAGGTGCTGGCGGCTCCGGCAACGGGGGTTACAACGGCAGCGCGGGCTCTTCCAACCCGGTCTCCGTCTTCAACGCCGCGGGGTCGGTCAACGGATCTTCAACGGTCGGGGCCAACGCGGCACTGGATGCCTCATTGGGTCTGACCGTCACCAGCCAGGGCGGGGTGGGCGACTTCGTCTTCACCGGCAGTGGCGCCTGGGTCCCCCAGACCATCACGACCACCACACCGGGGGTGGCCGTTGTGGGCAATGCGCAGGCCCTGAGTTACGGCAACAGTGTGACCGTGAACCTGGTCTCACCGTCGGCCTACGTCATCAGCGCCGTCAGTTGCACGGGCATGGGCAGTGGCAGCGTCTCCAACACCAGCAGCAGCATCACGCTGAGTGCGACGGCGTTGGCCGTCAACAATGCGGTCCGATGCTCGGTCACCCTGACCCGCATGCCCCAGCTCAGTGTGACCTTCACCGTGCCCAGCAGTGCCAATGCCACGCTGGGCCTCAACCCAGATGCCAGCAATGGCAATGGCTGGGCCGCCAGCTCGGTCACCTTCGTCAGCGGTGGGGCCGCCTCACAGACCGTGGCCGCGCAAACCCTCAGTGCCGCCAATGCCGCCACGCGGCTGAACCAGGTCACGCCCACGCCCGCCACCTACAGCCTGGGCACGGTCACTTGCACCGATGCCAACT
>NZ_JBWKWP010000035.1:0-37298 GCF_059422285.1 Curvibacter sp. GW821-FHT01G03
CCGGTCCACATCATGGACAGGAATTGGCTCACTGACCGCGTATATAGAAATGGCCATTTGGATCTCGCAATTTCGGCGCTCCAAATCGCGGATGCATCCCGGCAAAGTAGTGTGCGGCTCGGACCCGAAGACACGCGGCGCAAAGCGGATCTGGAGGAGCTCGATGCGCAGATCTTAGACCCAGGGCGCTACGCGGGCGCCCGGTACCAACTGGTCGAAGACTGTGTTCGCGCAGCCATACTCGCACGCGGGCTGGACAGGCCGCGCGTTGAGATAGAGGGTCGCTTCGCCATGGCCGAGCGCATTGCACGCGAGCTGGCGATTCCCAGTCAACTATTGCGCGTCGCCTATCAGCGCGCTTGGACGGCTCATTGGTGGTATGAGGATTTCACCGAGTTTCTGACCCACTACGCCACAGTCGAGCAGCATGCAAAAAATTCCGCTGAAGCGGAAGATCAAGAGCGCCTGCTCAACCTGAACCAACTGCTCATAACACTTGAGCGTAGAAAGGTCGTACCGGCTGATCGAGCCCACGCCGGCGACCGCCGTCAGGCGCTCGTTGCCCACCTGAAGACACTAGAGGCCGATGAGGCTCGGCCCAACAATGCCTTGTTCGCACGGATGCTCAGGGTTTTCGCGAGTCTGACCGATGCGGTGTACGAAGGTCGCCAACAGAGTCTCTCAGCGACCTGGGAAGATCTGAAGGAGATCGCTGAGGCATCAAGGCAGTTGGGCCAGTTTCCTTTTGAATCGCTGTCCGGGATGATCCGCGAGATGAGTGAGTTGTTCGACACCCCTGAGTTCGACAGCCTCTATGAACTAGTCGTGGCTGAGCAGAGAAAGCGTGTAAGCGATGGCGAGGCTGGTGAGTCATTCTGGTCACGCGGGCGGCAGAAAATGCGAAACGAAAAGCCTTACGAAGCAATCCGGTGGCTGGGGCGAGCCGAAGAACTGTTCGCCAAGGACGAGTATTTACGCCAACTCATCCTCACACTTCTGGATTGCAGCTACGCCTACGAAAGCGCTGGGCTGCTGTGGGCCGCGCGCAATAAGCTCGTCGTAGCCATCGAGCGCACCTTCCGCATGTTCCGGACGGAAGGAAAAATCCCCGGCATCGCTCATCGATGCTTGAGACGCCTGATTTGGATAGAAATGCAGCTGGGACGGATTCCCCAGACGCTGCAAGCTATCACCTGGAGCCTTTTTTGCGAGGGACTGCTTGCATCGAACGAGCACCGAGAAGCACAGTCTGAGCAGGAGGCAATGAGGCTGCAGGCCGTGCTAGGCATTCACTTCTTGAATGTCCCTTTCTCTCGGATTTCGGCGCTTGAGCAGTTGCCAGACGCCCTCGCGCGACTGGATCTCGGAATACCGCGTTTGGCCGTTCTGTATGCGCTGGGTCATGAAAAACGTGTCAACGAGGAGGCCTTTGCAGAGTCGCCCAAGAGCTCAAAGGCCATGCTGGAGTTCTTTGAGCGTTGGCAGGACCAGCCCGCCCGCGACGATCTTCCAAGCGAGCCTTCGCTAAATGAGGGTCCACGCGCGCTTCTTCAATCTATCATCCTGGGTGCTGAATTCGTGATCGACTGCCCGAATGATGTCGCTTCGATTGGTGTCGCCGAGTCCTTGCTTGGCGCCATGGAAGCTTTCATGGCGACCAGCGATGAAAAGGACATCTTCCCTCACGCAGAGAGAACGGTCATCCGTGTGCGCAAAGCAAGGGAGCAGACCGCAGGGCCCTCGCTGGCCTGGTTGGACAACGTCCCTGGTGTCCAGGCTGAGATTGTGACGGGCGAGAGCATCGACTTCCAAGACAAGGAAGCGTTGACGCAGTTCACCGATTTTCTGTGCGAAGCCACGTTGGCCATTGCGGGGCGGCAGTTCATCATCCGTGACGTCGAAGCTTGGATGACGAAGGTCGCCGGTGAGGAGCGGGGTTTGGCGAGGGCCGCGATGCTTGGCAATCTGGTCGTAATTGGACAGAGCCTATTCGGTAGTGATGCCAAGGTCCGATTGTCAGACCTGATGGGCGTCAGCGACAAGCAATACGACTGCCTACGTGACCAGCACTGGCGGCCAAAAAGGCCTACCGCGAAGTGCGACACCCCTAGGGAGCCGATCAAACTTGGCGATGGCCCTCCGCCAGAAGCGCTAATGGACACATCGCAGCGCAAGCACACTCAGCGCAAGGTGATCTCACCCATCGATATACCGGTCTGGGACAAGGCCCGCTGGGGCGGTACATGCTACGGGTGGGACGACCGCCAGCCTCCATTCATGGGGCTGATGTTCAGAGACTTGGAAGCAGGCAAGAAGATCTTCAATGATTGGCACAATCGGTGGAACAGAGATGACGTTGAGGACGCTTTGCGCGTCACGATCGTCACCGGAATCTACAAGAGCAACCCCCACCACTACGGCGTAATCGTGGGACCCAACATTGATCACATTACGGCGGACTTCAGATCTGGTGACACCGTCAGCATGGTCTCGCGGATCAATCGGATGACGCCCGCAACATCGGAGAACCTAACGAATTTCCTGAAGGCGTTTAACAAGTTCAACGCCTTCTACCTGATGCCCGCGCAACTACCCACTAGCAACCAAAGCACACCGGAGATCGAATTCAGGCTTGCACTCTTAAAGCGCCATCTGCACATCCGACCGGCTTGGCAGATCGGCGAGAACGACCACGACATCATCGTTCTGGACGACGATGAGGATCCCTTCATTCCGGACGGTGTGGTTAACCCCCCAGTAATTAAGGCAATCGCCGCTCGGCGCGCACGAAGAAGCAACTCATAATCCCTGGCTCCGGCAGCTTACGTGCCAGGCGCTGATAGCAAGCATCGTGGCTGCGTAGGTTACTGACCGGCAGCTTTACAGCAACGAGATCAGGTCGTCGGATGTCTCTTAAGGGCCCTTAGCCGTCAGTCGGCCGTCTACCAAAGCTGTCCTTCTCGCAATTTAGCGTTGAACCATGAATGCGAAATTCGCGGCACCTCACTTCACCTATAAAGACTTCTTGTTGGTCTCACGCAGGTAGAGTAGGTCGGATTCCGAGCAAGGCATGTTCCGTCCCTGCGGCAATTTGATCCGCGAACGCACTGTGGATAACTGCTCGTGCGAGCGTGACCGCACCCACCAGCGCCGATAGGGCGGCACAAGCAGCCTCCATGTCTCGCGGCGCATTTGGTGAGTCTGGTCCATCTACGACTGCCTGTGCGACGTCGCGTAAAGCGTCTTCGAAAGTTGTGCGCGAGGCTTCGTCTGATCGAGACACCTCTGTCGGCATCGTCTGCAACGTGCAACTTTCTGACAAGTCGCAGGTTCGCTTGGCGCTGAGGTAGAAGCGCACAAATTCCGGCCACCAAGCGTGTCCGTGTTGTTCTTGGAAGTACAGCACCCCGCCCCTCAATTCAGCCATGCCCTGTGCGACCGATTCCCGGAATGCTTGGGCCTTTGAGTCGAAATGAACGTAGAAGGCGCCCGACGTCAGTCCTGCTTCTTTTGCAAGGCCGTCTACCCCTATCCCACCAAAGCCTGCCTTGCGAAAGCCGCGCCCCGCGCCCTGCAGGAGTTGCTGCCGCGTCTGCAACTTCTGTTCTGACCTTGACACGATTAGCTCCTTCGACATGTGAAGTTGATGATTGTAGTTGCCGAAACACGATCGTTATGCGATATTAAATAACGGTCGTTACTTGAAATGCCATGCCGATGCGCAGGGTATGGGTCGACGCCGTTCTATCTGTTTGGAGTACCTATGCCACTTACGCTCACCCTTACCGAGGGCGTTCTTCCCGAAGGTCTGGAAAAAGTCGCTTTCAGCCGCCTGTCCGATGCCATGCTCAAGTGGCACGGCCTGGCTGGAAATAAGGCGATGACACCGAATATCGTTGGCTCGATCCACGTCCTGCCGAGGGAGCATACGTATTCGGGATCACAGGAAGCCTCTGTGGCCTTCATTGAATGGAAGGTCCCGTCCTTCGCGTTTGCTAGCCGTGAGATTCAAGTCGGCTACATCGAAGAGGCCACGAACATCGTTTATGAACTGTCTGGCGCGCACCATCCGAAGGAGCGCATATGGGTCAATGTGGTACACGCGGTGGATGGGGCTTGGGGCATTGCCGGAATGGCCCTCAGCAATGCGCAACTTAGCGAGGGTGGTGTTCCAGCCTGATACATCTGGGGGCAGCAACAAGGTCCCCAGATTCGGGACGACCGCGTTGAGGCCTCCTCACAACTCAGTGAGACCAGTATGCAACTCTCGAACTATCTTTTCTTCACCACCAACTGTGACCAAGCCTTGGCTTTTTATGCGCAATGTGGCCTTGGCCATGTTGTCGAGGTTCTGCGCTACGGAGTAGACGGCATGCCGGTAAGAAACGAGGCTATGCGTGGGAAGGTCATGCATGCCAAGTTCCAAGGACCTGCTCTGCACTTTTATGCCTCGGACAATGACGACGCGGAACCGATGCGGGGTTCTGCACACTTATTGGCAATGGACGACCGCGACTCCACACGCGAACTCTTCAACGCGCTGAGTGCTGGCGGCACCATCACAACCCCCTTGGGCATCCAACCCTGGGGGGACTATTACGGCAAATTGACCGATCGATTTGGTGTTCAGTGGATGCTGAACTGCGCTGAGTGAGATCGCGCGCTGCGCTAGCGGAGCATGGCCGTTCCGGGCATGCTCTGCTTCGCGTAATCCGAAGGTCGTCGGCAGTCAAACAGGATTTTGAAGGGCGGCTATTAGGTTAATCGTTCGACCGGCTCCTTCTGGCCGTTCTCGGACATCGTATCAGGCAGTGTTCCAAAAGGATGCCGTCTCCGACGGTAGCTGGATCGAATCGGAATCAGTGGCCTAGTTTCAATCGGAGTTGGTGGCAGGTTTGGATCAGATCCGCTGGTTAAGCTGATCGGAATATGCAAGATCGGCCAGCCCTGCCACGCTGCTGATGCAACAGGGTGGGCCAGCAGGCCCGACTGAAATGACGGCGAAGACCGACCGTTTGGGTGGTGAAGGCCTCTCGCACTGGGGCTCATCTCAAGGCGAAACCTGGCCCAAGGGCCGGGGCTTTCATCCAAATCAACACCCACTGGCCACCACAAAATCCCCAAATGCGCGCACCTTGGCGGAGTGTCTGCGGTGGGGCGGGATCACCAGATGCAGTGGCAGGTCTTGCACGGTCCAGTCTGAGAGCAATGAGGTCAGCTCGCCGCTGGCAAGCTCTTGTTCGAACAGGAACATGGGGGCGTAACCCACGCCGTGCCCGGCCAGCACGGCGGCCCGCACCACTTCACTGGCGTTGGTCTGCAGGTTGCCAGCGGCCCGGATGGTGTGAACGCTGCCGGCTTCGGCATCGGCGCCCGGTCCGGCAATGAAGCTCCAGGCATTTCGGGTGGCCAGCTCGCTGTAGACGATGCAGTTGTGCTGCAGCAGGTCTTCTGGCCTGCGCGGCAACGTGCGCCCTTCAGGCAGCTTGCGCAGGTAGTCGCGGCTGGCGATCAGGCCGCGTCGCGTGGTGCCGATGCGCCTGGCGATCATGCTGCTGTCGGCCAGTTCGCCGATGCGAACGGCCATGTCGACACCCTCCTCGACCAGATCGATAAAGCCGTCGGCCAGCCGCAGGTCGATGCGCACGCCAGGGTGCAGCGCCAGAAAACGCTGCACCAGCGGGAACAGCTTGAGCCGGCCAAACGCACCGGATGCGGCGATCCTCAGCCAGCCCTGCAACTGCTGCTCTTCTGCACGAAGCTGGGCCTCGGCCTCGGCCACCTCAGACACCAGGCGCCGGGCCTGCTCGAAGTAACGATCCCCGGCCTCGGTGAGCGACAGCGAGCGCGTGGTGCGCGCGAGCAATTGCACGCCCAGCGCGCGCTCCAGCCCCGCAACCTGCTTGCTGATCGCGCTTTGGGAGGTGTTTGTTTCACGCGCGACAGCCGAAAAGCTGCCGGTTTCGACGACCCGAACAAAGGTCTGCATGGCCAGCAATTTGTCCATCGAATGGCCTATTTAAGTCCAGATAGGAATGAATTATAGGAATCGAATGGGTCTATTCGATCGGTTGGGATTGAATCAAAGTACGTCCATCGCAACACCCGCGGTACTCAGACCGGTTCTTTGATTTTCTCTTCAACCCATCACCAAAGCCTTGAGGAACACCCCATGACCCCCGAAACCACCCACCCCGTCGTCCTTGTCACCGGTGCCCTGACCGGCATCGGCCGTGCAACAGCGCTGGCATTTGCCCGCGAAGGCAGTCACCTGGCCATCAGCGGCCGCCGCGAGGCCGAAGGCCAGGCACTGGCAGCCGAGTTGCGCGCGTTGGGGGCACAGGCCGAGTTCTTTCGCGCCGATGTGCGTGACGAGGCCGAGGTCCGGGGCTTGGTCGAGCAGACCGTTCAGCGCTTCGGCCGGCTGGACATCGCCATCAACAATGCCGGCGTTGAAGGCGAGATGGGCCCGATCACGGAACAGGGCGTTGACAACTTCGCCCATACCTTCAACACCAATGTGCTGGGCACGCTGCTGTGCCTCAAACATGAACTGCGCACCATGCTCAAGCAAGGCAGCGGCAGCATCGTCAACCTGTCGTCCATTGCGGGGCAGGTGGGGGCTGCAGGCGCTTCGGTCTACGTGGCCAGCAAGCACGCGGTCGAAGGCCTGACCAAGACAGCGGCACTCGAAGTGGCGGCCACCGGTGTGCGGGTGAATGCCGTGGCGCCGGGCCCGGTCGCCACCGCCATGTTGGACCGCTTCGTGGGTGGCAGCGACGAGGCCAAAGCCGGCTTTCTGGCCTCGATGCCTGCCAAGCGCGCCGCCACGGTGGAAGAAATTGCTCAAACCATCGTCTTTGTGGCGGGTGACAAGGCCCGTTACCTGACCGGCCAGTCGATCGTGGTCGATGGTGGGTACACCGCCCAGTGAGCGCAACCCATTCCTGAATTCCAGCATTCCTATCCTCCCCGAAAGGCCCCCGCCATGAACACCCTCCAAGTTCCCACCCGTGACCAGGTCAGCCCCGCCAACCAGGCCATCTTCGACAAGCTGCAAAAGACGCTGGGCTTTGTGCCCAACCTGTACGCCACGTTCGCCTTGTCCGAGCACGCCCTGGGCAACTACCTGGCTTTCCAGAACGCCAAGAGCAGCATCACCGGCAAGGCACGTGAAGTGGTCAACCTCGTCGTGAGCCAGGTCAACGGCTGCAAGTACTGCCTGGCCGCGCACACCGCACTCGGTGGCATGGTCGGTTTCAGCCCCGAGCAGATCCTGGAGATCCGTCGCGGTGGTGCCTCATTCGACCCCAAGCTGGATGCCTTGGCCCAACTTGTCAAGCAGGTGGCGGTGGAGCGCGGCCACGCCGACCCGGCCTTGGTGGACGCCTTCTTTGCTGCAGGCTGGACCCAGGAGAACCTGGTCGACACGCTGGTCGTGATCGGCGACAAGGTGGTCAGCAACTACCTGCACTCGACCACACAGATTCCGGTGGACTTTCCCGCCGCACCGGCCCTCTGAGGCGGCCATGGCTGCAACGACTGCTCCGGCCCCCCGTCACCTGGCCCTGGGTCTTGCTGTGGGCTTGCTCGCCGCCAGCATCGGGGCGCTGTACACCGTCTTCGCCCGATGGGGCATCGCACAGGGCATGAGCTCTCCGGACCTGACCGTGCTTCGATTTGGCACGGCGGGCCTGGTCACACTGCCGGTGCTGGTCTGGACCCTGTGGCGCGATGTCGACGCGATGCTGGCACGCTGGCGGGTTTGGCTGCTGATCGCCATGCTGGCCGGAACGCCTTTCGGACTGCTGATGTTCGGCGCCTTGCAATGGGCGCCGTCCAGCCATGCGGCGATCTTTCCATTCGCTGCCATGAGTGTGATGGGCATGCTGCTCAGTGCCTGGGTGCTGGGCGATCCGCTCACCCGTCGGCGTCTGACGGGCATCACCATCGTGTTAGTGGGTCTGGTGGTGCTGTCAGGTGTGACCGCCACGGCCTTCACGGGCCTCACGCTGCTGGGCGATCTGATGTTCATCGCCGCCGGAACCCTCTGGGCCGGTTTTGGCATCGTCCTGCGCCGGCACCAGCTGAACCCCCTGCTGGCCACCGCCGTCATTTCGTTTTCAGCGCTGGTCACCTACGTGCCGGCCTACCTGCTGATGGGCGGCACGGCGCGACTGATGGCGACCGAGCCCCGCGTGCTGGTGGTTGAAGTACTGGTTCAAGGCCTGATTGCAGGCGCTGGAACGCTCTACAGCTACGCCAAGATGGTGTCCTTGCTGGGCGCCGCACGGGCCGCTGTGTTCCCTGCGCTGGCGCCCGGGCTGGCCGCCCTCATGGCCTGGCCCGTGCTCGGCCGCCTGCCCAGCCCAGCCGAAGGCCTGGGCCTTTTCATCGCCATGTTGGGGCTGCTGATCGCAGTCACACAGACCCGTTTCCCCACCCGTTCACAGGCAACACCATGACCACCTCACTGACCCAAGCCCTGGCCGACTACAAGACCGCCTTCATCGCTCGCGTGGATCCCGCGCGCGTCCAGATGATGGAGGCTGCCACCGATGAACTGCGCGCCACGGGCATCGAACGCTCGGCCCTGCAGGTGGGCGACCCGGCACCAGACCTCACACTGCCCGACGCCCTGGGAAAGCCGGTTCGCCTGTCAGATCTTTGGGCAAGCGGCCCACTCGTGCTGGTGTTCTACCGCGGTGGTTGGTGCCCGTACTGCAACCTGGAGCTGCGAGCCTGGCAGCAGCAGCTTGATGAATTGCGCCGCCGAGGTATTGGCCTGGTCACGATCTCGCCTCAGACGCCGGACAACTCGCTGTCCACCGCCGAGAAGAACGCCTTGGCCTTCCCGGTCCTGAGCGACTCTGCGCTGGCCGCCGCCCAGGCCTTCGGTGTGGCATTTGAGCTGCCGCCCGAGTTGGTGGACCTGTATGGCCGGGTTGGCAATGACCTGCCGACCCTCAATGGCAACGGCCAATGGGTGCTGCCTGTTCCGGCAAGCTATGTGGTTGGCAGGGATGGTCGAATCGCCTGGGCCCACATCGATTCAGACTACCGGCTGCGCGCCGATCCTTTGGATGTCTTGCAAGCAGTTGGGCAGATGGCTTAGCCGCCAGGCTGGCGCACCGCAGCAAAGGCTTCCGAGCGGGCCGGCCCAGGCCGAGGCCGAGGCGATGGCCAGACCCAGGGAGCCGGCAGGGCCTGAATTCGAGAGGGCTCCAACAAGGATCAGGCAAGCACGCGATTCGCCATTAACATGGCGGCCACCAGGCGCTGAAACGAGAGCGCTCAGAACGCTCTATTGATTGCGAGGACATCATGGTTTTCCCAAGTCTGAAGATCGGCTCGCGCCTGGCGCTGGGCTTTGGCGTCATGGTCTTGCTCATGCTGGGCATCGCGTACACCGGCATCCATTCCATCAGTGGCTCGAAGGACGCGATCAGGTCCATCACACAAGACCGTTACCCGCAAATCGTTCGAGCGACCGAACTGCAGGTGACCATCAACGAGCAGGCCCGCATTCTGCGCAACCTGATCATCTCGGCCAAAGACCCGGAGAAGTCGACAGAGTGGCAGCGCCAGATCGACGAAAAGGCAAAGCGCGGGGGCGAGATCATTGCCCGCCTCAAGGCCGACATGACCCACCCCAAGGCCTTGGAGCTGTTGAATGACCTGATCGTCAAACGAGAGGCTTACGCCAAAGCCCGGGCTGACCTGATGTCGTTCCTGGCCATCGGCAAGGTTGAGGAGGCCGGTGTTTACATTTTTGACGACTTCCAGAAGCCGCAAGATGATTACTTTGCAGCGGTGGCGGCTTTCACGGCCTACCAGGAAGCGCTGATGAAGGAAGACGGTCAACGCGCCGATGACGCTGCTGATCTGGCAATGAAGCTGGCCATCGCGATCTCGGTCGCCGGGGTGTTGGTGGCCGTGGCTGCGGCCTATGTGGTGGCCAAGTCGATTGTGTTGCCACTGAACCGCGCGGTGAAAATTTCCGAGAGCGTCGCCTCGGGAGACCTGACGGCCGATATTCAAGCCCATGGCCAGGACGAGACGGCGGTACTGCTGCGTGCCCTGCAAAGCATGCAGGCCGGCCTGGCCAAAGTGGTCTCGAATGTCCGAGCCAACTCCGAGCGGGTTTCCACCGCAGCCGCCGAGATCGCCCAGGGCAACAACGACCTGTCCATGCGCACCGAGCAACAGGCCAGCTCGCTGGAGCAGACCGCCTCCAGCATGGAAGAACTCAGCGCCACGGTCAAACAAAATGCCGACGCGGCCAGCCAGGCCAACCAGCTGGCCCAGAGTGCGTCCGCCATCGCATCCCAGGGGGGGCAGGTGGTCTCTGACGTGGTCGAAACCATGCGAGGCATCAACGACGCCAGCCGAAAGATCAGCGAGATCATCGGCGTGATCGACGCCATTGCTTTCCAGACCAACATCCTGGCGCTGAACGCGGCCGTCGAAGCGGCCCGGGCCGGGGAACAGGGGCGCGGCTTTGCCGTGGTGGCCAGCGAAGTCCGCTCGCTCGCCGGGCGCAGTGCAGAGGCCGCCAAGGAAATCAAGACCCTGATCAACGCGAACGTCGAACGGGTTGAGCGGGGCACCGACCTGGTCGACAAGGCGGGCGGCACCATGGCCGAAGTGGTCAACAGCATCCGCCGGGTGACCGACATCATTGGCGAAATCAACGCCGCCAGCGCCGAGCAGGCCGCAGGGGTGACCGAGGTGGGCGTGGCGGTCGAAGACATGGACAAGGTGACACAACAGAACGCCGCGCTGGTCGAACAGATGGCCTCGGCCGCAGACGGCCTGAAGTCGCAAGCCCTGGACCTGGTGCAGGCCGTGGCTTCGTTCAAGCTCAATGACTTGCCAGGCCAAGCGTCCCGCCGCGCACCGATGCCCCCACCGGTGCGCATGGTGGCCGCAGCGCCCACGCTGGGCCAGGTGCACCACCTGCCCAAAAAGGCGGCAGCACCCGTGGCACTGCCCAAACCCGCGGGCAACAGCAAAAACACCGCAGCGGGTGGGGCCGACGATCAATGGGAAGCCTTTTGATCGCCTTCGGCGAGGGCCAGCCACCGCACCTCCATCGCATACCCACCTCAGCGCATCTGAAGCTGTGAAGGCTTGGGCGCTTCGGGCGCGCACCTGAAATCGTCGGCCCCAAACTGATCAGCCGGGCGGGCTGTCATGGCGGCCAGCCTCTGCAGGTCATCGGTGGCGGGCTTGGGATGGAGGTATGCGCTCATTCCAATGATCCGCGCCGCGCCGTTTTGGGTCGGTGGACAGGACGCCGGCAGGTTCGCAGGCACGCAGGCACGCAGGTGGTCAACCAGCAGGTCACCTGCACGTGATTGACGTGGCGCCTGTCGATGAGCGCCATGAAGACATTGACAGCCAGCAGAGTGATCATCTGTCAACGTCGAATCAAGCTCGCGGCCAACTTGGTCGCTGGGTAACTTGACGCTCTCAAGCCTGGAGATGGCGGCTCGCGACATCCAGGCCTTGAGTCTCCGCGACCAACCATGCCTTGAAGAGCTTGAGCGTGGGAGACTCTGCCTTGTGCTCCGGGTAGGCCAGGTAGTAGGCCCGATCACTGGGGCAGGCATGCTGGATGGGGATGATCAAGCGTCCTGAGGCGATGTCGCTGCCGAGGTCGTATTCCGGCACCAAAGCGACGCCGAGCCCCACGACCGCGGCCTCCAAAGACATGAAGAACAGCTCATAGCTGGGGCCCGCGAGCTCGTTGCCAGGCAGGTACCCCACAGACTCGAACCACTGGCGCCAGGCATAAGGGCGCGTGCTTTGTTGCAGCAGCGGGAATTGGGCCAACTCCTGTGGCGAAAGCGCGCGCCGCGGCGCAATCAGCTCAGGGCTGCAGACCGGGATCAGCGCTTCCTGCATCAGGCAGGTGGTGTTGGCACCGGGCCAGTTGCCATCCCCGGCATAGATGGCAGCATCGATGCGGGTCTCGTCAAACAAGAATGGACGCGTTCGACTGCTCAGGTTGATGGTGATGTCGGGATGCCTCTTCGAAAAATCGGGCAGGCGAGGGATCAACCAACGGGTCCCGAAGGTCGGTACCACCGCCAGATCCAGACGCCCTCCTCGCCCTTGTCGGGCCATGAGATCCAGCGTGTCGCGCTCGACATCGTCCAGACGCTGGGTCACCTGGCGGTGATAGACCTCGCCCGCTTCGGTCAGCAGCACCCCTCGGCGGGTGCGACGGAACAGCTTCACGCCCAGAAACTCTTCCAAGCCCCCGATCTGCCGGCAGATGGCGCTTTGGGTCAAGGCCAATTCGTTGGCGGCCTCGGTGAAGCTGGAGTGGCGGGCGGCGGCTTCGAAAGCGCTCAGAGAACTGGTGCTGGGGATTTTTCTTCGCATCCCGCCATTGTCTTTCGGAGTGCAATAAACGCAAGACATAGTGAGAAGAAATCGTTTGAATGCCCATTTCTTACTGGATAAAGTCCGCCCGACTGATTTAACAAATGAGTTGATTGCAGATCTAAGGGTTTTCCTCAGGCTGCTGAGCCAGGCAGGTGTTCGAAGAGCTTGCCGGCTGTGACGTTTTTTTCTTCGCCTCTGAAAGTCGACCATGAAGCTTTTGTCGTTCCAACACCAGGGTGTGGCCTCTTGGGGGGCCGTGATCGGCGACCGAGTCGCCGACCTGGGTCGCGCCCATCCGCAATACCCGACCCTGCAGTCCTATCTGAGCGCGGGCCGCCTGCCACAACTCGCCCAGGACAGCGCCTGGGTCAAGGCCGACATTGCGTTGGGTGACATCACCTACCTGCCCGTGATCACCCAACCCGAGAAAATCATCTGCGCCATCCGCAACTACCACGACCACCACAAGGAAGTGGTGGCCGCCGGTCTGGATCGCGAGCTCTCCGACCACCCCCCGATCTTTCTGCGCACCTGGCGTTCGCAGGCCGCTCATGGCCAGGCCATCCTGCGCCCGCATTGCTCGAATTCGCTGGACTGGGAAGGAGAACTGGCCGTGGTGATCGGACGCAGCGGCCGCAACATCCCCGAAGCCCAAGCCCATGAGTACGTGGCCGGCTACTCGATCTACAACGACGCCAGCATCCGCGAATGGCAGTTTCACGCCAAGGCCATCGCAGCCGGCAAGAACTTCGAATCCACCGGCGCATTCGGCCCCTGGATGGTCACCGCCGACGAGATCGATCCGGCCCGCCCACTCGAACTGAGCACCCGACTCAATGGCGAGCGGATGCAGCACACGAACACCGGGAACATGATCTTCTCGGTGGCGCAACAAATCGCCTACGCCTCCACCATCTTCACCCTGGTTCCCGGCGACGTGATCGTCACCGGCACGCCAGGTGGGGTGGGCTGGAGCAGCAAGCCCCCGCGCTTCATGGTGCCCGGCGATGTGGTCGAAGTCGAGATCGAAGGCATCGGGGTGTTGCGCAACCCCGTGGCACAGGCCGCGCAATAAGGCCCTGGCCCGATCACAAGGAGACAAAGATGACATTGACGCGCAGACGCGCAGGCTTGGCCCTGGGTGCGGCCTGCCTGATGCCCGCCGTGAGCGGCTGGGCTCAGGCCTCCCGTTACCCCGATCGGCCGTTGAGGCTGTTGCACGGCTTTGGCGCCGGCGGCAACGCCGATGCGGTGGCTCGCATCCTGGCCACCGAGTTGGGCAAAGGCCTGGGGCAAGCTGTGGTGGTCGAGCCCAAACCGGGCGCTGGCGGCACGATTGCCGCCGGCACCGTGGCCGCAGCACGCCCCGACGGCTACACCCTGCTGCTGGTCACCGGCGGGCACGCGATCGCAGGTGCCCTGTATGACCGCCTGCCCTACGACACGCTGAAATCATTCCAGGCCGTGTCGGCCCTGACCACCTTCCCCTTTCTGGTCGTGGCCCAGGCCGGTAGCCGGTACACGGGCTTGCAGGATGCCCTCAAGGCAGCGCGGTCTCGAGGTAACGAATTGACCTATGGCTCGGCCGGCGTAGGTACCGGTCAGCACATGGCCGGCGCCCTGCTGGCCCAACAGGCCGGGGTTCAGATGGTTCATGTGCCCTACCGCGGCGAAAGCGCCGCCATGACCGGCTTGCTGGGGGGTGAGATTGACCTGGTTCTGGTGGCCCCGACCGCAGCCGTGCAGCACATCCGATCCGGCAAGCTACAGGCACTGGCCACCACGGGGCCCTCTCGCTGGCCAGGCATGCCTGAGGTCCGCACCGTGGCCGAACAGGGCGTTCCTCAGTTCGATGTCCGCTCCTGGACGGGTTTGCTCGCGCCAGCCGGCCTGCCAAAACCCCTGTTGGAGCGCTTGCAACACGAGGTGCGCAAGGCCCTGGCCGACGAAGCGGTGCGCGCACGGCTCGAAGAGATCACGGGCGGCGAGGTCCGTGCCAGCAGCCCTGCCGAGCTGCAGGCCACGATGCAAAGCGATCTCAAGCGTTGGACCCAGTTGGTCAAAGACGCCCACATTCAAAAGGAGTAATCATGAAAGTCTCGCGCCCGACCCCCGCTCACTTCGGCATCTATGTCTACGATGTCGACCGCATGGTGGACTTCTACACCCGGGTCTTTCGCCTCACCATCACCGACGAAGGCCTCGGCAAGAACTTTGGCAATCGCCTGGTCTTCATGAGTGCAACCGAAGACCAACACCACCAGTTTGTCTTGTCTGGGGGCCGCTCGGCCGAGTCGCCGGTCAGCACGATCATGCAGGCCTCGTTCATCGTGCCCGACCTGGCCGAACTGAGATGGAACCGCGAACAGGCAGCGGCGCTGGGAGCCACCCAGATTCAGCCCATGAACCACGGCAACGCCTGGTCGGTTTATTACTTTGATCCTGAAGGCAACCGGGTCGAGGTCTACATGGACACGCCCTATTACGTCAACCAGCCGTACGGCACCCCCCTGGACCTGGCGAAGACCGAGGAGGAACTGCTGGCCGAAACCTTGGCCATGGTTCGTGAAGACCCCAGCTTCATGCCCCTGGCCGAATGGCAGGAGCGCTTCCGCCAGAAGGGCAACGGAGCGCGCTCATGAAACCCAACTACATCGGCGGGCAATGGCGCGAAGGGGTTCGCGCCGTGCCCAACATCAACCCCTCGGATGTGCGCGACGTCATCGGTGAATTCGCCCAGGCCGATGCAGCACAAGCCCGAGAGGCCGTGGCGGCGGCCCATGCGGCCGCCCCAGCCTGGGCCCAATCCACTCCCCAACAACGCTTTGACGTGCTGGACCGGGTGGGCCATGAGTTGCTGGCCCGCGCCCAGGAACTGGGCGATCTGCTGGCCCGGGAGGAAGGCAAGACCCTTCCCGAGGCCATTGGCGAGGTGACCCGTGCAGGCCAGATCTTCAAATATTTTGCGGGCGAGGCCCTGCGCTTGCGAGGGGATGTGCTGCCTTCGGTGCGCCCAGGCATCACCGTGGAAGTCACCCGCGAGCCACTGGGCGTGGTGAGCCTGATCACCCCCTGGAATTTCCCGATCGCCATACCGGCCTGGAAGATGGCACCCGCCTTGGCCTACGGCAACTGCGTGGTGTTCAAGCCGGCCGAACTGGTGCCCGGCAGCGCCTGGGCCCTGGCCGAAATCCTGTCGCGCAGCGGATTGCCCGATGGCGTATTCAACCTGGTCATGGGCCGAGGGGCCGAGGTCGGAGCCGTGCTGACCGAAGACCCCCGGGTGGCCGGCGTCAGTTTCACGGGATCGCAAGCCACAGGTCGCCGCCTGGCGCAATCCTGCGCGGCACACGGCATCAAGTTCCAGCTCGAAATGGGTGGCAAGAACCCCCTGATCGTGCTGGACGACGCGGACCTGCCGGTCGCCGTGAACTGTGCCGTGCAAGGGGCCTACTACTCGACAGGCCAGCGCTGCACGGCCACCAGCCGGCTGATCGTCACGGACGGCATCCATGACCGCTTTGTCGCGGCCCTCATGGAACGTCTCGGCCAGTTGAAGGTGGGCGACGCCCGCAGCCCGGGCGTGGACATTGGTCCTGTGGTGGACGAACGCCAGCTGGCGGTTGACCTGGGCTATATCGCGTCCGCCAAAAATGAAGGCGCCACGCTGGCGTTTGGCGGAGCGCCTGTGGCCCACGACGAGCAGGGCCGACCGGGGTTCTTTCTGACGCCTGCGCTGTTCACCGACACCCACCCCGAGATGAAGATCAACCGCGAAGAGGTCTTCGGCCCGGTGGCCACGGTGCTGCGGGCAGCAGACCTGGATCAGGCCCTCGCGCTGGCCAACGACACGCCCTTCGGGCTCTCCAGCGGCCTCTGCACCACGAGCCTGCGCCATGCCAGTCACTTCAAACGCCACGCCCAGGCGGGCATGGTGATGGTCAACACCCCCACCGCGGGCGCGGACTACCACGTGCCCTTCGGCGGGCGCAAGGCCTCCAGCATGGGGGCTCGCGAGCAAGGCAGCTATGCCAGCGAGTTCTACACCACGGTCAAGACGGCCTACACCGCCGCCTGAACCCACCCACGACATGATTCATACAGCCCATCAAGCCATGATGCACGCCCAAGAGCAGGCCTTTTTGGCGGCCCGCACCTACGCCCGATTCCTGGACCGCCCGGTCCCGCTCGACTTGCTGCGCCAGGTCAGCGAGCTGGCCCAATGGGGGCCGACCTCCATGAACACCCAGCCCGCGCGCTACGTCTTTGTCTGCAGCCCGGAGGGCAAGGCACGCCTGCGAAAGTGCCTGGCACCGGGCAATGTCGACAAGGTCGATTCGGCCCCCGTGACGGTGATCGTCGCCCAGGACTTGCGCTTCTACGAGCACCTGCCGACGCAATTCCCCCACGCCCCACAGGCAGCGCAGAGCTTTGCCACGGACCCGGCGCTGAGCCAGAGCACGGCCCTGCGCAACAGCAGCCTGCAAGGGGCCTACCTGATCATGGCCGCGCGCCTGCTGGGTCTGGACTGCGGGCCCATGAGCGGCTTCAACAGCGCCGCGCTGGACGAGGCGTTTTTCCCGGACAGCGCCTGCCGCAGCAACTTCCTCATCAACCTGGGGTATGGCGACAGCGAGTCCTTGCGCCCCCGCGGCCCTCGGCTGCAGTTCGAAACCGTTTCAACCATTCTGTAAGAGGGATCCCATGCCATTCATTGAAGTCAAGATGCTCGAAGGTGTTCTGCCCGAACACAAGGTGGCCGAATTGATGGAAGCCCTCACCGACGCGGTCGTCCGCGTCGGCGGAGAAGGATTCAGACCCATGACCCGCTGTGTCGTGCAAGAGGTGCGCAGCGGGTGGTGGGCCGCCGCCGGCAAGCCCCTGAGTACCGGCATGGCCTTGCAAAGTTTGCAGGCCACGGCCCCGGCATCGACGCCAACGCCAACACCGACGCGCGGCTCATCCTGAACCCGCCCTGAGCCTGGCCCGCCAGGCTGCGGCGGTGCTCATCTGAGCACAGGCCCGCATTGGATTCCCCTCCCCAACGATCAAGCGGGTGTCTGCACCGGCTGGGGACGTTGCGCGCCTTTCATTCACAACAGGAGACAAAAACATGAACTCATCCAACGGCCTCGTCACAGCCCTGGCGCTCGGTCTGGCCGGCACACTGCCATTGCAGGCAGAGGCCCAGGCACAGACCGCACCGGCGTCAGGTGTCCAGCTTTACGGTCTCATCGATGCCGCCGTGGGCAGCGTCACCAATGCGTCGGGTGTCAATGCACTCGACAAGCCCATCAACAAGCAGTTCAGCGGCGGCTTGTCGACCAGCCATTGGGGATTGCGCGGCCAGGAAGATCTGGGCGATGGGCGCCAGGCCATCTTCGAGCTGTCCTCATTCATCCGCAACGAATCAGGGGCGGCCGGTCGCAGCGATGCCCTGCCGGCCCCCGTCAATGTGGCAGCAGACCCCTTCTTCTCTCGTGCCGCCTGGGTGGGTTTGAGCGACACCACCCTGGGACGGGTGCGGATCGGCAATGTCACCACACTGCTGTTCACCAACTCGGTCACCAGCAATGCACTGGGCGACAGCACCACGTTCTCACCGATCAACCTGCTGACCTTCATCGGATCACCCCTGTCTGGCGGCACGGCCTGGGCCAACTCCGTGGTGTACGACAGCCCGGTGCGCGCCGGGCTGTCGGGGTCCGTCGCCTATGCCGCCTCGCAGAATCTGGGCGGGCCCAACAGTGCCGTGCGGCTGGCCTATGGGCAAGGTGCCTTCAACTCGTCCATAGCATGGCAAAGCGTCAATCGCAATCCGGTGACGTTTGCCGACGGCACCTCGTCCAACAACACCCGCGCCTGGCAATGGGCCGCCAGTTATGACTTCAGCCCTCTCAAGGTGTTCGGACACCTGGGGCAGATTCAGAATCTGGGCACGGCCGCCGCGCCTCAAGCGGTGCAGTACCGGGTGTGGGACCTGAGTGCCAGCCTGCCCATCGGGGCCGGGCGCTGGATCGCAGGCTATGGCTCACGCACGACGGGCAACACGCCGACGGCGGTGGCGGCCACCGCAGCGGGCGGCAATGTGTCGCGCAAGGTGCTGACCCTGGGCTACGACCACTACCTGTCACCCCGCACCGAGGTCTACGTGCTGGCCTCGCAGGATCAGACGCAAACCCGGCAACAAGTTGCCACGGTCGGCGCCACAGGCCACAGCTTTGCGCTGGGCATCCGGCACCGCTTCTGATCGCGCCCGGCGCGCCCCGCAGACCACCCTTCGAGCCCCCAAAAGGTCGTGCCGTGGGTGGCTGCGTCACCGCTCAAACCCACTCCCCCACTCTCCCAATCCCACATTGCCCTTCATGAACTCATCCCCTCTCCGTCGCAGGCGGCTTGTCCAGGCGGCAGCGCTCGCCCTCCTCTTTGGAAAGACTGCGGCCCACGCCCAGGGTGAGCGCAACATCCGAAAGCTCTTCGTCGGCTTTCCGCCAGGGGGCACCGCCGACAGCCTGGCCCGCGCGCTGGCCAGCCAATCTCAGGATCCCCAAGTGGCGTATGTCATCGAGAACAAGTCAGGGGCTGCGGGCCAGCTTGCGGTGCAGGCCACCGTGCAGGCCTTGGCCGACGGCAGCAACCTGCTGTTGACGCCGTCATCTGTGTTGACGTTGGCGCCTCTGCTCTACAAGACGCCGCTCTTCAATGCACAGCGCGACCTGGTCCCAGTGGCCTGCCTGGGCGAGCATTGTTTTGCCTTGGCCGTGAATGGATCTTCCGGGATCAACAGCTTGCAGAGCTTCCTTCAGTGGGCTCGAACGCACCCGGCACAGGCCACCTACGCGACCCCTGGCCCGGGAAGCGCGCCCCACTTCCTCGGTGTGCAAATGGGTCATGAGCTCGGAGTCACCCTCACCCATGTCCCCTATCGAGGCGTCGCGCCGGGCCTGCAGGACCTGATGGCAGGCCAGGTGGCATGCACCTTCAACCCGCTGCCGACCCTGCTGGACCTTCATCGCAGCGGGCGTATCCGCATTCTGGCGGTCACCAGCCCCCGGCGACTGGCGACGCTGCCCGACACCCCCACCTTCGCTGAATCAGGGCTCGCGGCCCTGCAACTGATCGAGTGGTACGGCCTGTTCGCGCCTGCGCGAACGCCTGCAGCCCTGGTCGGCCAGTTGGGTCTTGATGTGCGCAACACGCTGCGGACCGTCGCCATGCAGGATGCCGCGAAACGCGTGGAGATCAATCTCCGCTATGAGGATGCTGGCACGTTGAGCAAGATGGTCTTGCAAGATCAGGAGCGGTGGAAATCGCTGGTGGCGGCCAGTGGCATTCAACTGGACTGAAAGATGTGACGCCAGACGGGCGCTCCCATCGGGCATTTCCGGTCCAGCGCCCATGGACTGCACGATTCAGGCTGGCGCCTCGGCATGGCCAGTTGGAAGAACAAGCCTGGCCCTGCCCTTGGCACTGATCAGCGGGTAAAACGCTGCCGCTGGCAGCACGGCAGTCAAGGCAAGCAAGGTGGGCCCAGGAAGCCCCTGCGTTGACCAGGCTCGCCCTGTCGAAAGAGACCCTTCAATGACGCAGGCGGCGAAGTCATTCGCTCACGGATCTCGTCAAGCCAGCCCGAACGTTTTCCGCAGCCCCTTCTCCACCGGGCCCGCGGGCATGAAGCGGCGCAGCTTGGCCAGAAGAGCCGCTTCGCCTCGGGGCGTGTGGCGCATTTTCCAGGGCCCCAGTGCCGCCTTGACGATCGTGGCGGCCACCCCGTCGGGCAAGGGCGCCTTTTGCACGTTGTTCTGGATCGCCTTGGCAACAATGCCAAGCTCCTGGCTGTAGGCGGCGATCCTGATCGCCGCCTGGGGGGCGTTCAGGTCCAGGTTGGTTTTGGTGAACGAGGGCTCAACCAGCGAAACGCGAACGCCGAATTGGCGGACCTCGTGATCCAGCGTTTCAGCCAGGCCTTCGACCGCGTGTTTGGACGCCGAATAAAGCGCCATGTAAGGCGCGGGCAAAAAGCCCAGCACCGAGCTGACATTGACGATGCGCCCCGATTGCTGCTGCCGCATGTGCGGCAGCACGGCCTGGATGACCCGAAGCAGGCCAAAGAGGTTGGTATCGAACAAGGTCTGGGCTTCTTTGATGGAGGTTTCTTCCGCAGCACCCAACAAGGTGACACCGGCACTGTTGACCAGCACATCGATGCGTCCGGCCTGCGCCAGGATGGACTGGACACCCCGCTCGACGGCCCCGTCGTCCCGGAGGTCCATCTCGACCAGCGTGACCTTGGGGATGGCTTGCGCTTTCGCGGTGTTGCGCACAGTGCCAAACACCCGACAACCCTGCTCGGCAAACCGGATGGCAGCGGCGCGCCCGATGCCCGACGACACGCCGGTCACAACAACAACTCTGGATTCAGACATGGTGGTTCCTAGGTGGGGGGGTGTTCAGCCGCGAAGGCCGTGCTTCAGGTCGGTGGCCCGAATCCTGAACCAGATGGAATACATGGCAGGCAGAAAGACGAGGGTCAGGACTGTGCCGGCCAAGGTGCCGCCGATCAGGGTGTAGGCCAGGGTTCCCCAGAACACGGAATGGGTCAGCGGAATGAAAGCCAGGATGGCGGCCAAGGCGGTCAGGATCACGGGACGAGCCCGTTGCACGGTGGCTTCCACCACCGCTCGGAATGGATCGAGCCCGGCCTGTTCGTTCTCACGGATCTGCCCGATCAGGATCAAGGTGTTGCGCATCAGGATCCCCGACAGCGCAATCAAGCCGACCAGCGCATTGATGCCGAAAGGTTGCTGGAACAGCAGCAAGGTGGGAACCACCCCGATCAAGCCCAGTGGGCTGGTCAGGAAGACCATGACCATGCCCGAGATCGAGCGCACCTGCAGGATGATGATCAGCAGCGTGGCGGCCAGCATGATGGGGAAGATCGGCAGCATGGCCACCGTGGCCTTGCCAGACTCTTCGATGGAGCCGGCCTCCACGAGGCGGTAGCCCCTGGGCAGCTTGTCCATGATGGGCTGGAGCTGCCGGGTCATGGCTGTTGACACGTCCGGCGGCTGCAAGCCGTCGGCGATGTCGCCACGCACGGTGAGGGTTGGCATGCGGTCACGGCGCCGCAGGATGGGGTCTTCCATGCGCACCTCGACCTGGCCCACCTGCGACAAGGGGATGCGCTGCCCCGCCCCCCCGACCAGCGACAGCGCAGCGATCTTCGCGGGGTTGAGACGGACATCGCCAGCGGCACGCCCGATCACCTGCACCGAGCGGATGTCCTCACGCACTTCCGTCAGCGGAGCGCCGCTGAGCAGGAACTGCAACTGCTGGGCCACAGCGCTGGCGCTCAGCCCAAGGGCATGGAGCCGGTCCGGGTCCAGTGTGAAATGCAGGGTGGGCACACGCGGACCCCAGTCGGTGTTGACCGTGCGCATCATCGGGCTGGCGCGCATCACAGCCTCGACTTGGGCCGCGATCTCGCGCAGTTGGTCCGGGTCCGGGCCCACCACGCGGTAGGCCACCGGGAAGGGTGACGGGGGGCCGAACACGATCTGGGTGACGCGAACCTGGGCCTCGGGGGCCAGCCCGTCGGCCACCGCCTGACGCAGCCTGAACTTGAGGGCCTCGCGCTCCTTGTCGTTGCCGGTCAGCACCACGGTCTTGGCAAACGACGGGTCGGGCAGCTCAGGGGACATCGCCAGAAAAAAGCGCGGCGCGCCCTGGCCGATGTAAGAGGTCACGATCCGGGCCTCTGGCTGCTTGGCCAGCCAGTCTTCGACCTTGGCCGTGGCAGCGCTGGTCTGTGCGATCGAGGTGCCATAAGGCATCTGCACCTCAACCAGCACCTCCGGGCGGTCGGAAGTCGGAAAGAACTGCTTTTTGACCACCGCCATGCCCAGCACCGCCATGACGAACAGTGTCACCACCGTGGCCGCAACAAGCCACTTGCGCGCGATGACCCGGCCAAGCACCTGGCGGAACCGGTTGTAACGCGGGGTGTTGTAGATGGCCTCGTGCCCGCCTTCGACCTTGGGCAGTTCAGGCAGAAGCTTGACACCCAGGTAGGGCGTGAAGGCCACGGCCACCACCCAGGAGGCCATCAACGCGAAGCCCACAATCCAGAACATGTTGCCGGTGTACTCGCCCGCGGTGGAGCGCGCGAAGCCATTGGGCATGAAGCCGACGGCCGTCACCAGGGTGCCCGACAGCATCGGGGCCGCGGTGTGGCTCCAGGCATAGGCCGATGCCTCGATGCGGCCATAGCCCTCCTCCATCTTCACCACCATCATCTCGATGGCGATGATGGCGTCGTCCACCAGCAGGCCCAGCGCCAGGATCAACGAGCCCAGCGTGATGCGGTCAAAGTTCTTGCCCGTGGCCGCCATGATGACGAACACCGCAGCCAATGTCAGCGGCACGGCCGCCGCCACCACGATGCCGACGTGCCAACCCATGCTGACGAAGCAGACCGCCATCACGACCAGCAAGGCCACGAAGAACTTGACCATGAATTCATCGACCGCCGAGCTGATGTTCACGGCCTGGTCGGTCACCTTGGTCAGGCTCATGCCAAGTGGGAGCGCGCCGTTGATGCGGGTGACTTCGGCCTCCAGGGCCTTTCCCAACTCAAGCCCGTTCCAGTCGTCGCGCATCACCACGCCGAGCAGCAGAGCCGGTTCACCGCCGTTGCGGATCAGAAAGGTAGAGGGGTCTTCATACCCACGCTCGACACTCGCCACGTCCGACAACTTGAGTGTCCGCCCCTGCGCCACGATGGGCGTCTGGCGGATCTTCTCCAAGGTGTCGAACGCGCCGTCGACGCGAAGCATGACCTGCGGCCCCCGGGTTTCGATGGATCCGGCCGGGGTGAGCAGGTTTTGGCTGTTGAGCGCGGCAAAGAGGTCTTGCGGGGCCACGCCCAGGGTTGCCAGGCGATCATGTGAGAAGGACACAAAAATGCGCTCAGGCTGCTCGCCGATGATGTTGACCTTCTTGACACCAGCCACGTGCAGCAACTGCTGGCGCAGCGCTTCCGCGTCGCGCACCAGCCGCCTTTGAGGCTCGCCCTGGGCCTTGAGGGCCAAGAGGGCAAAGGTCACATCCGCGTACTCGTCGTTGACCATCGGGCCGATGACGCCCGCGGGCAGCTTGCGGGCCTCGTCGCCAATCTTCTTCCTGGCCTGGTAGAACTCCTCCTGCACCGCTGAAGGCGGTGTGCTGTCAAGCAGCGACACCATGGTGAAGGCCAGGCCCGGGCGGGTGTAGGTCTCCGTGCGGTCGTACCAGCGCAATTCCTGCATGCGCTTTTCCAGCGGCTCGGCGACCTGATCCTGCATCTCTTGCGCCGTGGCGCCCGGCCATGCCGTGACGATCGTCATCTGCTTGATCGTGAAGGGCGGATCTTCCGCGCGGCCCAGTTTGAAGAACGCGAGAATGCCCGCCACTGAAATCAAGACGATCAGGAACAGGGTGATGGAACGCTCGCGCACGGCGAGCGCTGACAGGTTGAATCGGCCTTCGCTCACGGACGCGCTCCTTGGGCCGACGCGGAGGTCACGCCCTCCATGGATCTGACCACCTGGTCTTCTCGCAGCAGGTGCGCGCCCAGCGCCACAATTCGGTCGCCTGGCTTGATCTGGCCTGCGACCTCGGCGCCCTCGTCATCGAGGCGCTCGACAGACACGCCCTGCCAGCGCACCCTGGCCGGCTCGCCACGAAGCACCCAGACCCCTGGACCGTGGCCCGCGTCATAGAGCGATGCCATTGGCACCCTGAAGCGGGCCCTTGTCGCAACGGTCTGGTCGTGGAGGCGAATCACCACCGTCGAGCCCAGGGGGGCCTGGGCCAAATCTCCTTCAAGCACATAGCGGGCCTCGAAGGTGCGGGTCAGGCGATCGGCTGAGTTGGAAAGCTGCCGCAACCTGGCAGGCACGGTGGCGCCCTCCCTGCCGAACAGGCTGGCCTGTGCCAGGGATCCGAGGGTAGGACGCAGGGTCTCAGGCATTTGAATGAGGGCTTCGCGCTGCCCCGCACGGGCCAGGCGGACCACGGCTTGTCCCGCTGCCACCACCTGACCAGGTTCGGCGAGCGTTTCAACCACCACGCCGTCGCCGTCGGCCACCAGTTCGGCGTAACGGCTCGCGTTCAGAACCACACCGGCCTGGGCCTCGGCTGCGCTGAACTGGGCTTGGGCGGCGTCGGCCGCCGCCCTCACCTGATCGTAGGCGGATGCCGAGATGGCGCCGGTACCGCGCAGGTCGCGGTAGCGCGCTTCTTCGTCGGCAGCCTGCCGCGCGCGGGCCCGTGCCGCCACGACGGTCTCCTCTTGGGCGCGGACGGCCAGCTTCAGGTCGATGGCGTCAAGGCGCATCAGCACCTGGCCCCGTTTGACCCGCTGACCGGCATCCACCAGGCGCTCCAGCACCTTGCCCGAAACCCGAAAGCCCAGGTCGCTTTGCACCCGGGCCGCTACCGTGCCCGTGAACGCCCTGGACGCAGCGCTGGCCTCCTGAACCACGGCCACCCGCACCAAGGGCACACCGGTGCGGGCGTCAGGAACAGCCTTTTCGCCGCAGGCGACCAGCGCCAGCGGCAAGGCACAGATGAGAAACGGGGTAGCAAGGCGAAGCCGAGGCATGAAAGTCCCTTGAGCAAAGTGATCGGGACCTTCATTTTTATTCTTGTGACTAATTTAGTCAATAGTCACACCTCAATTCGCTCAGGGCGAAAGGCTGCGAAGCACCAGGCTTGAGAGTTGGCCCGGCGCCTCTTCGGCATAGTCCAGGCTGTGCTGCAGGATCAAAGGATTGAGGTAGGGGCGCATCACCAGCAGGATCGCCCCAACGGCTTCGTCCAGCGGCGTCTTGCGCTCGAAATCGCCGGCCAGGCGCCCCTCTTGCAAAACCTCCAGCAACAAGGCCTGGATATGCGCCTCGTACGCGATCGTGGTCTGCCAGCGCTCTGTCGCGGCAGACGCCGCGATTTCGTAGAGCTTCCGGTCCTGGAAGAACAGCCGCAGGCTGGCCTCGACAATGGCCTTGAACATGCGCCGCAGCTTCTCGGGCGGGTGCTCGGCCTGCGCCACCGCAGCCCGGACCTCGGACTCGATGTCACCCAGGCAGTTGGCGCAGATCATCTCGCCAATGGCCTGCTTGGACTCGAAGAACTTGTAGATGTACGCCTTGGAAAAGCCGATGGCCTTGGCGAGATCGGAGACGGTGGTCTTCTCGTAGCCGTAGCGGCTGAAATGTTCCGTGGCCGCGGCCACGATCTGGCTGCGCACCTCATGGTCGACGGGGCCACGGGGGGTGGCGGTGGAAGAACTTGCTTTGGTCATGGGCACAGCTTACGTCAGTCTGAAACACTGGACAACGAGTGACCATTTGGTATTATGGTCACAAATAGATCTCATCGGAAGAAACTATATGCTGCCCAAAAGTACCCTTGCCGCCATCGTCGTGGCCAGTCTGTCCGCCGGCTGTGCCGTGGGCCCGGACTATGTGCGACCCACCCTGGCCCTGCCGGCGCAGTTCCAGGGCCAAGCCCCTCGCGATCAAGCCCACGACCATGCACGGGCTGACCTCGCGACCTGGTGGTCTGCGTTTGGTGATCCCCAGCTGACGCGATGGGTGGCGCTGGCCTTGGACCAGAACCTGGATCTGGCTCAGGCTGCGGCGCGGGTCAGCCAGGCACGCGCCGGCCTGGGCGCGGCGGACGCCGCCCTGCGCCCCTCTGGGGCAGTGTCTGGCCAAGCAGCCCGGGCCTACCAGTCCACCCAAACCCCGCTGGGTCAGGTCCTGAATTCTGTGCCGGGCTTCGACCGCAATGGCCGTGCTTACGAGGTGAATCTGGGCGGAAGCTGGGAGCTTGACCTGTTCGGCAGCCTAGGCCGAGGCCAAGAAGCTGCCGCCGCCGAGCTTCAGTCATCGCAAGCAGGGGCCGTCGCCACACGACTGGCCGTGGCGGCACAGACAGCCGACATCTACATCACGATTCGAGGCCTGCAGGCCCGTTTGAATGTCGCTCGACAGCAAGTCCGGACGCAGGAAGATCTGCTGTCGAAGGTCCGCTTGCTGAGCAGCAAAGGACTCGCGCCCGAGCTTCAGCAGCAACAGGCAGAGGGTGCGCTTGCGCAAACCAAAGCTGCGCCCCTTGTTTTGGAGTCTTCCCTGGACACGGCGATGAACGCGATGGATGTCATCCTTGGAACACCGCCCGGTACGCATCGATCCGAACTCGCGGCACCCGGCGAGATTCCAGCCGCACCCACAGGGATCGCGACAGGATCACCGGGCGATCTGTTGCGGCAGCGGCCAGACCTGATCGTGGCCGAGCGACGTTTGGCAGCCGCCAATGCGCGCATCGGGGCCGCCATCTCGGAGTACTACCCCAAGGTCTCGCTCAGCGGCCTGCTGGGCAATGCGACCTCCGTCTCAAGCGGCCAGCTGTTTTCGGGCGGCGCTGCACAAGCCAGCGGTGTGTTGGGTCTGCGCTGGCGCCTCTTCGACTTTGGTCGGATCAATGCGCAGATCGAGCAAGCCCGAGGCCAGGAGGCCGAGTTGCTGGCCGCCTACCGTCTGGCGGCCCTCAAGGCCACCGAGGATGTGGAGAACTCGATCTCAGCCTACGCTCGGCGCCAGGAGCAGGTTGCCATGCTGACGGCGGGCGTTGATTCACTGAGCCGGGCTCGGGCCGCATCGCTTGCGGCGTATCAAAAAGGGGTCGCCAGCATGATCGACGTCTTGCACGCTGACGAGACGCTGCTGCAAGCCACCGATGCGCGCGTACAGGCCCAGCTTGAACTGGCCCGCTCGGCAGTGGCCACCTACAAGGCTTTGGGGGGTGGCTGGGAGGCATCGCCCCTGGCAGCACAGGCTGGCACGTGACAAGCCCGTGCTGGCGGGGTACCTCAGCACGGCACCGTCAATCCTGTGGCAGGGCGGAGGGCCAACGCTGTCAAGGCGCAGGGGTTGCCGCGAAGCCCACGCGCAACCCGGCCTTCAAGGCTGCCCCTGAAAACCCTGCACCTGATCATCCAGCGCCACCCACGGCAGGCGCCGCTGTGTCCAGATCTGCCGTTTGGGCGAACCCAGTTCATGCCGTTGCTTGAGCGTACCGATGCGAAGGGAGTAAACCGTCGGCGCCTCTTCCGCACAAGCGTAGACCGGTGTGCCGCAATGGCCGCAGAAGGCCAGCACCCGCCGGCTGCCGCTGGCGGCCGTCTTGATGTAGGTATTTGGCGTCCCTTTTAGCAGGCGAAATTGGTCGGCCGGTGCTGCGATGTTGGCCCGGAAGGCAGAGCCTGAGTGGATCTGGCAATCGTTGCAATGGCAGACCGTGATGCTGCCCACCTGAACCTCGGCCTCATACGCAATGGCGCCGCAATGACATTGGCCTTCAACTCTCATCGGAACCCTCCTGACAGGACGACCGCCGCCCCGGATGGCATTGTGAGCGCTCTTGCATCAGCCCCCTGATCCACAGCGCGTTCAGGGCCTGGGGCGTGATCAGGGCCGATGGAAGCAATGGCAGAGCCCGCTCAGAACGCCACCCGGTACGTGACCCGCACAGAGCGTGGCTCGCCCGGATGCACCACCTTGCCGTTGACCGCCGTGGCCTCGCCAGCCAGTTGCGAGGCGTAGTCATACTGGATGTCGTCCACCTTGCGGTTGAACAGATTGAAGACATCCACCGTCAAGCTGGACGGGCGACGCGACAGGTCCAGCAGATCGCGGCTCACGCGCAGGTTGAACGTTGACGCAGCGTTGGAGCGCACCGAGTTGTCCTCGACCAAGGCGCCGCTGCCCAGGTAACGCCATTGCAGACTGGCCGACCAGCGGCCGATGTCCTTGAGGGTGGCGGCGATCGAGGCCACGGAGTCGACCGCGTTCGGAATGCGGTCGCCGTTGATCAATCGGGCATGGGTGAGTGCGATGTCTGCGTCCAGCAGAAAGTGTTGATGGGGTGTCCACCGATTGTTGAACTCAACGCCGTGGCGGCGGCTCGCGCCGCTGGCCTCGGTGGTGCCCGAGTCGCCGGCATAGACCAGCTCGGAGTCTGAATTCAATTGCCAGAACGCCACCGAACTTTGCAGGTTGGCGATGGCCTCGGTGCGCACACCCAACTCCCAACCACGAGCGGCCACCAGACCCGGTACCGCATCGACCGTGTCGCCGGTCTTGGGGTCCACCTTGGCCGTGGTGCCCCGGGCATCGTTGCTGTGAAAGCCCTTGCCCGTGTTGAAAAAGAACTCGGTCTGCGCCCAGGGGCCAGCCACCAGGCTGAGCTTGGGCGACAGCAAACTGGCCCGGGCGCTGCCCGAGTTGGCCGGGTTGCTCAGGCTGTTCACCGCAAAGCGCGCGGTGTCGCCGCGCAGGCCCAGCACGCTGCGCAGCCAGGGGGTCAGCTGCACGGTGCTCTGGCCATACACGCCCAGCACAGTCTCGCGCACCTCATCGAGCCGGGTGGTGGACAGGATCTGGCGCGCCTGTGTGTCGTACAGGCCCACATGGATGCGGTCGTTGCGCAACTGCACACCGACTTCGGTGCGTGCATCAAGGCCGGCCAGCGTCTGGTTCCAGGCCCTGGAGGCCTTGCCGCCGTACACGTTGCGATCGTCCTGCTGCGAGAACTGGTCGCCGGTGGCGGGCCGGTCCATGGCATAGGTGAAGTTCGAGAACAGCTTGAGCGCGTATTTCATCGCGTAGGCCGAGACCCGGGTCTCGCCAGCGCGGTCTCGGTCATGCCATTCGCCAGACAGGCTGTAGCGTGAGGTGCTGCCTCCGTCGGTGGGGTCCACCGAGTCGTAGCGGCCAAAGGTACGGCCGTTGTAGCTGCCGGCGTCGATGAGGCGTTGGGGCACCTGGTCGGTGGAGTTCCAGCGGGCCTCGTAGGCCGTCAGGCTCAGCGTGCTGCCACGCTCACGCGTGCCCTGGCTCAGGCGCAGCACGGCGTTCTGGCGATGCAGGCCCTCGGGCACGGTCCAGGGGCCGTTGTTGCCCATCCACTCCACCGCACCCAACAGCGTCACGTCGTCACGCAGTTGGCGGGTATCGGCCGCCACGCCGCGACGGTAGCCATTCTGCCCGACCGAGACCTGGGCAAAGGGGGCATCCAGCCGTGTCTTGTAGGCGATGTCGGCCGCGCCGGCGGCGGCAAAGTCACCATGCGTGGCAAAGTACGGGCCCTTGCGATACTCGATGCGCTCCACCAGTTCGGGGATGAGAAAGTTCAGGTCCGAATAGCCCTGGCCGTGCGCATGCGTGGGCATGTTCACCGGCACGCCATCCACACTGGTGGCGAAATCGGTGCCGTGGTCCAGGTTGAAGCCGCGCAGAAAGTACTGGTTGGCCTTGCCGTCGCCCGAGTGCTGGGTGACGATCAGCCCGGGCACGAACTCCAGCACCTCGCCAGGGCGCAGCGCGGGCCGGCTGGCCAGCAACTCGGCCCGGATCACGCCTTGCGAGGCCGCATCGCTGCTGCCCACCGAGTTGTCGTAGTGCTGGCCCGTGATGGTGACCGGGGCCAGGCTCGGGAGTTGGGGATCGGGCGGTGTGGGGGTGGCGAATGCAGGCACCAACTGCGCGTAGGCCCTCGAGCAGGCCAGCGCCAGCACAAGGCACATCGTCCCGCGATGAAGGCCCGCCCGCCCCGCAAGCCGATTCATGCCCGCACTTTCACCAGAAACCTGGTATCGACCCGCCCAAGCGCCATGGCGATCAAGGTGCCCGGTGCGGGGCCGGAGCGCGGCGCGTGGCCAGGCCCCGGGCCAGCAGGTAACTGGCAGCCAGGCTGAGCACCAGAACGGCGCCAAAAACCAGCTCCTTGCCGTTGCTCCAAGCCTCGAAAGCAGGGGACGCCAGCCGGCTGATGCCCAGCGCCGCCACAATCAGGCTGACACCCGCCACGGCCACCCCCATGATCCGCGAGGCCAGGGCCGCGATCTCATCGGCGCGGGCAATCAATCGGGCAATCCACCAGCCGTTCAGACCATCGGTGACCAGCATGCCCAGCACGAACAGCAAGCCCAGCGTCACGGACGGGATCACCCCCCCAAACTGGGCACCGGTGGCGGCGAACATCACCGATTGCGTGACCGTGTCGAACGACAAGGCAAACAAAGCCCCGACCGCCGCCACGCCCCAAGGGCTGCGGGCCTGCGCCAGGCGCCCCAGAAAGCGTCCCTTCAATGACACCAGAGGCACGGTCTTGCCCGGCGCGGCCGTCAGCACCGCATGCAGGTTGATCCCACCGATGGCCAGCAAAAAGGTGATCGAGACCCAGGCCCCCAGGGCATCCAGCCAGGCCGGTGGCGTCCACCGCTCGGTCACCGAGCCCACCACGACCGCAATGCCCAGCACGATGGCCCCGTGGCCCGCAGAAAACAAGGCCCCGCAATAGCGCGCCAAACCCAGGCAACGCCGCTGGTTCAGCCGGGTCAGGCCGTCGATGGCGGCCAGGTGATCGGCATCAAAGCCGTGGCGCATGCCAAGCAAAAAGATGAGCGCGCACAAGGCGCCCCAGTCGGTGGGTAGGTCATGCATGGCAGCTGCCTGGCTTGGATGGACGAGTTTGTATGATGAATTTGTAAATAATCATACAAAATTCGTGCCAGCTGCAAAGCAGGCAAACGGCCTTCAAAACAAGCCCGGTGCCCGGCAAAGGGCGCGGCGCCACCAACAATGCACCAGTAAGGTGCGTTACCCCACGATCGGCAGCAGGTGGTCGTGCCCGTGGGCGTGGTGCACCGCCAGTGGAACGATGTGCAGCGCACCGTGGCTCACGCCGGCCTGGGTGGTGATGGATTTGGCGAAGTCCTGCACCAGCCGGGTCTTGCCGCGCAGGATCACCACCTCCACGCAATGATCGTGGTCCAGGTGGGCATGGGTGGTCGAGATGGTGATCTCGTGGTGCTCATGCTGAAGGTCGGTCAGCCGCATCGCCAACTGGCGCTGGTGGTGGTTGTACACATAGCTGAGCGTGGCCACGCACAACCCGTCAGGGTTGTCCTGCTGCAATGCTTTGCCCAGATCAGCCCTGAGCAGATCGCGAAAGGCCTCGGACCGGTTTTCGTAGCCCCTTTCGCTGACGATGGCGTCAAACGCATCGGCGAGGTCATCGTCCAAGGACATGGTCAAGCGCTTCATGGGGGCTCCTGTGAAAACTCGAGAACGGGCTGAGGATCTCGCATGGGCCCACCAAAAATCGTCGACACGCTCTGGGCCCTCGTCAAAACTGAAAGACGAGACCGCCCACAGTTTAGAGTGGGTTGACGCTTGGGCCCGGCATGGCGCCATTTCCCTGGCACACACCACCCCACCACTCACCGCCCCACCACGCGCTGCACCCCCAGCAGCACCAGTGCACCGCCCGCCATGCCATTGATGGTGCGCTCCAGGCGCAGGTAACGCTGTCGCAACGCGGGCAGGCCGAACACCAGGGTGATGCCCAGGTGCCAGCCCAGCGACAGCAGCATGACCATCAACACCACCAGCACCTGGAACCAGGCGGGCGCTGCAGGGGGCAACAGGGTAGCGAAGGCGCTGGTCCAGAACACGGCACTCTTGGGGTTGGTGAGCCCCGTCATCAGCCCCACCCGGTAGGCCGCCCCGGCCGAGGGCGTGGCCGCAGGAGACCCCAGGTTGCGGCGCTGCGGGCGACCGGACACGGGCCAGGCAGACCTGAGGAGCGCGGCCCCATACCAGATCAAGTAGACAGCCCCCAGCAGGCGCACTGCGCTGGCGACCAACGGGTGGCTGCCCAACAAGGCCGACAGGCCCGCCATCGACAGCATCACCCAGACCACCGACCCAGTGACCAAGCCCATCACGGTCCAGCGCGCATCGCGCTGCCGGCCATCCAGCGACAGTTGGCTGAGGATGAAAAAATTTGGGCCTGGGCTGGCCAACACGGCCAGGTAAACGGCGGCCAGCAGCAGAAGGGATGAGGCGTAGGGCATGGCAGATCCAGTCGAACGCCGATTAAAGCAGACTGGCCCGGCATGTGGGACTACGCCGAACGGCGGGTTAGACATTAGAGGCAAGGCGCTTTCCCTGACACGGGCCACGGAGCTGGTGGCATTGCCAGCTTCAGGTCATCTGGTTTGAGCTGGCCCATACTGCCCAATTTTTAAGCAATCCAAAGCAAGCCTTTTAAAATCAACGGCTTAGCACTTCTTTGCAGGCTGTGGGCACGGCTTGTCCACAGCTTTGTCCAGGGTTTGCAGGGAGAAGTCGGCATCGGGCAGGGCTGGCATGTCCGCCGCGGTCCGCCTCGTCATCGCGATCGCCCGGCACATTCAGCGCCGGCAGGCGAAACAAAGCCCAACGGGCACCGCAACACCCACCTGCTCTGCTTCCAAGCCCACTCTGCAATGAATCAATTGAGTGCCTGGGACAGCGCAGACAGAAAATCGCCCAGTTCGCTGGCCCTGGGCTCCATGTGCTCGATCGGGATGGTGCCGGCATAGACGCCGCCATACCAAACATGACAACCCGTGATGCCCTCCCATGCAGGAGCGCCAGCGTGGTCAAAGATCGCCGACTCGACGCTGTCGTGGTGGGTCGGCTCAGCGACCTCGACATCCCCCTTCGTGAGCCTGGCCAGAAACCGGCCCGGTGCCTCCTGGTGGATAGAAAGTGTGAGGAGGCTGCTCATTCGCGTGCGGCATGACCAAGCGCTTTGGCCGCAGCGGCCCTGACCTCCAATCCCCGGTTTGGGCTGGTCAAAACTCTGATCAACGCGGCTCGCGCGTCAAAGCCGCCTGCGTAGCCCAGTCCTTCTGCCGCCGCTGCTTTCATGGCAGCGCCCGAGCTCAAAGACTCGAGTATCGAAATCAACAGTTGCACCGCTTCCTGTGGAGTGGCCATGAATTCCCCCTGATATTTTTTGATACATCATAGCCACATGAGACTTAAATTGTCATAAAACGGGCATTCCGGATCAGCGCCGGAGAGAAAGGCTTCAAGATGAACTTTGGCATTCTGGTTTTCGACGACGTGGAAGAGCTCGACTTTGTCGGCCCTTGGGAGATGCTCACCATGTGGAGCAAGGTGGCCGAAGGCCCCGCACGGGGCCTGATCGTGGCGCAGAACGCCGGACCGGTGCGCTGCGCCAAGGGCCTGTCGATCAACCCACAGGTGTCTTTTGCCGAGTGCCCACCGCTCGACTACTTGCTGGTGCCCGGTGGCCAGGGCACGCGCCGTGAGGTGAACAACCCGGTGCTGCTCGAATTTGTGGCAGCGCAGGCCCGCAACACCCGGGCCATGCTGTCGGTCTGCACCGGCTCGTTCGTGCTGCATGCTGCTGGCCTGTTGTCGGGCAAAAAGGCCACCACCCACTGGGCTTCGCTGGACCGCCTGCGGGCCCTGGGCGATGTCACCGTGCTGGAGGAGCGCTGGGTGCAGGACGGCACGGTTTGGACTTCCTCAGGGGTGTCGGCCGGGATCGACCTGATGCTGGCCTTCATCGCGAGCACGGCGGGCGACGAGGTAGCCGGTCAGGTGCAGTTGGCCGCAGAGTATTACCCGGCCAGCGTGCGTTACGGCAGTGCCGAACTGCAGGCCCGGGGACCGGCCTATCTGCGCCCCGTGGCCTGATGGCCTGGTGACAGGCTCAGTGACGGCTGCGGGCGTCCAGGCTCCAGCCGCCGGCTCCCTGGGCGGCCAGCACCAGCAGCCCACCCACCACCGCGATGTTCTTGAAGAACAGCAGCTGGGTCACGTAGGCCTGCTCGGGCGCCACGCTCCAGAACGGATGGAAAAAGAAGCTTGCGGCCAAAGTGAACAGGCCCAGCACCAGGGCAGCCCAGCGGGTATGCCAGCCGGCCAGCAAGGCCAGGCTGCCCAGGATCTCGACCGTCAGCGCCATCGCTGCGCCCACGCTGGGCAGGGGCAGGCCTGCTGAGCTGATGTACCCCACGGTGCCAGCAAAGCCGGTGAGCTTGCCGATGCCGGCCGGCAGGAACAGCACGGCAAACAACACACGGCCAGCCAGGTTGAGGGCGTTGTGAAGCGGGGTTTGATCAACGGTGGTGCGGGACATGGTGATTCTCCTGAAAAGGTTGGCATCAATGGCTGGGCACGTGGCCTTCAGCAGCCTGCCGCCGGGGGCCCCCTGATGGGGGTTTGCACCTGCGACAGGGCTGAACTTTATTGGCTACTCATCCAGAGATAAACCATGTTTCAGCCAACGATTTGTCTCCGATACAGAGTCAATGAAACACCGCCCCAGATGCGGATTGGCGGCCTGCGCTTCGCATCGTTCCATTGCAATTCAGAACGTCAATGCAATGCCCCTTCTCACCCATGGCCTTTGAGCCAAGTTGTCAGACAAATATTATCTAATGTCCGGATTAGTTACAAAAACGCATATAAAGGAGGACGGCACCATGGGCTTCGTTCAATTCAACCAAATCAGAGTGGCCACACGACTGGCGCTGGGCTTTGGCATGCTGCTGGTCAGCCTGGTTCTGGTGGGGGCGCTGGCCTTGAGCAAGTTCTCATTGCTGACCTCGCAGCTGGACACCTTGATCCAAAACCGAATGGTCAAGCTGACCCAGATGACCGAGCTGAAAGACCACCTGCAGTCAATCGCCCGCATCACCCGTACCGTGGCGCTGATTGAGGATGTGAAAGAGGCGCAGGCGCAGGCCGACAAAATCCTGCCCTTGCGGGCACGCAGCCTGGAGTTGCTGGCCCAGCTCGACAAGAGCCTGGTGATGTCCAAGAGCATCGAACTGCTGAAGATCATCCAGAACAACCGCGAAACCTACGACGCCGACATCGATGCCGCCATCAAGCTGGGCCTGACCGGCAAGCCTGAAGACGCCAAGGCCGCCACCGAGATCCTGCTGACCAAGGTGGCCCCCCGCCAGGACATGATCTTCAAGGCCCTGGACGACTCGGTGGCCGTCCAGCGTGAGCTGTCACAGGCCGCAGGCGCCGACGCCACAGCCGCAGTGGCCTCCGGCGAAACCTGGGTTTTGAGCATCATGGGCCTTGCCATCGTTCTGGGCATCGGGCTGGCCTGGTCGATTGCGCGCAGCATCACCCGGGCCTTGGGGGCCGAACCCGACGAGGTGTCGCACGCCGTGGCGCGGGTGGCCGACGGGGACCTGAGCCTGCACGTCAAGCTGCGGCCTGGCGACACCGACAGCATCATGGCGGCCGTGCAGCGCATGCAGATCAGCCTGGTGGGGGTCGTGAGCACGGTGCGCCAGGGCAGTGAAGCCGTGGCTGCCGCCAGCGCCCAGATCGCCTCGGGCAACCGCGACCTGTCGGGTCGCACCGAAGAGCAGGCCAGCGCCCTCGAAGAGACCGCCGCCTCAATGGAGGAGCTGGGCTCCACCGTGACCCACAACGCCGAGAACGCGCGCCAGGCCAATCAGTTGGCCCAGGCTGCAGCCGGCGTGGCCGGCCAGGGCGGGGCCGTGGTGGCCGAGGTGGTGGACACCATGAAGGGCATCAACGACAGCTCGCGCAAGATTGCCGACATCATCGGCGTGATCGATGGCATTGCCTTCCAGACCAACATCCTGGCCCTGAATGCCGCGGTGGAAGCCGCTCGGGCCGGCGAGCAAGGCCGCGGCTTTGCCGTGGTGGCCGGTGAGGTGCGCACCTTGGCCGGGCGCAGCGCCGAGGCCTCGAAAGAGATCCGGCGCCTGATCCAGGACAGCGTCGAGCGCGTGGAATCGGGCTCGGCCCTGGTCGATCGGGCCGGCGCCACCATGAGCGAGGTGGTCAACAGCATCCAGCGCGTGAGCGACATCATGGCTGAGATCTCCGCCGGCAGCGCCGAACAGGCACAGGGGGTGAACCAGATCGGCGAGGCCGTCACCCAGATGGATCAGACCACGCAGCAAAATGCCGCGTTGGTGGAAGAGATGTCGGCCGCTGCCGACAGCCTGCGCGGCCAGGCCAACGACCTGGTGCAGGCCGTGGCGGTGTTCAAGCTGGCGGCCGGCAGTGGCGCCGCACCAGCGCGCCCGGCTGCCCCACCACGGGCGCGGGTGACCTCGTCAGCCCCACAAGCCCTGGGTCAGCGCCCCGCTGTGAAACAGATGGCCAGTTCGGCCAAGGGCCAGGGCGTTGTCAAGCCCGAGGTCTTGGCCATCGCCCCCAAGGCTTCAAGCAGCCGCCCCGCGCCAGCAGACGACAGCTGGGAGAGCTTCTGAGTCACGCGGCGCAGGTCTTCATAGCGCCGCGATCAACTCTGGCACGGCCGCAAACAGATCAGCCTCCAGGCCATAGTCGGCCACGCTGAAGATCGGTGCCTCCGGGTCCTTGTTGATCGCCACGATCACCTTGCTGTCCTTCATCCCCGCCAGGTGCTGGATCGCGCCACTGATGCCGCAGGCCACGTACAGGCTCGGCGCCACGATCTTGCCCGTCTGGCCCACCTGCCAGTCGTTGGGCGCGTAGCCCGCGTCCACCGCGGCGCGGCTGGCACCCAGCGCCGCGCCCAGCTTGTCGGCCAGCGGGGTCAGCACTTCGTTGAACTTCTCGCTGCTGCCCAAGGCACGGCCACCCGACACGATGATCTTGGCCGCCGTCAGCTCGGGGCGGTCGCTCTTGGCGATCTCGCTGCCCACGAAGGCGCTCTTGCCGCTGTCGGCCTGGGCTGCGATGGTTTCCACCGCGGCGCTGCCGCCCGTGGCCGCCGCCGCGTCAAAGCCCGTGGTGCGCACGGTGATGACCTTGGTGGCGTCGGCGCTTTGCACGGTGGCGATGGCGTTGCCCGCGTAGATCGGGCGCTCGAAGGTGTCGGCGCTGATGACCTTGCTGATTTCGCTGATCTGCGCCACATCGAGCTTGGCCGCCACGCGCGGGGCCGCGTTCTTGCCACCGGCGGTGGCAGGGAACACGATGTGGCTGTAGTTGGCTGCCATGGCCAGCACC
>NZ_JBWKWP010000036.1:0-24503 GCF_059422285.1 Curvibacter sp. GW821-FHT01G03
AGAGTGAATACTGCATCGACAACGTGAAGTTCAACAACGTCGTCCATCGTGCCGTCGCAGCCTAACGCCATACATGCCTGAGCTCGCTGAGTCAGCGCCTTGAGGCCATCATGAGCTTGGGCACTATTGAAACTGTCGATGAGGCGTTGCACGCGCCCATTCGCGGGCCCAACGTATGTCGAGCATCCGCGACCATCGACATCTCGGAAATTGAAGTAGACGTAGGGCTTGCTCTTGATCTGCCGACGGTGGAAGGAACCGCGCAGGGTGGCGAATCTGGCGCTCTCAAGGCCATGGGCCATGTCGTAGAGCTCGGCGTAAGAAGTCTGCGCGCCAAGTGACAGATCAGCGGATAGCAAGCGCATGGTTACTACACAAATAGTAGATTTGTATAGTAACTGGGCGAACTATGAAGCGATCATTAGTTCAGCAGCCAGCTTCACGACCCTGAGACTTGGACGAGGATGGTCAAACGGCGCCGCTGTGCGGCGGCTGAACTTGTACTCCTGGCGACGCTCCCTTCATTTTTTGAGACTATGTTTCTGTCCCCCAATCGCGTTGGCAGAGCCTCTTTGAATGTTTGTTTAGGTTTTTAAGACTTTGTTCGGAAAGAACATTTGCAAGCCATGCTCCACTACCTCACCCTCCCCGTCACCGCCTTTCAGCAGAACTGCTCCCTGGTCTGGTGCGATGAAACCCGGCAGGCCGCTGTGATCGACCCGGGTGGCGATCTGGACCGTTTGCTGGCCGAAGTCGAGCGCCTGGGCCTGAAGCTGGAGCAGATCTGGCTGACCCATGCCCACATCGACCATGCCGGCGGCACCGGCGAGCTGGCCCGGCGACTGCAGCTGCCCATCGTCGGGCCGCATCCGGGCGATCAGTTCTGGATTGATGGCCTGCCCGAGCAAAGCCGCATGTTCGGCTTCCCGGTGGCCGAGGCCTTCACGCCCACGCGCTGGCTGGCCGACGGCGACACGGTGCAGATCGGGCGCCACACGCTGCAGGTGCGGCACTGCCCGGGGCACACGCCGGGCCATGTGGTGTTCTACTCGCCCGAAATCAAACGGGCCTTCGTGGGCGATGTGCTGTTTGCCGGCAGCATCGGGCGCACCGACTTTCCGCAGGGCAACCACCAGCAGTTGATAGACAGCATCACCCAGCGTCTGTGGCCCATGGGTGACGACACGGTGTTCATCCCCGGGCATGGGCCCGAGAGCACTTTCGGGCGCGAACGCCAGAGCAACCCCTACGTCGGGGGGACCTGAGAGCCCCGACCTGCCCCCAGGCAGGGGCCGGGATCAGCCCGCGCTGGGCAGGGTCAGCACAAAGCGGGCCCCACCGCCCTCGCGGTCTTCGCAGTGCACGGTGCCGCCGTGGCGCTCGGCAATCGACTTGACCAGCGCCAGCCCTAGGCCCACGCCGCCTTCGCGCTCGCTCGCGCCGGGCAGGCGGTAGAAGGGCTCGAAGATGCGCTCGCGCTGCTCGGGCGGTACGCCCGGGCCCCGGTCGCACACGGCCAGCAAAATCATCGGGCCTTGGCGTGACAGGTGCACCGAGATGTCGCCACGGCCGTAGCGGCGCGCGTTCTCGAGCAGGTTGCGCACGGCACGCCGCATCAGCCTGGACACCCCGTTGACCACCAGTTCACCGCTGTCCTCGGCGGCCTCCAGATCCGCATCCACGCGCGACGCCTCTTCCGCAGCCAGACCGATCAGGTCGACCTTCTCCAGCGTGCCCATGTCGGCCTCACTGGCGTCGAGCCGGCTGGCCAGCAGGATCTCGTCGATCAGTTGATCCAGCTCGCCGATGTTGCGCTTGATCTCGTCACGAAAAGCCGGCGACGCCTGTTCACCCAGCAACTCCACCCCCATGCGGATGCGCGCCAGCGGCGAACGCAGCTCGTGTGAGGCATTGGCCAGCAGCTTCTTGTGCGACTGCATCAGGGTTTCGATGCGCTCGGCGGCCAGGTTGAAGCGCCCCGCCAGGTAGGCCACTTCGTCATGCCCCTTGACTGGAACACGCACCGACAGGTCGCCGTCGCCCCAGCGTTCCACGCCGCGCTGCAATTGCTCCAAGCGCCGGGTCAGCTTGCGGATGATGGGGTAGGTGGCCAGGGCCACGGCCACCGCGGCCAGTCCCAGGGTCCAGAAAAAGCCGAAGGGCGGGCGGCTCCAGAAATTGCGCGGCGGGCGCGGCAGGTGCACATTGAGCACCTCGCCGTTGTGCATGGTGACCACGAACTCCGGGCCATGACGCACCGCTTCCAGTGGCGGACCGTCGCCGCGTGGAGGGCCTTCCCCATCGGCCGGCCCGGCGCCCGGGCCACCGGGCGGCGGCGGGCGCAGCCCGTCGGGCGAATGCGGGCCGGGTTCACCGGGCGGCGGCTCGCGCCCATCGGGGTGGGGGCCATGGCGGCGCAGCGCCCCCGCGCCCACCACCTCGCCAGCGGCATTGCGCACCACGGCCTCCAACAGCGGCGGCTCGGTCGTCACACGCCAGGCCCAGGCCACGCCCAGGGTAAGCAAGGCCATGGCCAGCAACACAGCCAGCCAGATGCGGACATACAAGCGCCGGGTCAGGCGCTGCAAAGGGGAGCCGGTGAAGGCACTGGGCGAAGCCGCCAGGGGTGGAGGTGTGGACAAGATCAGTCCTGTTGCTTGGCAAAGACGTAGCCGACACCCCGCACGGTGAGGATGCGCTTGGGCGACTTGGGATCGGCCTCGATGGCCAGGCGGATGCGCCCCATGTGCACGTCGATGGAGCGATCAAAGGCTTCCAGCTCGCGGCCGCGCACCGCTTCCATGATCTGGTCGCGGGTCAGCACCCGGCCGGCACGCTCGGCCAGCGTGATCAGCAGATCGAACTGGTAAGAGGTCAGCTCGCAGGATTCGCCCGCCACGGTGACGCTGCGCGCGTCGCGGTCGATCTCCAGCGAGCCGAAACGCATCACCTGCGAGGGTGCGCCAGGCTGGTCGCCCTTGCGGCGCAGGATGGCACGGATGCGCGCCAGCAGTTCGCGCGGCTCGAAAGGCTTGGGCAGGTAGTCGTCGGCGCCCAGCTCCAGCCCGATGATGCGGTCCATGGGGTCGCCCTTGGCCGTCAGCATCAGGATCGGGGTCTGGGCCTGCGGCCCTTGCAGCGAACGGATGCGGCGGCAGATCTCCAGGCCGTCCAGGTCGGGCAGCATCAGGTCCAGCACCACCAGGTCGGGGCTGCTGACCTGGCTTTGCAACTGCTCCAGACCGGCATGACCGGTGGCGGCATGGCTGACCGCAAAGCCGGACTGGCCCAGGTATTCGCCGACCATCTGGGCCAGGCGGGCATCGTCTTCAATCATCAGGAGCTGGGTGTTCATGCAAGGCTTCGGTGTAAAGTTTCTTGACAGATCATCAATTTTTCTTGTACGCGGCGATTGAAGTGACCGTAAAGAAAAGTAAACAGAACATCACAGGCAGCAGACACGGATTCAGCCCCGAGCCCCCTGGGGACTCTGGGGACTCTGGATCGGGATGCGCGACGCCAGCGCCACCAGCAGCAGCACCGGCACCCCCAGCAAGGCGGTGCTGGTGAAGAAAGAGCCATAGCCGAAGCTGTCGACATAGCGCCCCGAAAAGCCGGCCAGCCATTTGGGCAGCAGCAGCATGATCGAGCTGAACAGCGCGTACTGGGTGGCCGAGTAACTGATGTTGGTCAGCGAGGACAGGTAGGCGATGAAAGCGGCCGAAGCAATGCCCCCGGCCAGGTTGTCGGCCGACACCACGAAGACCAGGCCCGTCACGTCGTGCCCACGCGTGCCCAGCCAGGCAAACAGCAGGTTGCTGGCCGCACTGAGCACGGCCCCCAGCATCAACACCCGCATCACGCCCAGGCGCAGCGACAGGGCGCCACCGATGAAGGCCCCGGCCAGGGTCATCACCACGCCATAGACCTTGGTGACGGCCGCCACCTCGTCCTTGGTGAAACCCATGTCCACATAGAAGGGGTTGGCCATGATGCCCATCACCACATCGCTGATGCGGTAGATCGAGATCAGGCCCAGGATCAGCACGGCCTGCCAGCGGTAGCGGCGCAGAAAATCGGCGAACGGGTCGACCAGCGCACCGCGCAGCCACTCCAGGGCATTGCGCGCCGGCGGCAAGGCGGTGCGCACCGGCTCGGCCGACAGCAGCACGGTGATCAGGCCCACCGCCATCGAGGCGGCCATCACCAGGTAGGCACGCTGCCAGGCCAGGTGCTGGTAGGCGTCGGCACCCGGCGCCTCGGCCCGTGCCGCCACCCACAGCACGCCGGCACCGGCCCAGATCATGGCCAGCCGGTAACCGGTCTGGTAGGAGGCCGCCAGCACCGCCTGCTCATTGCTGGGGGCCGATTCGATGCGGAAGGCATCCAGTGCGATGTCCTGGGTGGCCGAGCCGAAGGCCACCACCAGGGCAAAGACGACCAGGGCATGCAGGTCCTGCTGCGGATCGGTCAGCGCCATGCCGGCCAGGCCGCCCATGACCGCCAACTGCGACAGCAACAGCCAGCCGCGGCGGCGCCCCAGCCAGTGCGTGAGGCCGGGCAAGGGCATGCGGTCCACCAGCGGCGCCCAGGCCCACTTGAAGGCATAGGCCAGGCCCACCCAGGACAGGTAGCCGATGGTGGTGCGATCGACCCCTGCCTCGCGCAGGCGAAAGCTCAGGGTGCCCAGCACCAGCAGCAGGGGCAGGCCGGCCGCAAAGCCCAGCGCCAGCATGCGCAAGCTGGCGGGCTCCAGGTAGACCTTCAGGGTCTCCAGCCATGACTTGCGGGGGGTGGGCTCGGGGCTGGCGCTGGCTTGGTTCATGCGGGAATAATAAGCGCTGGTCCACTGCACACATCCCTTGCCCATGCTTGCGCGCGCACTGCCTCGTCTCTCCCCTTGCCCGGCACGCCGGCACCGCCCTGCCCTGTTGTCCACCCTGGTCCTGGTCCTGGCACTGGCCCTGTCCGTGGGAATGGCCGCCCCCGCGCAGGCCCAGGGCGTGGGTGACTCCGTGGGCAAAAACTCGGCCTTCACCGGCCTGGTGTCGGCCAGCCAGGTCGAGCAGGCCGCCGTGCAGCAGTACGGCCAGATGCTGCGCGAGGCCCAGGCCAAGAACGCGCTGGGCAGCGACAACCACCCCCAGGTGCTGCGCCTGCGCAACATCGCGCGCCGCATCATCCCTTTCAGCTATGCCTGGAACCCGCGCGCGCGCGAGTGGCGCTGGGAGGTCAACCTGATCGGCTCGAAGCAGATCAACGCGTTTTGCATGCCCGGCGGCAAGATCGCCTTCTACACCGGCATCCTGGACCAGCTCAAGCTGACTGACGACGAGGTGGCCATGGTGATGGGCCACGAAATTGCCCACGCGCTGCGCGAGCACGCGCGCGAACGCATGGGCAAATCGGCGGCCACCAACATCGGGGTGAACGTGCTCAGCCAGGTGCTGGGCTTTGGCCAGGTGGGCCAGACCTTGACGCAGTACGGTGCCCAGTTGCTGACCCTGGAATTCAGCCGCGAGGACGAGTCCGAGGCCGATCTGGTGGGCATGGAGCTGGCGGCACGGGCCGGCTTCGACCCGCGCGCCGGCGTCACCCTGTGGGAGAAGATGGGCGCCGCCAGCAAGGGCGCGCCGCCGCAGTTCCTCTCCACCCACCCCTCGGGCAAGACCCGCATCGCCGACATCGAGCGCAACCTGCCCAAGGTCATGCCGCTGTACGAGGCCAGCCAAAAGCGCTGATCTGAGCTCAAGCCCCCTCGGGCAGCGCCTCGGCCAGGGCCCGCAAGGCCGCCGAAGGGTGGCCCCGCCGGGTCACCAGCCAGGTGGTCTGCTGCGCCCAGGGCTCGGGCAGGGCCTGCACCTGCAGGCCGCGCTGGTCCAGGCACCGCAGCACCGCGGCCGGTACCAGGCCCATGCCCATGCCGGCCGACACCGCCGCCACCAGGGCGTGGTAAGAGCCGATCTCGATGCCGGCACTCACCGACCGCCCCTGGGCCTGGGCCCAATCCAAGGCCACGTCGCGGTAAGCACAACCGGTGCTGAAGGTGACCAAGGAGGTGGACTGGTCCAAGGCCCCCCCGCTGGGCGCGATCAGCACCATGTCTTCGCGGTAGACCGGCTGCCACTGCAAGGCGGGCCGGTCGGCCGGGCCGGCCACCAGGGCGGCATCCACCTCGTGCTGCTCCAGGGCCTGCAACATGGCCCCGGTGGTGCCGGTGCGCACCGCCAGCCGCATGCCGGGCTGCTGCTCGCGCAGGCGCGCCAGCACGGGCGCCAGGCGCACGGCCGCCGTGCTCTCCATCGAACCGATGCGCAGCACCGCCCCCTGGCCGGTGCCGGCCAGCTCCTGGCGCAAGGCGCTCATGTCACGCACCAGGGCAGCGCTGCGTTCGTACAGGTGCCGCCCCTCGGGCGTGAGCTGCAGGCGTCGGCCCGTGCGCTCGAACAAGGCACAGCCCAAGTCACGCTCCAGCGCGCCCAGCCGCGCCGAAATGCTGGACTGCACCCGGTGCAGGCGGCTGGCGGCGGCGGTGACGCCGCCATGGTCGACGACGGCTCGGAAGGTCTGCAGATCGGCAAAGTCCATGGTTCGCTTAAATCGATGGTTTTGATCATTTTTATTCGTTGGACCCGATTTGTCACGCCACCGAGAATGCCCCCATGAACACCGCTGCCTCCACCCCCTTCCCGACGGATGCGTTGAGCACCCGTTTCAGCCAACGCTTCGGCCTGCGCCTGCCGGTGGCCCTGGCCCCCATGGCCCTGGCTTCGGGCGGCGGCCTGAGCGCGGCCTGCGCCCAGGTCGGTGCCCTGGGCCTGGTGGGTGGCGGCTACGGCGACCTGGACTGGACCCGGCGCGAATACACACTGGCCCTGCAATTGGGCGCCACGGCGCCCACCCGAGCGCGCATCGGTTGCGGTTTCATCACCTGGAAGCTCGATGAAGACGCCTCGGCCCTGGACTGGCTGCTGGACCAGGCCGACGAGGCCCTGCCCCGGGCCCTGATGCTGTCCTTTGGCGACCCGCGTCCCTATGCCGCACGCCTGCAGGCCCGCCGCATCCCCCTGATCTGCCAGGTGCAGCGGCTGGAGCAGGTGCCCCAGGCGCTGGAGGCCGGCGCCGAAGTCATCGTGGCACAGGGCGCCGAGGCCGGTGGCCACGGCATGAACTCGCTCAATGGGCGTGCCACCTTCACCCTGGTGCCTGAACTGGCCGACTGGCTGGCCGCGCATTCACCCGCCACCCTGCTGCTGGCCGCCGGCGGCGTGGCCGATGGCCGCGGCCTGGCCGCCGCCCTGGCGCTGGGGGCAGACGGTGCCCTGGTGGGCTCACGCCTGTGGGCCAGCGCCGAAAGCCTGGCCCCCGCCGGCGCCAAGGCCCAGGCGCAGACCAGCACGGGCGACGGCACGGCACGCTCCGAGGTGTTTGACATCCTGCGCCGCAAGAACTGGCCCGCGCCCTATGACTTTCGCGCCCTGCGCAACCCGCTGCACCGGCAGTGGGAATCACGCATCGAGGCGCTTCGTGCCGACCCGGCCGCGGCCCGGGCCACCTACGACCAAGGCGTGGCCGCAGGGGACTTCAATGCCGCCCACGCCACCGTGGGCGAGGCCGTGGGCCTGATCCACGACTGCCCGCCTGCCGCCGAACTGCTGCAGCGCATGGCCGAGCAGGCACTCAGGCTGCACAACATCTGAGCGTTGACCCGCCCGCGCAGGGCTGGACAGGGCAAAGAGCATCCGCGGCGAGCCTTTGAATTCAGCTGGCCTCAAACGAAGAAGTCAGGCCGGCGCCGGGCCGCCCCAAGGCGGGCTGCCACCCCCTTGGGGGGCTGAGCCCTGCGGCTCCAGGCCTGCCTGCGCAGGGCTGGACAGGGTGAAGAGCGTCCGCGTCTCGCGGCCGCACCAGGCAAAGACACGCAGTGAGGGAGCGTGGGGGCCCTATTCCACCCAAGGCTGATCGAAGGCCGAGCCCGCCATGTGCGGGCGCTGCGCATTCAAAGACTCGCCGGCCAGCACCTGCTCATAGCATTGCAGATAGCCCAGCGCCATGGCGCTGGCGCTGAAGCGCTCCAGCACATGGGCGTGGCAGGCGCGGCGGTCACCCTGCCAGGCGCGCACCGCATCGGCCAGCTCGCGAGCGCTGCTGCTGAGGCAGCCACCGCCCTCGGGCACCAGCTCGGGCAGCGCGCCATAGGGGGTGGCAAACACCGGGCAGCCAAAGTACAGGCTCTCGATCACCGCCAGGCCAAAGGGTTCGTGCCAGCGCACCGGCAGGATCAGCCCTTTTGACGCATTGAGCAGATCGAATTTCTGCTGACCACCCACCATGCCGAAAAAATGCACCCGTGGCGACCAGGTGAAGCGAAACCCGCGGCGCAGGTTCAACCGCGTGCCACCCAACACGTCCAGCTCCACCCCGGCCAGGGCGGCGACGCGGATGGCACCCTTGACGTTCTTGACGCGCCAGGCCGCCTTGCCCAGAAAGTGGTGGTGGCCGCGCGCCCGCTCGAAATCGACCGGGCCATAGGCCTGCCAATCCAGCCCGTTGTGCACAAAGCGCTGGCTGCCGTGGCGCTCGGCATGGTTGCGCGAGACAAACACCGTGTTGAGCGCCAGCGGATCAGGATCACGCCCGTTGCCATGCTCGGTCACCAGAAACGGCCGACCGATGTCCTCTTTCGGGTTGAACTGGAAATGCACCACGTCCACGTCGGCCGGCACCTGCTCGGCCCAGGACAGGCCTGGGCGGATGGGCAGCACCTGGGCAAAGTCGCAGTGCGAGCCCTCGGGCACCAGGTAGCTGACCCGGTGCCCCCTCTGCACCAGGGCACGGCCCAAGTCCCAGATCACGCGCTCGGTGCCGCCATAGGCAAACACCGGGATCGGCGCATGGTTGACCAGCAGCACATGCATGGCGGGCGTCCTCAGGCCAGGGCCGCGGGTGCGGCCTCGTTTTCAGGGGGCGCCTGCAGTGCGGCGTACAGCAGCAGGCTCACGAACAGGTAGAACATGGTGCCGCTGTTGTGCCCCAAAAAGGCCTGGGTCAGGCCAAAGCCCAGGTAGCACAAAGGCAGCATCAGGCCCGCCAGCTGCAGCGCGTGGCGTTCGGGCGGCAAACGGCAGCCGGCCCGCGGCCAGAACAGCCACAGCACCACGCCGTACAGCGCCAGCACCGAAGACAGGCCCAGCAGGCCGCGCTTGGCAAACACGTCCAGGAACTCGTTGTGGGCATGGCCGTACTTCAGCACCTCGGCCGGGGCCTGGCCGGCAGCGACCAGGCGCTTTTTCTCTTCCACATAGCCGGCCAGGGTCCACCCCAGCAAGGGCTTTTGCAGGCCCATGTTCCAGGCCAGGCGCCAGTGCGCCAGCCGCTGGCCCACCGAGTTCTCGGAGGTGCCCAATTCCTCGTACTGACGCGCCTCGCTGACAGCCTGCTCCAGGCGTTGCTTGAGCGTGGGCCCCATGGCCGTCACCAGCACGCCCAGGCACACAGCCAGCGCGGCCAGGGCACCCAACAGGCGCCGGCCTGGCACACGGCCCCGCAGCAGGCTCACCAGAGCCGGCAAGGCAAAGGCCAACGCCAGCCAACCTCCGCGCGACTGCGACAGCAGCGAAGCGGTCAGCCCCAGCCCCACGCCCAGGCTCAGTCCTGCCCGCCACAGCCCAGCCCGTGGTCCGGGTTGCCAGGTGACCGCCCCCACCAGGCACATCATGGCCATCAGCAGGCTCAGATTGCCGTACTGGATGGCATTGGTGAAGCCTTCGGCCCGCCACTCACCCTGCACCCCATATTGATAGAGCGCGACCGCGCCACTGAGGCTGGCCCCCACGGCCAGGCCGGCCCAGAGGGCGCGTGGTCGTGGCGGAAAGCGCAGCGCAAAAAACAGACAGGGCAAGGCCAGAAAGTATTTGAGGGGCTTGTCCAGGCTGCGCCAGCTGCCCTGACTGATGAGCGCATCGATCAACCAGTCGATGCCCACGAACAGCAACACCCCCACCAGCCAGCGGGCCCGCGGCCAATGCAGTGGCTGGCACCACCAGCGTGGTGCGGTGGCCAAGGCGGCCAGCAACAACAGGCCGGCCCCCCACGAATACCCGCTGGGCAGGCACAGCGACAGCGCCGGCAGCAAAAAGGCCGCCAGAGTGCAGACCTGCCGGGCCATCGCCTCGATCGGCGAAGGCCGACCGGGGTGGGGAGACGCCTGGTTCATGCTCAACGCCCCACCGATTGGCTCAGGCTGTCGCGGTCGTAATACAGCGCGGCATAGCGGAAGAAGCACTCCAGGGCGATGAAGAAACAAAACAGAAAGCCCGGCCCGCCCCCCATGAAGCCCAGGCGGAACACATACAGGCGCAAGAAGATGGCAAAGGCCGAGGCCATGCCACGCAACACCCCCCCGCGCTTGCCGGCGGCGGCCCGCTTGGCGGCGCCCAGCATCGAATACTGGGTGAGTTTTTCCAGGCTGCCGCGCACCGTCTCGCGCGAGTAATGCAACAGCTTGGCCTTGAAGGCGTGGCGCGGCAGGGGCTGGCCGCCATCGCGCAGCACGGCGTGCTCGTGCACCACCCCGTCAAAGCGTTCGATCATGTCGCGCCGGAACATGCGGTCCAGGCGCGACTGCGACAGAAAGTGCTTGAGCTCGCGGCCGTAGGCCACCACGCTCCACTCGATCTGCCACACCGCGCGCTCATTGGAGCGCACCGCGGCTTCGATCTCGGCCTGCAGCGCGGGCGTGACCACTTCGTCAGCGTCCAGGTAGAACAGGTAATCGCCCGTGGCATGCGCCAGCAGCCGGGTGCGCTGCACGGCAAAGCCCTGCCAGTCGGGGTACAGGTGCACCTCGGCGCCCAGGCGCCGGGCGATGGCCACGGTGTCGTCGGTGCTGCCGCTGTCCACCACCACCACCTGGTCGGCAAAGGCAGCGCTGCGCAGGCAGTTCTCGATGCGGTGCGCCTCGTTCTTGGTCAGTACGCCGATGGTCAGGGTCGGCCGATCGGCACGCACAGCAGGGGAAGATTGCGACATGGTGGGTTCAAGAAAAGTGGGAACGGCCTCAGGCCTGCGGCGGCAATTGCCACACGCCGCGCAGGCGGCCCCAGGCGCGCGCCAGGTGCTTGGGCGACAGCAGCAAGGCGCGGGCCAGCACGTTCAAGGCCGCCGACGCCATCAGGCGCCGATGCGCCCGGCGCCCCGCCACCGCCCCCAGGTGCTTGGCCATGAAGCGGATCTTGGACTGCGCATGGTGGTAGCCGCGCCAGTACTCCGAGCGCCAGGGCCGCGGCCCGCGCACCGAGCCACGCGACAGGTGGGTGACGCGGATGTCGGGCAGCACCAGGATCTGGCCCTGGCGCTGGAACACGCGCAGGCACAGGTCCTCGTCCTCGTAGTACAGGAAAAATCGGGGGTCGAAAAAACCCACCGGGGCCATGGCCGCCATGTTCAGCAGCATCACGGCGGCACAGGCATAGCCCACGGCCAGCGGGCCTTCGGCGGCACCGGTGCGGGGCTTCCAGGCGTGGCGCGGCCAGCTGTAGTTGACCTGCAGGCGGCCGTCGCTGTCGGTCAGCTGCGGCACCAGCACGCTGGCCTCGGGCCATTGCCGTGCGGCACGCACCAGTGCGCCAATCGCCTCGGGGGTGAGCACGCAGTCGGGGTTCAGCAGCAGCGCATAGGGCGTGGCCACCTGGGCCAGGCCGGCGTTGTTGGCCACGCCATAGCCCTTGTTGGCCTCCAGCCGCAGCAGGCGCGCCGCCGGCAGGCAGCGCGCCACCTGGGTGGGCGTGTCGTCCTGGCTGGCGTTGTCCACCACGATGACGTGCGGCAGGCGTGCCAGTGCCTGCCCCAGCACCGGCAGGCAGTGGCCACTGTTGTAGGTCACCACCAGCACGGTGACCTGGGCCAGCAGGTCATCGAGCAGCAGCTCGGTTTCCGGGGCGCTCATGCCAGACGATGGGGTGTGGGGCCCGCGGGCCGCCAGGGCATCAGTGGTGATGCGACACCACTTCGCCCGCCTTCAGGCGGTACACCGTGCCGCAATACGGGCACTTGGCCTCACCGGTGCGGGCCACGTCCAGATAGACCTTCGGATGGCTGTTCCACAGCTTCATGTCGGCCTTGGGGTTGGGGCAGAACACGCCCCCCTGGGCGTTGAGGTCCTTGGCCAGCAATTCAACAGCAGCGCTACTCATGGGGTCCCTTGTTTGGAATATGGAAATGCAATGACGCTCAGACCGGGCTCAGCCAGTGGGCGTATTGGGGGTTGCGGCCGTTCACGATGTCGAAGAACGCCGACTGGATTTTTTCAGTGATGGGCCCGCGCGAGCCGATGCCGATCTCGATGCGGTCCAGTTCGCGGATCGGGGTGACCTCGGCGGCTGTGCCGGTGAAGAAGGCTTCGTCGGCAATGTAGACCTCGTCGCGGGTGATGCGCTTTTGCACGATCTCCAGGCCCAGGTCCTTGGCAATGTGGAACACGGTGTTGCGGGTGATGCCGTTCAGGGCACCAGCCGACAGGTCGGGGGTGTAGATCACGCCGTTCTTCACGATGAAGATGTTCTCGCCCGCACCTTCGGACACAAAACCCGAGGAATCCAGCAACAGGGCTTCGTCGTAGCCGTCGTCGGTGGCTTCCATGTTGGCCAGAATCGAGTTGCTGTAGTTGCTCACCGCCTTGGCCTGCGTCATGGTGATGTTGACGTGGTGGCGGGTGTAGCTGGAGGTCTTGACGCGGATGCCGCGCTTCAGGCCCTCTTCGCCCAGGTAAGCACCCCAGGCCCAGGCGGCCACCATCAGGTGGATGGTGTTGCCTTTGGGGCTGACGCCCAGCTTTTGCGAGCCAATCCAGGTCAATGGGCGCAGATAGCAGCTTTCAAGCTTGTTTTCACGCACCACAGCTTTCTGGGCTTCGTTGACTTCTTCCTTGCTGAAGGGCAGCTTCATGCGCAGGATCTTGGCGCTGTTGAACAGGCGCTCGGTGTGGTCTTCCAGGCGGAAGATGGCCGTGCCGTTGACCGTGTTGTAGGCGCGCACCCCCTCGAAGGCGCCACAGCCGTAGTGCAGGGTGTGGGTCAGGACGTGGATCTTGGCGTCGCGCCAGTCCACCATCTGACCATCCATCCAGATCTTGCCGTCGCGGTCGGCCATTGAAGGGGCGAGTGTGCTCATGCGCTGGTGTCCTTGGGTGTTTGCCGTGCTGATGCGAAAACCCCGCCACGGCACACCGCCGGGCAGGTCAAAACCCGATTTTAAGGGGCCGGCGCGGCATCGGAATCGTCGTCCTCACTCACAGGGGGGCGGTACAGCGTCCATTTCACCAGCCGGCCATTGAGGAATTCGGCCGTCACATGGGATTTGGAGCCATCGGTCCAGCGGAAAACCTCGGGCTGCTCATCCTTGGCCGAGAGCTGCTCGCCCAGGGCCCGCGTCAGTGCCAGCACGTGCAGCATGGGCACGCCAGGGCGCAGCTTGGCGTTGAGCATCACCGCGCTGCCCACATAGCCGATGGGATTGTTGTTGGCCCGCTTGAGCACCTGCATGAGGCGGGTGTAGTGCATCAGCACCCACATCACCACGCCCCCCAGGGCCACCGCCACGCCCCCCAGGCCATAGGCCCGGTACGACATCGCCACCAGCAGGATGCCGCCCACGGGCACCAGGATTTTCTTGAAATTCATGCGCGCATTGTCCTATGAGCGTGGGCCCCGGGGCCTTGTGGCTTGTGCGTAGCGCCAGCCTGGGCGGCGCTGGGCGGGCTCCGGCAGGCTCGGGCTCACTCGAACTCGCGGCGGATCAGGTCGATGGCCTCGTCCACCCGCTCGACCGCGTGCACGGTCAGGCCCTCGATGGGCTTCTTGGGCGCATTGGCCCGCGGCACCACCGCCACGCTGAAGCCCAGCTTGGCGGCCTCTTTGAGCCGCTCCTGGCCGCGCGGCGCGGGGCGGACCTCACCGGCCAGGCCCACTTCGCCAAAGGCCAGAAAGCCCTTGGGCAAGGCCTTGCCGCGCAAGGACGAGGTGATGGCCAGCAGCACCGCCAGGTCGGCCGCCGGCTCGCTGATGCGCACCCCGCCCACGGCGTTGACGAACACGTCCTGGTCCATGCAGGCCACGCCGGCATGGCGGTGCAGCACGGCCAGCAGCATGGCCAGGCGGTCGCGCTCCAGGCCCACGCTGAGGCGACGCGGGCTGGGGCCGCCGCCGTCGACCAGGGCCTGGATCTCGACCAGCAGCGGGCGCGTGCCCTCCAGCGTGACCAGCACACAGCTGCCGGGCACCGGCTGGCTGTGCTGAGACAAAAAGATCGCGCTGGGGTTGCTCACCCCCTTGAGGCCGCGCTCGGTCATGGCAAACACGCCGATCTCGTTGACCGCGCCAAAGCGGTTCTTGATGGCCCGCACCAGGCGGTGGGTGGAATGGGTGTCGCCCTCGAAATACAGCACCGTGTCGACCATGTGCTCGAGCACGCGCGGGCCGGCCAGCGCGCCCTCTTTGGTGACGTGGCCGATCAGCACGATGGCGATGCCTGTGCCCTTGGCCAGGCGCGTCAGGTGGGCTGAACACTCGCGCACCTGCGCCACCGAGCCCGGCGCCGAGCTGAGCTGGTCGCTGTAAATGGTCTGGATCGAGTCGATCACCGCCACCGCCGGCTGGCGCGCCTCGACCGTGGCCAGGATTTTTTCGAGCTGGATCTCGGCCATCACCTTGACCTGGCTGTTGTCCAGGCCCAGGCGGCGCGAGCGCAGCGCCACCTGGGCGCCGCTTTCCTCACCGGTCACGTACAGGGTCTCCAGCCCGCTGCGCTGCAGCGCATCGAGCGCCTGCAGCAACAGGGTCGACTTGCCAATGCCCGGGTCGCCCCCGATCAGCACCACCCCGCCCTCCACGATGCCGCCCCCCAGCACCCGGTCCAGCTCCTCCAGCCCGCTGGGCGTGCGCGCCACCTCGGTGGCCTCGATGGCCGACAGCGGCGTGACCGCCTGCGCCAAGCCCGCATAGCCCGAGTAGGACGGCGTGCTCAGCCGGTTCTTGCTGGCCGCGCCCGAGCCCTCGGCCACCGACTCGACCAGGGTGTTCCAGGCATTGCACTGCGGGCACTTGCCCAACCACTTGGCACTGGTGCCGCCGCATTCGGTGCAGGTATAGACGGTTTTTTCTCGGGACATGGGGAGGGGGCTTGGAGAACAGGCGGCCACTATATCGGCTGGCGCAGGGCCTGTGCGGGTCAGTGGCCCGGATGGAACTGCCCCCAGTCAGGCCTGCAGCCCCGTCATAGCGCCGCGGCGAAGGTGGGGCCGAAAGAGGCCGGGGCCGCAGCCTGCGCAGAAAAGCCCACACAGGCCAGCGCCACGTGGCGCGGCACCGGCCTGGCGCCACTGCGGTAATAGGCCAGCATGCGGCGCGACAGGCCCAGCGCCTGCGCCGCCTGGTCCAGGGTCAGATGGTGACGCTCCATCCATTCGATGATGAACTCATGCGAGGCCTCACCCGCCTGCTCGATCGCCCGGGCCCGCAGGTTGTCTGCCGCCAGCTCGAGCGCATCGTCCGGGCCCCAGATCACGCTACCCCCCCAATCCCCGAGGCCGGCCGTGGCAAACACCGCCGGATCCTGCAAGGCGGCCAGGCTGGGATAACGACGGATCACCGGGCTCAGATCCAAGGTCAGGATCTGACCGTCGGCATAGTGCAATTGCAGGCCATGAGGGGGGATGACCTGCACCGACTGCAAGGTGAAGTGCGGATGACTCATGGATTCAGCTCCTTCCAGCGCGTCAGCAAGAGGGGTCGATGTTCAGCCGCCCATTTCAGAGCATCAGACAGCTCGCGCTGCCCCAGATGCCCCGAAAAGACAGCCAAGGTCGAGATCACCACCAACGCTTCGCGCCCATCACGAGCGCGAACATGAAAATGAGGGGGGGGGGTGGTCGGCGGCATACATCGTCACGTTGCCATTGGCTAGACGGAGCAGTGTAGGCATGACATTGAAAGAGTGCAATGAATGCACCCTATCCGCCCCTAGACCTGCACCGTGATGCATCCATCGCCTGAACAGACCGGTGGTCCAAAGCAGAACGTCGAAGCCGTCATCGAGCAGCCGCTCCGCAACGGGCATCTGTCACTCCCTGAATGGACAGGGGCCACTGACGAACGTCTTCATGCGTTCAACAACGCCAGGGCGTGTCAACACTGATCTCATCGGCGCGAAGCCTGCTGGCCAAGCGCCAATCAAGGCGCGTGTCGCGGCCTAGCGCCAAGGATTCAAACACAATCAAGGCCATGCCCCGCTCCACCCTCACCCCCCTGCTGCGGCGCCTGCTGCTCTTCATCCTGGTGCTGCCAGTGCTGGCCTGGTTCATCGTGAAGCCGGTGCGCGTGGCGCTGCCGGGGCTCAACGACGTGAGCTGTGTGGCACAGATCTGCGTGGACGACGCAGCCCGCCTAGGTCAAGCCCAGCAGCTGGAGCGCGAGGCCCGTGATTTCATCGCGCAGCGCTTTGGGGTGCAACTGGCGCAGCCCCGGCTGGTGTTCTGCTCTCAAGCCACCTGTGCCGAGCAGTTCGGCCTGGGGGCTCGGTCTGCCGTGACGGTGGGGACCCTAGGCACGGTGATCGGGCCCAAGGCCTGGCAATCCCACTATGTGCGCCACGAGCTGATCCACCAGCTGCAGGCCGAGCAGTTGGGATCAGTGCTGCTGTTGCTCAAGCCCACGTGGCTGATCGAAGGCATGGCCTACGCCCTGAGCGACGACCCCCGCCCCCAACTGGCCGAGCCCTGGCAGGCGCACCGGGCGCGGTTTCTGGACTGGTATGGGCAGGAGGTACCTGCGGCGTTGTGGGAGCGTGCGCGGCAGACGTGGGTCATGGCGCGTTAGGATGACAATTCACCTGCAATGTCCCCGTCGAGGGGGCTTGCCTGCGTCATCAAACCCACAACAGTTCGATGACGAAATTCAAGGCAAATGCTGACTTGTGTGCCAAGGGATGAGTAAATCAATGCCAGATCACGCTCCCATCGTTCAGATTGTTGAAGTGCTAGGCTCCAGCGAACAAGGGCAGGCACGCCCTTATCTGTGCCGAGGGGCAGACGATCATCTTTATTACGTCAAAGGGCAACAAACCAACAGGGCAAGTCTTTGGCGTGAGTGGATTTGCGGGCACCTTGCACAGGCTTTCGGGCTGCCGATTCCGCCATTCAGGCTTGTGCAGGTTGACGAATGCTTGCATCAGGAATTGCCACGTGAGCTAAAAGATATTGGGCATTTGCCCGCATTCGGCTCTCGCAAGCACGCCAACGCTGGGTGGCTGGAATGGGGTGTCGCAGATCGTGTGCCAGAGTCGGCACAACGGGATATCCTGGTCTTCGACTGGTGGATCAGAAACACCGACCGAGTCAAAGGCAACTCGAACCTGCTGTGGGATGCAATGCAGGAGGGGGTTGTGGTGATCGACCATAACAACGCGCTCGATCCCACATTTGATTCAAATAGCTTTTTGGAAAGCCATCTCTTCTCTAGACAATGGAAGCCGCTCACCGGCGATTTGGTCACTATGGCTCAGTATCAACAAAGGCTATGCGAAGCACTACCTGCCGCCACACAAGCCACCCAACAGGCCCCGGAAGAGTGGATGTGGGAAAATTCTTAGTTCGACATTCCGGCCAAGTTTGACCTGAAAGGTGCCTTGGCTGTACTTTCACGATGTGCTGCAGATTCTGAACTTTGGAGGACGGTATGAAGCCAGTTGCGTGCCGCTACGCCGTGGTTCAGTTCACGCCATACAGCGAAACAGGTGAGTTCGCGAACGTGGGGGTGGTGCTCATATGCCCCAGTACCCAATACTTCGGGTTTCAGCTGCAGACCCGTCGATACAAGCGGATCACGGGGTTTTTCGAGGAGTTGCCCAAGGATGTGTACCTGCGCGCCATGCAACTCATCAAGGCAGAGTTGGAGCGCATTGCCGGTGTGGTGGCAGCGGCACCAGAATCTGGCCGGGTGGAATACCTTCGCCATGTGTTTGACGGCCTGATCCACCCACGCGAAGCGATCGTGCGCTTCAGCACGACCAAAGTGGTGCTGACCGACAACCCAGCGGCTGAACTGACCCGTCAATTTGACCACTACGTCGATCGCGCATTTGCCTCGCAAGAGTATGTCGAGCAAGCCATTGAAAAGCGCATTCGCCAGCTGCTCAGCGGGCTTGAGCTGCCGCGCCCTTTCCGGGCAGAGAAAGTGGGCAACCAGGATGTGTACGTGCGATTTCCCCTGGTCCAGCGGCAGGGCACGCAGATCTCCAAGATCATCAAGCCCTTCAATCTAAATCAAAGAGAGCCGATGGGCATCTATGACCACGGAGGGACTTGGGTTCAACGGGTTCGGTTGCTGCGCAAGCACAGCCTTTTGCCGCCAAACGTCTTGTTTGCGGTGTCGACCCCCCCGGAATCTGATGGCAAGCGCCACGCTGCATTCAGCGAGATTCAACGTGATCTGCAGGCCGAAAGCGTGATTTTGGTAGACGAACAGGCCAGCCACCGCATTGAAGAGTTCGCACTGGCTTGAACGGAGGCCCGCGTGATCGTTGTGCGGCCCATTGCATGCTCCTGGCGATGAGCAGCCGCTGCAGCGGCCCCTTGCCAACATAAGGCCCATCGGCAGTATTCGTGATTCGTGAATATTGCATTGCTGGTCAATTTGCCCCATTCGCTGGCGGGCATGCCCCTAAACAGCCAGCACGAGAATGAGTCAACGGCTTCTATCACCCTGATGCCCACACAGAGAGGCAATAGAACACGCCTCCCGCCCATTGAGCCCGATGTTCTGCCGCCCAAGCACCACGTCAGAACCGGGCTCACCGATCAAGACCGGACATTGACCCGGGCAAGCAGCGCCCAACTGAAGCTAGATGGCCTTCCTCCACAAGGACCGTCATGCCCCTAGGCATGGTCCCCTATCTCGAACTTTGGAGGACAGTATGAAACCAGTTGCGTGTCGCTACGCCCTGACCCGGCTCAGGCTCTGCGGCCAATCATTTGCAAAGACGGCCTTTGTGCGCCTCTGCCGTCAGGCAGGCATGCACGTGAACGAGCAAGATCGCCTGCATCTGCCGGCCGAGCGTGCGGCTGTGCACAGGATGCCGGCCAAAACACCTTTGACGGCAAGACTGACGCGGATGAGCGACGAGGCCCGACTGCGCAGTCGGTAGAAGCCCAACCCGCCGAGGTCGACCCCATCCACCGCAGCCTGGCCCGCCTGGGCGCAGACCAACCGCAAGAGCGCATGGAGCTGTTGCGTGGCGAGTTCGTGGACGTGCTGCCCGTCAGCCGCAGCTTTGAATTCCGGCTTGCCAACGCTCAGGAGATCATCCGGAGCAGGATGTCTTCACACTTGCACGATGTGGATGAGCTCAACAAGCACCTGAACCAGGCCGTCCAGATTCAGGTCACCCTGGCCACGGGCGGCCGCGCTACCTGCTGACCGAGATGCCCCCGTGGCAAGCTGTGGGCGATGCTTGATGGCCCAACAGCTTATCTGGCCCGCCCGCCCCAAGCCTCCAAGGCCTCCAAAAACCCCGCCACCTGCCCCTCCTCCGTGGCCCACGAGGTGACCAGCCGGATCACCGAATGCTGCGGCTCGGCCGCAGGGCCCCAGGTGTGGAACGAGAAGCGCTCTTGCAGCCGGGCGATGAGCGCATCGGGCAGGATGGGAAAGACCTGGTTGGTCTCGACCCGGGCCGAGAGGGCGTAGCCCTGGGCGACGATACCGGCGGCCAGTCGGGCGGCCAGGGCGTTGGCTCGGCGGGCCAGCGCGGTGTAGAGGTCGATCTCGCCTTCACCCTCGGCTTGATCGAACAGCACCTTGAACTGGGTGCCCAGCAGCCGGCCCTTGGCCAACAGGCCGCCGCGCTGCTTGATGTGGATGGCGAAGTCGGGCTTCAGCGCGGGGTGGCAGACCACGATGGCCTCGCCCAGCAGGGCGCCGGCCTTGGTGCCGCCGATCCAGAACAGATCAGCCAGGGCGGCGATGTCGGCCAGGGTGACATCGCTGTGGGGCGAGGCCAGGGCGGCGCCCAGGCGCGCGCCGTCGACGAAAAGAATGAGGCCGCGCTGCCGGGCCAGGGCCGAGAGGGCTTGCAGCTCGGCCAGGGTGTAGACGGTGCCGATCTCGGTGGCGTTGGACAGGTACAGCAGCCGGGGCCGGGCCATGTGGGGGAAGTGGGCGTTGGCGGCCAGCGCGCTCTCGATGTGGGCGGGGGTGAGCTTGCCGTCCACCGCGGGCACGGTGATCAGCTTGTGCCCGGTGGCCTCGATGGCACCGGCCTCGCGCCCCACGATGTGGCCCGATTGGGCGGTGATGACGGCCTCGTGCGGGCGCAGGCAGGCCGCGATCGAAACCAGGTTGGCCAGGGTGCCGCTGGCCACAAAGTGGATGTCGCCCTCAAAGCCGGGGCCCAGGCGGGCCTGGATGCGGGCGATGGCCTCGGCGGTGAAGGTGTCGGTGCCGTAGGGGGCTTGCTGTACGAGGTTGGATTCGACCAGGGCGCGCAGGATCTCGGGGTGGGCGCCTTCGCTGTAGTCGTCCAGAAAGCTATAGGGGGTCGGCATGGGCTGTGGGGGTGATGCGAGGATGGATCGGAGGGTTCAGGCAGCCACCCGGTTGCGCCCTGCCGCCTTGGCCAGGTACAGGGCCTGGTCGGCACGGGTGAGCACGGTGTCCCACTCGGTGTCGGTGGGCAGCACGGTGGCGATGCCGATCGAAACGCTGCAGGCCGGGGTGTTGTCGGGCCCCGGGGGCAGAGCCTCGACGCGGGCGCGCAAGCGTTCGGCCAGGGCGTGGGCCGAGGCCGGGTCGCTGGCGGGCAGCAGGGCCAGAAACTCTTCGCCGCCATAGCGGCCCAGGTGGTCGGTGGCGCGCAGCGCCTGCTGCACCTCATCGGCCACGCGGCGCAGGGTGCGGTCGCCGGCCTGGTGGCCCAAGGTGTCGTTGATGCGTTTGAAGTGGTCGAGGTCGAGCAGCAGCAGGGCATAGGGTTGGCCCAGGCGCCGAAAACGATCGTGCTCCTGCCCCACCAACTCCAGGATGGCGCGGCGGTTGAACAGATGGGTCAGCTCGTCGTGGCGGGCCAGGTGCTCGAACTCCTGCCGCACCCGTTCGCTGGCCATGAGCTGGGCGCCGACCAGCACCATCAGGATGGTGAAACTGAAGGTGGCCACGAACACGGTGTGGATGGGTGAGCCGGGGTCGAAGCGCTGGGTGGTGGGCAAATCCACCCAGTAGGTGGACAGACCCCGGGCCAACAGCACCAGGGTCTGCCAGGCCATGGCGATCATCATCACCCGCGAGGCAAAGCCGCGACCGTGGCGGTACAAGGTGCGGGTGTGGGCCGCGCAGATCAGGGCCATGACCAGGCCGAAGATCAGCATGCGGGGCCGGTAGTCGGGCCAGAGGTCAAAAAACACCCACAGACCGAACAGGCACAAGCCACACAGCGCCACCCAGGGGCCCCAGCGCCAGGACAGGCCGAAGAAATCGCGTGTGCCCGCCAACAGGCACACGGTGCAAGCCAGCAGCAGGCCATTGCCGGCCAGGCCGACCAGGGTGGCGGGCAGCACGCCCAGCAAGCCATAGAACACGGTCGAGCCCAGGGCCAGCAAGGCCGCCACAGCCCACAGCCGCAGGCCATGGATGCGCGACGGAAAGTTGCGCTGCATGCCCATCAGCACCAGGCCCAGCACCGCGCACTGCAAGGCGGCCAGCAGGTTGAAACTGCGCATGTCGAGGGCAAGCATGAGGCGGGTGCGGTGTCAGGCGGCCGAGACCGCCCTGAAAAACAAAAAGAAGACGAGCGCCCAGTGTAGTGATGGCGCTCTCCGGGCGTCGTGCGGGGCCATCAGCCCTGGGGGGGGGTGCGTGGCGCGGGCGGCTCAGCGCCCCGCCGGGGCGGCTGGGACCGCCGCACTGAACCCCTCCAGCGCCTCGTCCAGGCAGGCCCAGGCAGGGGCACTGGCAGTCCAGATGTTGGCGGTGGGCTGGATGCGCGAGGGCTCGTCCAGGGTGCCAATGCGCACCACCGTCAGGCCGGGACGGCCGCTGGAGTCTGAGAACAACTGGGTGCCGCAGTGGGTGCAGAAACGGCGCGTGACGGTGTTGCCACTGTCGGCCGGCTTGTCAAACCGGCCAGGGCTGCCGCTGATCTCCATGGCGTCGCTGGCAAACATCACGTTGGCGGTGCCATTGGAGGCAATGCGCTGGCAGTCGCGGCACCAGCAGATGCGGGCGGCGCCGGGTTCAGCCGCGATGCGAAAACGGATTTGGCCGCACAGGCAGCCGCCGAGGTAGGGGGCAGAAGACACGCTCATGAGACAGGGCTCCTCGTTGTTCCGGGCTGAGGGTGGAATGGACTGGCGGCGGCAGCAGGCGCTGGGCGCCGCGGCATGCACTGTCGCACAAGTTGCCCGCCAGGCTCGGCCGCATCGGGCAACGCAGCCGTGAGTCCAGGGGTTTTCACCAGGGGCTCTTCATCCATCAAACATTTAACATGTTAAATAAATGAGCCCCCCACCCCTGCCCCCCGTCCCGCCCACGATCCAGCCGTTTGCCCACCGCAACCTGCCGCGCCTGTTGCTGCAGGCGCGCGAGGCGGTGATGGCGCACACCCGGCCCAACCTGCGCCAGCATGGACTGTCGGACCAGCAATGGCGGGTGCTGCGGGTGCTGGGCGAGCATGGCGTGGTCGAGACGGGGCGGGTGGCGCGAGAGGCCTTCATCCTCGGGCCCAGCCTGACCGGGGTGTTGACGCGCATGGAGCGCGACGGCCTGATCCAGCGCCAGCGTGACCCCGACGACGCCCGCCGCACCGCGGTGCAGGCCACCGACAAGGGCCTTCGCCTGGTGGAGACGCTGTCTTTCACCATCGAGGCCCACTACCAGTGGATGGAACAGACCCTGGGCAAAGACAAGCTGCTGCAGCTCTACCAGCTGCTCGACACCCTGATCGAACTGGAGCAACCATGAGCCCCGCCCCCTGGCAACCCGCAGGCACCGTCTATGGCGCGCTGCTGAACTTCCGCCGCGAATACGAGCAGTGGCAGCCCCGCATGCACGAGGCTCCCTACAAGGCCCCGCCGCAAGCCCCGGTGCTGTACGTGAAGACCGCCAACACCTGGAACCCCGACGGCGGCCAGGTGGCCCTGCCCCCTGGGTTGGCCGGCGTGGAGGCCGGCGCCACGATCGGCCTGGTGATGGGCGAGCAGGGCCCGGTGGCCTTTGCGCTGCTCAATGACTTCAGCCTGCCCCATGCCAGCTACTTTCGCCCGCCGGTCAAGTTCCGCTGCCGCGACGGCTTTCTGGGCACGCCCGGGCAGACCGTACCGCTCACCGCCCTCGCCGATCTGGCTGCGCTGCAGTTGCAAGTCCATGTGAACGGCGCCCTGCGCCAGACGGTGGCGCTGTCGCAGCTGATGCGCCCGGCCGCCACCCTGCTGGCCGAGGTCAACGCGTTCATGACGCTGCGCCCCGGCGATGTGCTGATGCTGGGCTGCGATGTCGGCCCCGACGGCCACCGCCCCCTGCTTCAGCCGGGTGACACCGTCACGCTCACCGCCCCGGGCCTGGCGCCCCTGACCCACCACATCCGCACCGAGGCCCTGGCATGAAGCACACCCGCATCCTGCTCAACAACGCCCCCGAGCGCGGCCCGCTGCACGCAGTGGAAGACGAGGGCGCGCTGCGCCTGGACGAGGGGCAGCGCGTGCCCTTCGAGGCCGTTCAATGGCTGCCGCCGCTGGCACCGGTGTCGCGGACGCGCAGCATCTTTGCGCTGGGGCTCAACTACGCCGACCACGCCAAAGAGCTGGCGTTCAAGCCGCCCGAAGAGCCCCTGGCCTTCATCAAGGGCGAGGCCAGCCTGATCGGCCACCGGCAGCACACCGTGCGCCCGGCAGGCGTCAAGTTCATGCACTACGAATGCGAACTGGCGGTGGTGATCGGCCGCACGGCACGCCACGTGAAGCGCGCCGACGCCTACGACTACGTGCAGGGCTACACCGTGGCCAACGATTACGCGATCCGCGACTACCTGGAGAACTGGTATCGCCCCAACCTGCGCGTGAAGAACCGCGACACCTGCACCCCGCTGGGCCCCTGGCTGGTGGACGCGGCCGACATCCACGCCCGCCCCGGTGGCCCCATGAACCTGGCCTTGCAGACCACGGTGGACGGCCAGATCACCCAGCGCGGCAACACCCGCGACATGGTGTTCGACGTGCCCTATCTGATCGAGTACTTCAGCGCCTTCATGACGCTCTCGCCCGGCGACCTGATCCTGACGGGCACCCCCGATGGGGTGGTCGACTGCCCCCCAGGCGCCGAGATCGTGACCACCATCGAAGCCATCGGCGAACTCCACAACTTCATTCGACAAGGTTGAGCCCCATGCAACAGATCCAGCACCTGATCAACGGCCAGAGCGTCGCCGGCCGCGACTACTTCGAAACCATCAACCCCGCCACT
>NZ_JBWKWP010000037.1:0-13131 GCF_059422285.1 Curvibacter sp. GW821-FHT01G03
GGCCCTCAGTGCAGCCACCTGCACCACCGCCACGACCGGCGGCAGTGCCGGCACCTGCTCCGTCACCTTGACCGCCACCACGGCGGGCAGCTATTCGGTCACCGCCACCCTGGGCGGTACCGCCGTGGGCGGCACCAACCCGGTGGTGGGCAGCTTCACGGCCGGGGTCGCCACGGCAGCCGGGTCACGCATTTCGATCAGCAGCGGGCCCAAGGCGGCCAATGGGGCCGATGCCTACACGATCACGGCCAGCGCGCTGGACGCCAATGGCAACTTGAACACCAGTGCCGCCAGCACCTTCAGCTTTGGCGTGCCGGGTAGCGGCGCCGCGCTGAGTGCGGGCACCTGCACGACCGCCACCACCGGCGGCAGCGCGGGCACCTGCTCGGTCAACCTGACGGCTACGACGGCGGGCAGCTATTCGGTCACCGCCACCCTGGGCGGAACCGCCGTGGGCGGCACCAACCCAGTGGTGGGCAGTTTCACGGCTGGGGCCGCCACGGCAGCCGGGTCACGCATTTCGATCAGCGGCGGGCCCAAGGTGGCCAATGGGGCCGATGCCTACACGATCACGGCCAGCGCTCTGGATGCCAATGGCAACCTCAACACCAGTGCGGCCAGCAGCTTCAGCTTCAGCGCCCCGGGCACGGGGGCGGCCCTCAGCGCAAGCACCTGCACGACCACGGCCGGCACCTGCTCGGTCACGTTGACCGCGACGACGGCGGGCAGTTACTCGGTCACCGCCACCCTGGGTGGTACCGCCGTGGGCGGCACCAACCCGGTGGTGGGCAGCTTCACGGCCGGGGCCGCCACGGCGGGTGGGTCGCGCATCGCCATCAGCAGCGGGCCCAAGGTGGCCGATGGCATTGATGCTTACACGATCACCGCCAGCGCCAACGACGCCAGCGGCAACCTCAACAGCAGCGTGGCCAGCACCTTCAGCTTCAGCGCCCCGGGCGCGGGGGCGGCCCTCAGCGCGGCCACCTGCACCACGGCCACGACCGGTGGCAGCGCCGGCACCTGCTCGGTCACCCTGACGGCCACCACGGCCGGCAGCTACAACGTCACCGCCACCCTGGGCGGCAGCCCTGTGGGCGGCACCAACCCCGTCGCCGGGCTGTTTGGGGCCGGCAGCGCCACCGCCGCGGGCTCGCGCGTGGCCATCAGCGCCGGGCCCAAGGTGGCCAATGGGGTTGACGCCTACACGATCACGGCCAGTGCCTATGACGCCAACGGCAACCCGAGCACCAGCGCGGCGACCACCTTCAGCTTCAGCGCCCCGGGCACCGGGGCGGCCCTCAGCGCGGCGACCTGCACCACGGCCACCACCGGTGGCGGTGCGGGCAGCTGCTCGGTCACCTTGACCGCCACCACCGCGGGCAGTTACAGCGTGAGCACCACCCTGGGCGTGGCCAATGTGGGTGGCACCAACCCGGTGGTGGGCAGCTTCACGGCGGGTGCCGCCACGGCCGGTGGCTCGCGCGTGGTGATCAGCCAGGGCCCCAAGACGGCCGATGGGGCCGATGCGTACACGATCACGGTCAGCGCCCTGGATGGCAATGGCAACCTCAACACCAGCGCGGCCAGCACCTTCGGCTTCAGCGCCCCGGGGGCCGGGGCAGCGCTCAGCGCCGCCACCTGCACGACGGCCACGACCGGCGGCAGCGCCGGAACCTGCTCGGTGAGCCTGACGGCCACCACGGCGGGCAGTTACAACGTGACCGCCACCTTGGGCGGCACGGCCGTGGGCGGCAGCAACCCCGTCACCGCGGTGTTTGTGGCCGGTAGCGCCACGGCCGTCAACTCGCGCGTGGCCATCAGCAGCGGGCCCAAGGTGGCCAATGGGGCCGATGCCTACACGATCACCGCCAGCGCCCTGGATGCCAACGGCAACCTCAACACCAGTGCGGCCAGCACCTTCAGCTTCAGTGCCCCGGGCACGGGGGCGGCCTTGAGCGCGGCCAGCTGCACGACCACCGCCGGCACCTGCTCGGTGAGCCTGAGTGCCACCAGGGCAGGCAGCTACTCGGTCACCGCCACCCTGGGTGGCAGCCCCGTGGGCGGCAGCAACCCGGTGGTGGGCAGCTTCACGGCCGGCGCGGCCGCGGCCCTGGGCTCGCGGGTGGCGATCAGCCAGGGGCCCAGGACAGCCAATGGCAGCGATGCCTACACGATCACCGCCAGCGCCCTGGATGCCAATGGCAACCTCAACACCAGCGCGGCCAGCACGTTCAGCTTCAGCGCGCCGGGCGCGGGGGCGGCCTTGAGCGCGGCCACCTGCACCACCCCCACCACGGGCGGCAGCGCCGGCACCTGCTCGGTGACCCTGACGGCCACCACGGCGGGCAGCTACTCGGTCACCGCCAGCCTGGGCGGCAGCGCCGTGGGGGGCACCAACCCCGTCACGGGCGTGTTTGTGGCTGGTGCGCCCACGGCAGCCAGCTCGCGCGTGGCGATCAGCAGCGGCCCCAAGGTGGCCAACGGCAGCGATGCCTACACGATCACGGCCAGTGCGCTGGACGCCAACGGCAACCTGAACACGGCCAGCGCCACCACCTTCGACTTCAGTGCCCCGGGCAGCGGGGCTGCACTCAGCGCGGCCACCTGCACCACGGCCACCACCGGCGCCGGCGCTGGCACCTGCTCGCTCACCTTGAGCGCCAGTGTGGCGGGCAGCTACAGCGTGACGGCCAGCCTGGGCGCGACCTCGCTGGGCGGCACCAACCCCGTCACGGGCGTATTTGTGGCGGGGGCCGTCACGGCTGCTACGGCGCGTGTGGCCATCAGCAACGGCCCCAAGGTGGCCAACGGCTCGGATGCCTACACGATCACGGCCAGTGCGCTGGACGCCAACGGCAACCTGAACACGGCCAGCGCCACCACCTTCAGCTTCAGTGCGCCCGGCACCGGGGCGGCGCTCAGTGCGGCCACCTGCACCACCACCACGACCGGCGGGAGTGCCGGCACCTGCTCGCTCACCTTGAGCGCCAGCGTGGCGGGCAGCTACAGCGTGACGGCCCGCCTGGGCGCGACTCCGCTGGGTGGCACCAACCCTGTCACGGGCGTGTTTGTGGCGGGCTCGCCGACAGCAGGCAGCTCGCAGGTAGCGATCAGCGCGGGCCCCAAGCTGGCCAACGGCAGTGATGCCTACACCCTCACGGTCACAGCCTACGATGCCAATGGCAACCCGGCCACAGGGGCGAGCAACACCTTCAACTTCAGCACCCCGGGGGCGGGCGCCAGCCTCAGTGTCAGCAGCTGCACCACCACCGCCGGCGCCTGCTCCGTCACCCTGACGGCCACCGTGGCGGGCAGCTACGGCGTGACGGCCAGCCTGGGCGCGACCCCGGTGGGCGGAACCAACCCCGTCACGGCCGTGTTTGTGGCCGGTCCCGCATCCGCCCAGGCCTCGCGCCTGAGCTTGAGCGCAGGCCCGCTGCCGGCCAATGGCAATGCGGCCTACACCCTCACCGTCAGCGCTTACGATGCCCAGGGCAACCTGGCCTCTGCCAGCCCCAGCACCTTCAACTTCAGCGGCCCCGGCACCGGGGCCTCGCTCAGTGCCAGCAACTGCACCACCACCGCAGGCAGCTGCTCGGTCACCCTGACGGCCACCGTGGCCGGCAGCTACGCGATCACCGGGAGCCTGGGCGCCAGCCCGGTGGGCGGCAGCAACCCGGTCACGGCCCAATTTGTGGCGGGCAACCCCGTGGCCGGCGGCTCCACGCTGGCCATCAGTGCGGGGCCGAAGTTGGCCAACGGCAGCGACACCTACACCCTCACCGTCACCGCCAACGACGCCCAGGGCAACCTCAACACCAGCAGCGCCACCACTTTCAGCTTTGACACGCCACAGCCTGCCGCCGGTGCCAACCTGAGCGCCGGCAGCTGCACCACCGCCACCACCGGGGCGGATGCGGGCCGCTGCAGTGTGACCCTCCAGGCCACGGTGGCCGGCAGCTACAGCGTGAAGGCGCGCCTGGACGGCAGCCTGATCGGTGGCAGCAACCCGGCCAGCGCCGTGTTCGTGGCGGCTGCCCCCACCGCCGGCGGCTCACGCGTGGACATCAGCTCGGGCCCGCGCGTGGCCAATGGCGTGGACAGCTACACCCTCACCGCGAGTGCCCTGGACGCCCAGGGCAACCCCAACAGCAGCGCTGCAACCAGCTTCACCTTCAGTGCCCCGGCGGCGGGCGCCAGCCTGAGCGCCGCCAACTGCACCACCAGCGCAGGCAGCTGCTCCGTCACCCTCAGCGCCACGGTGGCCGGCAGCTACGCCATCACCGCCAGCCTGGGCGGCACGCCCCTGGGCGGCACCAACCCGGTGGTGGGCACCTTTGTGGCGGGCGCCCCGACCGCATCCAGCGCCCGTGTGGCCCTGAGTGCCGGCCCCAAGACGGCCGATGGCGTGGACGCCTACACCCTGACGGTCAGCGCGCTGGATGCCAATGGCAACCTCAACACGGCCAGCGCCCTCACGATCAGCTTCAGCGCCCCGGGCGCCGGGGCCAGCCTGAGCGCCGCCCAATGCACCACGGCCACCAGCGGCGCCGCTGCGGGCACCTGCACCGTGAGCCTGACAGCCACCGTGGCCGCCAGCTATGCCATCACGGCCAGCCTGGGCGGCACACCCCTGGGCGGAACCAACCCCGTCACGGCCGTGTTCGTGGCAGGTGCGGTCAGCGCCGCGGGCTCCAGCCTGAGCATGAACCCACCGGGGCCCCTGACGGCCGACGGTGTGGCCCGCTACACCCTGAGCGTGCGTGCGCAAGATGCCAGCGGCAACCTCAACGCCGGCACGGCCCAGACCTTCAGCTTCAGCAACCCGGGCGCCGGCGCCACCCTCAGCGCCAGCACCTGCACCACGCCCACCACGGGTGCGGTGGCCGGCATGTGCTCGGTCACCCTCAGCGCCACCCTGGCCAGCGTGTTCCATGTCAGCGCCAGCCTGGGCGCCACCCCGGTGGGCGGCAGCAACCCGGTGGATGCCCGCTTTGTGGCCGGTGAGGCCGTGGCCGCCACCGCACGGGCCAGCATCGATGCCGGCCCCAAGCTGGCCAATGGCAGCGACGCGTACACGATCACGGCCAGCGCCACCGATGCCTTCGGCAACCTGGACAGCAGCAAGCCCTACACCTTCAGCTTCAACGCAGGTGGTGCCGGTGCCGTGCTCAGCAGCGCCAGTTGCACCACCGCCACCAGCGGTGCCGATGCCGGCACCTGCTCCGTCAGCCTGAGGTCCAGCGTGGCGGGCGACCAGGGCGTGAGCGTGAGCCTGGGTGGCCAGAGCCTGGGCGGAACCAACCCGCTGGTGGGCACGTTTGTGGCCGGGGCGGTCAGCGCCGCCAGCGCCCGCGTGAGCCTGAGCAGCGGCCCGCGCACCGCCAACGGCGGCGATGCCTACACGATCACCGCCAGTGCGCTGGACGCCAACGGCAACCTCAACACCGCCACGGCCTTCACCTTCAGCTTCAGCGCCCCGGCCGCCGGGGCCAGCCTGAGCGCGGCCACCTGCACGACCAGCATCAGCGGCGCGTCTGCCGGCACCTGCACGGTCAGCCTCACGGCCACCGTGGCGGGCAGCTACGCCATCACGGCCAGCGTGTCGGGCAGCGTGCTGAGCTCGGGCAACCCCTTGACGGCCGTGTTTGTGGCGGGCCCAAGCCAGGCCGGCAGCGCCACCCTGGCCATCGACAGCGGCCCCAAGACCGCCAACGGCAGCGACGCCTACACCCTCACGGTGACGGCGCGCGACGCCCTGGGCAACCTGGCCAGCAATGGCGCCAGCAGTTTCAGCTTCAGCGTGTCCGGCAGTGGTGCGGCCCTCAGCGCCAGCACCTGCACCACCACGGCGGGGGTGTGCAGCGTCACGCTCAGCGCCACGGTGGCGGGCAGCTATGCCGTCACTGCCCAATTGAACGGCCAGGCCGTGGGCGCCGGCAACCCCGCGCAGGCCGTGTTCGTGGCCGGTGCGGCCACGGCCGGCAGCTCGCGCATCAGCATCACACCGGACGGCCCCAAGGCCGCCAATGGGGTGGACAGCTACGGCATCACCGTCAGTGCCTACGATGCCCAGGGCAACCTGGTGAGCGGTGTGCCCAGCACCTTCAGCTTCAGCGCCCCCGGCACAGGCGCCGCCTTGAGCGCCAACACCTGCACCACCACGGCGGGGCGATGCAGCATCACCCTCACGGCCACCGTGGCGGGAAGCTACCTGGTCGGGGCCAGCTTGGCGGGCACCGCGGTGGATGGTGGCCGCCAGGTCAGTGCCAGCTTCCAGGCCGGCGAGGTGACAGCGACGGTGTCCAAGGCCTTGATCAGCGCGGGCCCGAAGATCGCCAACGGTGCGGACGCCTACACCGTCAGTGCCGAGGCCTATGACGCCCTGGGCAACCGGGTCATGCTCAACCCGACCAGCTTCACCTTTGCGGTGGACGGTGCGCCCAATGCGGCCAGCCTGAGTGCAGACCGCTGCGTCACGCCCACCACGGGGGCGGATGCTGGCAGTTGTGGCGTGAGCCTGGTGGCCAGCAGTGCGGGCGCCTACCTGGTGCACGTTCGACTCGATGGTGTGGGCCTGGGCAACCCGGTGGCCCACAGCCCGGTCACGGCCGTGTTTGTGGCGGGCAGTGCCACGGCGGGGGGCTCGCGGGTCAGCATCAGCAGCGGCCCGAAGGCCGCCAATGGCACAGATGCGTACACCATCACGGCCAGTGCGCTCGATGCCAACGGCAACCCCAACACGGCCAGCGCCACCACCTTCAGCTTCAGCGCACCGGGCGCGGGGGCTACACTCAGCGCGCTCACCTGCACCACGGCCACCAGCGGCGCAGCCGCCGGCACCTGCTCGGTCAGCCTGACGGCGAGCACTGCCGGCAGCTATGCCATCACCGCCAGCCTCGGCTCGACCGCGGTGGGGGGCGGCAACCCGGTCACCGGGGTATTTGTGGCGGGTGTGCCTGTGGCGGGCAATTCGACTGTGGCGATCAGCGCGGGCCCCATGACGGCCAACGGCAGTGATGCCTACATGATCACGGCCACCGCCCTGGACGCCAACGGCAACCTGAACACGGCCAGCGCCACGACCTTCAGCTTCAGCGCCCCGGGCACGGGGGCCGCGCTGAGCGCGCTCACCTGCACGACCACGGCAGGGACTTGCACGGTGAGCCTGACGGCCACCCGGGCAGGCAGCTACGGCGTGACGGCCACCCTGGGCGGCGTCAATGTGGGCGGCACCAACCCGATGACGGGCGTGTTTGTGGCGGGTGCGGCCACGGCAGGCAGCGCCCAGGTCGCGATCAGCCAAGGGCCCAAGCTGGCCAATGGCAGCGATGCGTACACGATCACGGCCAGTGCGCTGGACGCCAACGGCAACCTGAACACGGCCAGTGCCACCACCTTCAGCTTCGGCGCCCCGGCAGTGGGCGCCAGCCTGAGCGCCAGCACCTGCAGCACCACGGCCGGCACCTGCTCGGTGACGCTCAAGGCCACGGTGGCGGGCAGCTACGCCATCACGGTCAGCATTGGCTCGACTTCGGTGGGGGGCACCAATCCCGTCACGGCCTTGTTCGTGGCCGGTGCGGCCACGGCGGGCAGTTCCCAGGTGGTGATCAGTACGGGCCCCAAGCTGGCCAACGGGGCAGACGCGTACACGATCACGGCCAGTGCCTTGGACGCCAATGGCAACCTGAACACGGCCAGCGCCACCACCTTCAGCTTCAGCGCCCCGGGCACGGGTGCCAGCCTGAGCGCGGCCGAATGCGTGACCAACATCTCAGGGTCTGCACCGGGCACGTGCTCTGTGACCTTGACGGCGACGGTGGCGCGCAGCTATCCCGTCACCGCCACCTTGGGCGGCGTCAATGTGGGGGGCACCAACCCGGTCACGGGCGTGTTCGTGGCGGGTGCGACCACCGCAGGCAGCTCGACTGTTGAGATCAGCCAAGGCCCCAAGCTGGCCAATGGCACCGATACCTACACGATCACGGTCAGTGCGCTGGACGCCAACGGCAACCTGAACACGGCCAGCGCCACCACCTTCAGCCTCAGTGCCCCGGGCACGGGGGCAGCGCTGAGTGGGCTCATCTGCACCACGGCCACAACAGGGACGAGTGCGGGCACCTGCTCGGTGACGCTGACAGCGACCACCGCAGGCAGCTATGCCATCACGGCCCGCCTGGGCGCCACGCTGTTGGGCGGCAGCAACCCGGTGACCGGGGTGTTTGTGGCATCAGGCATGGATGCAGGTCAATCGCGGGTGAGCATCAGCCTGAACGGCGCGACCAAACTGGCCAACGGTGTGGATTCGTACACCATCACAGCCAGCGCCTATGACAGCCAGGGCAACCTGAACACCTGGCAGCCGCAGACTTTTGCGTTCAATTGGCGCGAAGGGGTCGTGACGCGCGTCTTGAACAACCGGGCCTTGAAGCAGGCCGTGAGCACCCGGTCGGCCAACCAATGGACGGCCCTGAGTGCGGCGACCTGCACCACCACCACCAGCGGCGCCCAGGCCGGCAGTTGCTCGGTCACGCTGAGTTCGACCCAGGCAGGTTGGTTCACGGTGCTCGCCGAGGCGGGTGGGCTGCCGGTGGGCAGCGGCACCGGGGGGCAGGCCGCAGCGCAGTTTGTGGCCGGCCCGGCGGTGGCGGCCCATTCGCTGATCACCATCAGCCCAGGCAGCAAACAGGCCGATGGGGTGGACACGCACACCGTGACCATCACGGCACGGGACGCCTTTGACAACGTGCAGGCGGAGGTGTCGACCCTGTTCACCTTCAGCCCGCCGGCGGTGGGGGCCAGCCTGAGCGCCAGCAGTTGCAGCACGGTGACCACGGGGGCCGATGCGGGCAGTTGCTCTGTGATGCTGAAGGCCACGACACCAGGCACCTATGCCGTGGCGGGCAGCACGGGGGGGCAGCCCGCGGGCAGCCCGGTGCAAGGGCAGTTTGTTGCGCCCACGGCCGGGGCGGTGACTGCGGTGCCCACCTTGAGCGAGTGGGCCTGTGTGGGCTTGGTGCTGGGCCTGGGCTTGCTGGGGGCGCTTGCGGGGCGCTTCCAGCGGCAGCCCTCCGAGGATTGAGGTCCGTCAGCCCTTCGCGCAGGCGGTTGGCGAGCCAGGCCCACATGCCGTGACCGGATGCTGTTGCGGGACCACGCTCCAAGCCGCCCATTCCGTCTTGGCCGTTGTCCTGTGCATGGGCGCCCTCTGAGGGGCCAGTTTCTGGCCTGGGCCAAGCCATCACAGAGTGCTGAGCAGGGCGGCCCCCATTGGCAGCGGGTTGCTTGGATCGGCAACAGCATGAAGTGCTCCCCGGGAAGGGCGGGTGGAGGCGTGTTGAGCGCTACACGTTCCCCGCCCTCATCCACCCACTCGAACCCGTCTCGATGCAGCAATGATGAATTGCTAAAAAAATCGCATAAATAATATAAAAATGTACTATGTGATATAAAGATGGTGAAATTGTGTTTTGTGATGTATTGTTGTGTTAATGACTTTCAATGTCTTTTATCTTTTTTATGACGTGAAGTGACCCGTCTTGCTGAGCACCTGGGGACGGACGGCGGTCGTTTGGGTGGCGGCCTGCATGAGGTTTCTTGGCTATACGACCCACCGACGCTGAACCGAAGGGGTTGAAACATGGGGTCTGGGGGCGTTGCCTTTGATCCCTGTCGATGGATCTTCATTTTTGACAGCACCTGGGCTGGGCTCCTCGTCAGTTGGGTCCGCAAGCAAGTTTCATATCAATCAATTTAAATTTCATGACTATAAAAATGATTTATATGATTCGGCGGGGTGCGCGTTTGATGCGGTGGGTGGGCCATGCGCATCCCCAGTCCGCGCTGCTGCGCTGGGCTCATGCCGCAGCCCTGGTGGGCTTGATGCTGGCCATGACGCTGGGCGTGGCACCGGCGCAGGCGGCGGGCAGCCTTCAGATCAGTGTGAGTCCCGGCACGTCATCTTCGTTTGGCGTACCAGGTATCACCAACTCGCTGCAGATCACGGTCAAGAACGTGGGCAATTCATCACTCTCCTTTTCGCCCACCCGGTTGAACTTCACCTTGCAATTTCCACCTCACGTGGTCCCGTCGTTCAATGCGCCAGGAGATGGCGCCCTCGTGTGCGTCTATGTGTCAGGTGACACCAGGACCACCGGCGTGCTGGTCACCTGCCCGACCGTCATCAACTACCTGGCGGCGGGTAGTAGCACCGTTGTCAACACCTACATCCTTCCAGACGGCAATAGCGTCGGGGTGAGTGGCACCATCAAGGCGGCGCTTGAGCCAACAGCGGGGATCACCCAGGTGGACGCGTCTTCATGCACTGCCACGGGTCAGCCCACCAGTGGTTGTTATGTGGGCTCATTGGCGGCCCCGTACTCGTCTGGCAAGCCGATTGCGACGATGGCGATTGGCGCGCCTTCCACCACGGCGGTGGGGGTGCCCGCCACGATCAGCCTTGATCTGTATCCCTACTTGTTGGCGGGCGGAACAACGTCGGCCACGAACTACAGCATCCTGCCGTTTTACCTGCAAATGCCCCCGTACTACACGTTTGTAGGCATGGTCGCCAAGTCAGGCCGGGTCAACTCGAGCATGACACCAACCTGTGTCCAGGTGTCGGGAACTGCCGCCAGCGGCCTGGTTTACGAATGCCTTTACCAAAACGGTTCTAACACATACGTCACTCTCAGCAACGCGAGCCCCAGTGGGTACGCGGGCTGGATCTTGACCGTCAACCCAACCCAGTTGGCGGGGGGGCGCTTTGCCACGATTTTCCCACCGACACCGGGAGGGTCCAGGAGTTTCGATGGCGGCAACACCATGCCCGATATCCGCACTTGCGTGGGCAACAACGTGCCCCTGGGCTGCGCTGTGGGGCCTGCCGTGCCCGGCGCACCCATTCTGGGGCTGAGCAAATCCAATCCGGCTTCGCTGGCCGTGGGCGCGAGCAGTGCCTACAGCCTGCAGGTCAGCAACCGTGGCACGGTGGCCAGTGGCAATTCGGTGGTGGTCTACGACCAGTTACCACCCAATGTGCTGTTCAACAGCGTGCAAGCCACGGGCTCGGGGACGGTGACGCCCAGCGGGGCCAGTTGCTCAGCCAGCGGCGACCTTGCATCAGGGCAGTTGTTGGCCTGTGCCCTCAACCTTCCGACCGGTGGCATCCCCGTCAGTGGCAGTGCCTCGTTCAATGTGTCGGTCACGCCCCAGACAGCGGCCGCCGGTGTGGCAACCATCAACCGGGCCGCTGTGGACCCCACCGGCGGCAACGCGCAGCAAGCGCCGGGCGATTGCACCGACACCGACACACCCTACCTCGGTTGCGTTGTGGCTGCGGCCCTGAGGGTCAACAGCGGCGTGTCGCTCAGCTTGAGCAAGACCAATCCGAGTTGGATGGCCACCGGTGTCGCAGCCCCGTATGGTCTGGTGATCACCAACAACGGCACGGGTGCCACCGACACCAACCTGGTGCTGTATGAGCAGTTGCCGCCCAACTTTGTCTACACCGGGGTCAGCAATGCAACACCGAGCGGCGGTGTGGCGTTCAGTGCGACCAGCTGTGCCAATGCCGGGGGCAGCCTGGCCTCAGGTTGGCTGCTGTCGTGCAACTTCAGCCTGCCGACGGGGGGATTGCCGGCAGGTAGCAGCGCTGGCATCACGCTGTCCGCGACACCGCAGGCTGCAGCCAGTGGTGTGAGCAGCACCAATCGGGCGGCCATTGATGCCACAGGAGCCAACGCGCCGCAGTCACCCGCCAGCTGCACCGCCAACGGCAGCCCGGCTGCGGGCTGCGCGGTCAGCCCGGCCATGGTGCCCGACCAGGTGGTGGCGGCCCAATCGACCCTTGCCATTGGCCCAACGGGTCCATTGACTGCCAATGGTGTCGCAGCCTACACCTTGACAGCCACCGCCAACAACGGGGCCGGCGCCGTGGCGAGCGGAGCGGCCACGACCTTCAATTTCAGCGCCCCCGGAGCGGGCGCGGCACTCAGCGCCAGCACTTGCACCACGGCCACATCGGGGGGCAGTGCGGGGTCTTGTTCGGTGAACTTGACGGCCACCACGCCGGGCAGTTATTCCGTCACCGGCACCCTGGGCGGCAGCAATGTCGGGGGCAGCAACCCGGTGGTGGGTACCTTCACGGCCGGGGCGGCCACGGCCGGTGGCTCGCGCGTGGCGATCAGCACTGGCCCCAAGATTGCCAATGGCAGTGATGCCTACACGATCACGGCCAGTGCCCTGGACGCCAATGGCAACCTCAACACCAGCGCGGCGGCCACCTTCAGCTTCAGCGCCCCGGGCACGGGCGCGGCCCTCAGCGCAGGCACCTGCACCACAGCCACCACGGGTGGCAGCGCGGGCACCTGCTCGGTCACCTTGACCGCGACCACGGCGGGCAGCTACAGCGTGACCGCCACCCTGGGCGGCAGCAATGTGGGTGGCACCAACCCGGTGGTGGGTGCCTTCACGGCCGGAGCCACCACGGCAGCCGGGTCACGCATTTCGATCAGCAGCGGCCCCAAGGTGGCCAATGGGGCCGATGCCTACACGATCACGGCCAGCGCCAACGACGCCAATGGCAACCTCAACACCAGCGCGGCGGCCACCTTCACTTTCAGCGCACCCGGCACCGGGGCCGCCCTGAGCGCGGCCACCTGCACCACGGCGACCACGGGTGGTAGCGCGGGCACCTGCTCGGTGAGCCTGACGGCGACCAGCGCGGGCAGCTATTCGGTCACGGCCACCCTGGGCGGCACCAATGTGGGCGGCACCAACCCGGTGGTGGGCACTTTCACGGCGGGTGCCGTCGTGGCCTCTTCGGCCCGGGTGGCCATCAGCAGCGGCCCGAAGCTGGCGAATGGTGCGGATGCCTACACCATCACGGCCAGTGCGCTGGACGCCAACGGCAACCTCAACACCAGCAGCGCAACAAGCTTCAACTTCAGTGCGCCGGGCGCCGGGGCGGCCCTCAGTGCGGCGACCTGTACCACGACCACCACGGGTGGCAGCGCGGGCACCTGCTCGGTGAGCCTGACGGCGACCAGCGCGGGCAGCTATTCGGTCACCGCCACCCTGGGCGGAACCAATGTCGGGGGCACCAACCCGGTGGTGGGCACCTTCACGGCG
>NZ_JBWKWP010000038.1:0-5790 GCF_059422285.1 Curvibacter sp. GW821-FHT01G03
AGCCCCAAAGACAAAACCCCCGCCAGTTTCCTGGAGGGGGTTTTGAGGGCTGTAAGAGCCTGACGATGACCTACTTTCACACGGGAACCCGCACTATCATCGGCGCGGAGTTGTTTCACTGTCCTGTTCGGGATGGGAAGGAGTGGGACCAACTCGCTATGGTCATCAGGCATAACTTGGTGCTGGACTGTTGTTGCTCAACAGCCCGGCGAATTCATAGAGTTTGGAATCAGATTTTATTTTTTGTATTGCGTCTTGGCATAACCAGACTTTGAATTGGATTCAAAGTTATAGGGTCAAGCCGCACGAGCAATTAGTATCAGTTAGCTTAACGCATTACTGCGCTTCCACACCTGACCTATCAACGTCCTGGTCTTGAACGACTCTTTAGGGGGGTCAAGCCCCCGGCAGATCTCATCTTGAAACGAGTTTCCCGCTTAGATGCTTTCAGCGGTTATCTCTTCCACACATAGCTACTCGGCAATGCCACTGGCGTGACAACCGATACACCAGAGGTGTGTCCACTCCGGTCCTCTCGTACTAGGAGCAGGCTTCCTCAAATCTGCAGCGCCCACGGAAGATAGGGACCAAACTGTCTCACGACGTTTTAAACCCAGCTCACGTACCTCTTTAAATGGCGAACAGCCATACCCTTGGGACCGGCTACAGCCCCAGGATGAGATGAGCCGACATCGAGGTGCCAAACACCGCCGTCGATATGAACTCTTGGGCGGTATCAGCCTGTTATCCCCAGAGTACCTTTTATCCGTTGAGCGATGGCCCTTCCATACAGAACCACCGGATCACTATGTCCTGCTTTCGCATCTGCTCGACTTGTCAGTCTCGCAGTTAAGCACGCTTATGCCATTGCACTATTAGCACGATGTCCGACCGTACCTAGCGTACCTTCGAACTCCTCCGTTACACTTTGGGAGGAGACCGCCCCAGTCAAACTGCCTACCATGCACTGTCCCCGATCCCGATAAGGGACCTAGGTTAGAACCTCAAACACACCAGGGTGGTATTTCAACGTTGGCTCCATGAGAACTAGCGTCCTCACTTCAAAGCCTCCCACCTATCCTACACAGATCTGTTCAAAGTCCAATACAAAGCTACAGTAAAGGTTCATGGGGTCTTTCCGTCTTTCCGCGGGGAGATTGCATCATCACAAACATTTCAACTTCGCTGAGTCTCAGGAGGAGACAGTGTGGCCATCGTTACGCCATTCGTGCAGGTCGGAACTTACCCGACAAGGAATTTCGCTACCTTAGGACCGTTATAGTTACGGCCGCCGTTTACTGGGACTTCAATCAAGAGCTTGCACCCCATCATTTAATCTTCCAGCACCGGGCAGGCGTCACACCCTATACGTCCACTTTCGTGTTTGCAGAGTGCTGTGTTTTTATTAAACAGTCGCAGCCACCGATTTTTTGCAACCCCTTTGAGCTCCCTCTGTACGAGTTCACCTACTTGGGGCATACCTTCTCCCGAAGTTACGGTATCAATTTGCCGAGTTCCTTCTCCTGAGTTCTCTCAAGCGCCTTAGAATACTCATCTCGCGCACCAGTGTCGGTTTGCGGTACGGTCGTGTGTAGCTGAAGCTTAGTGGCTTTTCCTGGAAGCAGGGTATCACTCACTTCGGCTGCAAGCAGCCTCGTTATCACTCCTCATCTAAGCCCGGCGGATTTGCCTACCAGGCACGACTACAAGCTTGAACCAACATATCCAACAGTTGGCTGAGTTAACCTTCTCCGTCCCCACATCGCACTACACATCGGTACAGGAATATTGACCTGTTTCCCATCAACTACGCATCTCTGCCTCGCCTTAGGGGCCGACTCACTCTACGCCGATGAACGTTGCGTAGAAAACCTTGCGCTTACGGCGAGCGGGCTTTTCACCCGCTTTAACGCTACTCATGTCAGCATTCGCACTTCTGATACCTCCAGCAGGCTTCACAACCCACCTTCACAGGCTTACAGAACGCTCTCCTACCACTTGCAATAAATTGCAAATCCGCAGCTTCGGTAACTGGCTTAGCCCCGTTACATCTTCCGCGCAGGACGACTCGATCAGTGAGCTATTACGCTTTCTTTAAATGATGGCTGCTTCTAAGCCAACATCCTGACTGTTTTAGCCTTCCCACTTCGTTTCCCACTTAGCCAATTTTAGGGACCTTAGCTGGCGGTCTGGGTTGTTTCCCTCTTGAGTCCGGACGTTAGCACCCGGTGCTCTGTCTCCCAAGCTGTACTCGTCGGTATTCGGAGTTTGCATAGGTTTGGTAAGTCGCCATGACCCCCTAGCCTAAACAGTGCTCTACCCCCGACGGTAATACTTGAGGCACTACCTAAATAGTTTTCGGAGAGAACCAGCTATTTCCAAGTTTGTTTAGCCTTTCACCCCTATCCACAGCTCATCCGCTAGTTTTGCAACACTAGTCGGTTCGGACCTCCAGTACCTGTTACGGCACCTTCATCCTGGCCATGGATAGATCACTTGGTTTCGGGTCTACACCCAGCGACTGAACGCCCTATTCGGACTCGATTTCTCTACGGCTTCCCTATTCGGTTAACCTTGCCACTGAATGTAAGTCGCTGACCCATTATACAAAAGGTACGCAGTCACCCTTGCGGGCTCCTACTTTTTGTAAGCATGCGGTTTCAGGATCTATTTCACTCCCCTCCCGGGGTTCTTTTCGCCTTTCCCTCACGGTACTAGTTCACTATCGGTCGATGATGAGTATTTAGCCTTGGAGGATGGTCCCCCCATATTCAGACAGGATTTCTCGTGTCCCGCCCTACTTTTCGCTAGCTCAGTACCACCACGATCTTTTCACATACGGGACTATCACCCACTGTGGTCGACCTTTCCAAGTCGTTCTGTTAAGTTCGTAGCTATCACTAGCAGGCTTCTCCGATTTCGCTCGCCACTACTTTCGGAATCTCGGTTGATGTCTTTTCCTCGAGCTACTGAGATGTTTCAGTTCACCCGGTTCGCCTCGCATGACTATGTATTCATCATGCGATACCTTTCGGTGGGTTTCCCCATTCGGATATCTCCGGATCAAAGCTAATTTGCCAGCTCCCCGAAGCTTTTCGCAGGCTATCACGTCCTTCGTCGCCTATCATCGCCAAGGCATCCACCACATGCTCTTAGTCACTTGACCCTATAACTTTGACGTCTCAAGAATCTTTCAACTCTAAAAACATCTCCATCTATTTCAAGGACTGATGTCAGGTCTTTCACCTGACGCGTTATGCCGTAATGTGAATACTCCTCGATCACAGTCATCGCTGACCACTTTCAAGAAGATTCGTCATTACTGAATTTCAACTTCATACAGCTCTCACCGTACAAACCATTGAATATTCGTTTTGACGCAATCAAAAAATTGTCGCCAGAGGCACGGTCTGCACTAAACCTTTACGAATGTGCAGTTTCCTCTGACAACTCTGATTCGACTCTATGAATTTTTAAAGAACAGCCGTGGCAATCGTCTTTCAACAACCACCTCATCAATCGCACTATCGCAATCAATAACAAAACAACCTGATTCACCATCAAGTCGCTTTGTTATTGAAACACTCTTCAATCAACCATCTTCATTCATTGGTGGAGGATGACGGGATCGAACCGACGACCCCCTGCTTGCAAAGCAGGTGCTCTCCCAGCTGAGCTAATCCCCCGGGATCCCCACAACCAGACATTGGAATCTTGGTGGGTCTAGTTGGGCTCGAACCAACGACCCCCGCCTTATCAAGACGGTGCTCTAACCAGCTGAGCTACAGACCCATTCCACTTCACCGCTCTCGCAGCTCAGCAGACTGTTCCAACAACCGATAAGTGTGGGTGTTCAAATTAAATTGCAAATTTTCCAGAAAGGAGGTGATCCAGCCGCACCTTCCGATACGGCTACCTTGTTACGACTTCACCCCAGTCACGAACCCTGCCGTGGTAATCGCCCTCCTTGCGGTTAGGCTAACTACTTCTGGCAGAACCCGCTCCCATGGTGTGACGGGCGGTGTGTACAAGACCCGGGAACGTATTCACCGCGACATTCTGATCCGCGATTACTAGCGATTCCGACTTCACGCAGTCGAGTTGCAGACTGCGATCCGGACTACGACTGGTTTTATGGGATTAGCTCCCCCTCGCGGGTTGGCAACCCTCTGTACCAGCCATTGTATGACGTGTGTAGCCCCACCTATAAGGGCCATGAGGACTTGACGTCATCCCCACCTTCCTCCGGTTTGTCACCGGCAGTCTCATTAGAGTGCCCTTTCGTAGCAACTAATGACAAGGGTTGCGCTCGTTGCGGGACTTAACCCAACATCTCACGACACGAGCTGACGACAGCCATGCAGCACCTGTGTTACGGTTCTCTTTCGAGCACGAAACCATCTCTGGTAACTTCCGTACATGTCAAAGGTGGGTAAGGTTTTTCGCGTTGCATCGAATTAAACCACATCATCCACCGCTTGTGCGGGTCCCCGTCAATTCCTTTGAGTTTCAACCTTGCGGCCGTACTCCCCAGGCGGTCAACTTCACGCGTTAGCTTCGTTACTGAGTCAGTGAAGACCCAACAACCAGTTGACATCGTTTAGGGCGTGGACTACCAGGGTATCTAATCCTGTTTGCTCCCCACGCTTTCGTGCATGAGCGTCAGTACAGGCCCAGGGGATTGCCTTCGCCATCGGTGTTCCTCCGCATATCTACGCATTTCACTGCTACACGCGGAATTCCATCCCCCTCTGCCGTACTCCAGCTATGCAGTCACTAATGCAGTTCCCAGGTTGAGCCCGGGGATTTCACATCTGTCTTACATAACCGCCTGCGCACGCTTTACGCCCAGTAATTCCGATTAACGCTCGCACCCTACGTATTACCGCGGCTGCTGGCACGTAGTTAGCCGGTGCTTATTCTTACGGTACCGTCATGGGTCCAGCTTATTAGGCCAAACCTTTTCGTTCCGTACAAAAGCAGTTTACAACCCGAAGGCCTTCATCCTGCACGCGGCATGGCTGGATCAGGCTTGCGCCCATTGTCCAAAATTCCCCACTGCTGCCTCCCGTAGGAGTCTGGGCCGTGTCTCAGTCCCAGTGTGGCTGGTCGTCCTCTCAGACCAGCTACAGATCGTCGGCTTGGTGAGCCTTTACCCCACCAACTACCTAATCTGATATCAGCCGCTCCAATCGCGCGAGGTCTTGCGATCCCCCGCTTTCATCCGTAGATCGTATGCGGTATTAGCGTAACTTTCGCTACGTTATCCCCCACGACTGGGCACGTTCCGATACTTTACTCACCCGTTCGCCACTCGCCACCAGGATTGCTCCCGTGCTGCCGTTCGACTTGCATGTGTAAGGCATGCCGCCAGCGTTCAATCTGAGCCAGGATCAAACTCTACAGTTCGATCTTGAATTTTTCGCATGACATCGCTGCCACGCATTACTCATAAAAACGGAATTGAAGTGAACTTCACTTCTATTCTCATGAGTGTTTAAAGTGCTAAGCACTAGTTCCAAAGAACTTGGCAATCGCCTTCAAACACCCACGCTTATCGGCTGTATATTTTTAAGGATCAAACTACTCAGAATCTCTTCTTTTCGCTTCAGCTCGCTGCGATCAGCGAAGCCCTCTATCTTAGCACAGTTTTTAAGTAACTGGCAAAACTTTTTTTCTTTTCTACCTCAGCAGCATCACCATCTGGCAACCACCGCTTTCAGCAGAGCCTCGAATTATACATCGCTTTTTACAGCAGCAAACTCAAAACCAGAAAACTTCTCAAACCAC
>NZ_JBWKWP010000039.1:0-3259 GCF_059422285.1 Curvibacter sp. GW821-FHT01G03
ATGGGGGTAGCGCGGCAGCAGCTCGGCCTTGATGCGCTGCACGGCAAAGTCGGTGACGCCGGCCACGCACTGCACGGTCTGGGTGACGGCCAGGATGTTGCGCGTGCCCACCGAGCCATCGGCGTTGCGGTAGCCCTCGAAGGTGTAGCCCGTCAGCGGCGGCAACGGGGCGGGTTTCACCGTGGCCATGGGCAGGCCTTGCAGTTCACGGGCCGCTGGCATCTTCAACAGCCCTTCGTGCACCCAACTGCCGGCCGGGATGGCCTGCAAGGCATAGCCGATCGGCACGTTGTAGCGGCGTACAGCCTCACCCTGGCCAATGTCCACCAGGGCCACCTTGTGGGCCTGCGGCACTTTCTCGCGCAGCACCAGGCCCGAGGCAAAGCGGGTGCCCGCGGGCAGGCCCCCATCGTTGACCACAATGGCCACGTTGTCGAGCGCGTGCATGGTGATGTACAGAGGGGTGGCGGGGCTTGAGGTCATCTTGGGGATTCACTAGAAAACGTTGTCATTCTGGGTTGACACGCCAAGCAGAAGAAAGCCAATTGCTTAAGCGCATTCAGATTTCACAAGCAGAATGGTAACGTTAACAGTTTGGCTGTCAAGAAAAGCAGGGAGCAAGCCCTTTCCGGCCGGTGCCCGACTGACATTGGATAAGGCGGCTGCGTGTGAAAAAATCCGGCCGCAAGGCCGGGAAAAGCCCAGGCCAGCTCGGGGCCGGCAGGGGGCTTGGAGAAAGTCGCGGTGCCGGCCTTCGGTGTGGCGGCATGCCCGGTGGGCTCAGAAGGTGGTGCGGATGCCCAGGTCGAACCCGGTCGAGCTGCCATTGGCATTGCTGCTGGCCGTGCCTGCCGGCACCAGCGAGCCGCCGCTGAACGAGCCGGCTGTCATCGATGCACCGCCCTGGTTGCCCACATGCGCCCAGGTGGTGTACAGCGCGGTGCGCTTGGACAGGTTGTGCACGTAGCCCACAGCCCATTTGTCTGCGCGGGCGCCGCCCACTTTCAAGGCACCGTACTGGGCGATCCAGTTGCCGGCACCTACGGGGGCGTTGAAGGCCAGCGACCAGCCCTTGATCGAGGCGGTGTTGCCCAGGCTGCCCACGTCGGCGACCTGCTGGCGGGTCATGGTACCCATCAGCTTGAGTGCCCCGAAATCGTAGGAGCCGCCCAGGTTGGTGTCGGTGTAGTTGCCTCCGGTGACGGGCATGCCCAGCAGGTTGGCCGTGCTGTTGGTGCCCGCCTGGTAGCTGCGTCGGCCGTAGGCCGCCGCCACGTTCACAGGCCCCGCCGCATAGCCCACGCGGGCGCCAGCGTAGTTGCCGTTGTCCTTGATGTTCACGTTGCTGCTGCCGTAGGCCGTGGCGGACGCCGTGTCGGCGTTGTTGCCGAAGGCGTAGCTGGCCTGGCCATACAGCCCACCCAGGCTGGCCGGCAGAAAGTAGCTGATCGAATTGGACGAGCGCACCGAGGTGGCGCCGCTGCCTCCGCCCGAGGCGCCCAGGGCCGCGTAGGTGGCGATCAGGGTGCCCACGCCGGCCACGCCGAAGGGGTCGAACACGGCCAGGTTCCAGAAGGTAGGCACGTAGTCGCGGCCCAGGCGCAGTTCGCCGGCCGCGCTGTTCAGGCTCAGCGTGGCACGCCGGCCGAAGGTCAGGCCCCCGCCGGCCACGTTCGAGGCCACCCCGTTCTGGTTGTTGGGCGAGGTGCCTGAATTGCTGATGCCACTGTTGATGGCCAGTGCGGCCTCCAGCCAGAAACTGGCGCTCAGGCCGCCGCCCAGGTCTTCAGTGCCCCTGAAGCCCAGGCGGCTGGCACTGTTGCCCGAGGGGGCCAGGCCCGAGACCCGGCCGGAGGCGGTGCGCACACTTTCATAACCGGCGTCGACGATGCCGAACAAGGTGACCGAGGACTGGGCCTGAGCCAAGCCGCTGAAGCCGAGGCCGGCCAGCATCAACCAGGGGGTGGGGTGGAAGCGTTTCAAAACAGGTCTCCTGATTATTGGTAAAGATAATGAATTGCCGAAGCCATTTGATTATGGATGGCGGATTATCTTTGGCGCTGTATGTGGAGCCTTGATCGGCTTTCGTTCCATCAGTTGGAACAGGACTGAAAATGCCATTCGATCGCTCGAATGGCGCACCGAGATGGGCTTGAAAGTCTTCAAGGCCCAATGAATCCGGGCTTGTCGGATGGCCCGGGTGGTCGGCGCTGGCTTGTCGTTTGAAAGGTATTCATGAAATCATCAATCCAAATCGGATTGATATTTTCTGGTCTGTCAAATAGCAAGGTAATACTGAGGAAGGTGGACTGCTCACATAATCGAGCCGGAAAACTCAAGCCCACCGTGCCGGGACGCCAGTCTTCCTCCAGCCGGATGAATCCCTGCTGCTGAAAGCTCCGGTAGGCGGCTGCAATGTGCTCGCGCGCCAACGTCTGCTGGGCCTCGGGCTGTTGGTGCAATTGGGCCAGCAGCCGGGTGCGGGTGGCCAGAGGACCCGTGATGCAGTGCAGCAGGCCGGCCGAGCTGTGCCACAGCGGCAGCGCGTCGCCGGCCCGAACCTGGGACGGCCCCGCTGCCGTGACTGGCCGGGGGCCATAGGCCTTGAGGCACAGCACGCGTTCGTGCTCAAGCCGGCTTACCAGCACCTCGCAGTGTTGGGCCTGGGCCCATTGCTGCAGCCGCCAGTCGGTCTCGGGGCCCAGTCCCAGCCGCTGCTGGATGCTGGCACCCATGCACAGCAGGCGCTCGCCCATGCTGAACTTGCGTGTGCCGTCGTCCCAGCGCAGGTAGCCCAGGGCATGCAGGGTCGAGGTCATGCGCGAGATGGTGGCCTTGGGCAACTGGGTGCGCCCGGCCAGATCGCCGTTGCCCAGGCTCTCGCAAGCCGCAAATTCGCTGAGGATGCGCAGGCCCTTGGCCAGGGTGGCCGAGGCCTCGGTGGTGGGGGGATGAGGCTGGGCCATGGGGTTGGCTCAAGGGGTTTGACTTTGCGGTGCCTCAGCCACGGATCGGCAGGCCGACCCGGGCCTCAAGTTCGGCGTGGCTCAGGCCATCGACCCGGTCGATCAATTGCAGACCCCAAGGGGTGCACTCGAGTGTGGCCAGGTCGGTGTAGATGCGCTTCACGCAGCCCACCCCGGTCAAGGGGTAGGTGCACTGCGCCACCACCTTGCTCTGGCCCGACTTGCTCAGCAGGTCCATCATGACCCAGGTCTGCTTGGCGCCAATCGCCAGGTCCATGGCGCCGCCCACGGCG
>NZ_JBWKWP010000040.1:0-3245 GCF_059422285.1 Curvibacter sp. GW821-FHT01G03
TACGGGGCTGGGGCTGGCGATCAGCAAGCGGCTGGCGGCGCTGATGGGCGGCGAGGTGGGGGTGGAGAGCGAGCTGGGCCAAGGGTCCACCTTCTGGGTCACCGCCCGCCTGCGCAAATCCACGCAGTTGCCGGTGCTGCATGAGCCGCTGCCCGACGTGCGTGGCAAGCGGGTGCTGGTGGTGGACGACAACCCCCGCGCCCGCGCGCTGCTCAGTCAGCAGCTCACCACATTGAGCTTTCAGGTGCTTCAGGCGGGCACGGCCACCGAGGCCCTGGCCTTGTTGGGCCAGAGTAGCCCGGACAGCAACATCGATCTGGCCTTTCTCGACTGGAAAATGCCGGACGTGGCCGGTATTGACCTGGCGCGCCAGATCCGGGCACAGGGCCGTGCCGGCACGCCTCGCCTGGTGCTGGTGGGTGGGCATGGGCGTGAAGATCTGCGGCCCGCTGCGCGCGAGGCCGGCATTGATGCCCTCATCGTCAAGCCCATCAATCCGTCCCTGTTGTTTGACACCCTGATCAGCCTGCTCGGCTCACCGGGTGGCGCGCGTCGGCGCCAGCGCCGGGCCCAGGCCCATTGGGCCGGCACCAGCCAGGACCTGTTGCCGGTGCGCGGTGCTCGCGTCCTGCTGGTCGAGGACAACGACCTCAACCAGGAGGTGGCGGCGGGCATTCTGCGGCTCGCGGGCCTGATGGTCGACATCGCTGGCAACGGGCAGATCGCCCTCGACAAGGTGGCCCAGAACCCCTATGACCTGGTGCTCATGGACATGCAGATGCCGGTCATGGATGGCATCACCGCCACCCAGGCCATTCGCCAGCGCGAAGAGTGGCAGCACATTCCGATCGTGGCCATGACGGCCAATGCGCGAGACAGCGACCGCGAACGCTGCCTGCAGGCCGGCATGGTCGATTTCGTGACCAAACCCATTGAGCCCGAAGAACTGGGGCGCGTGCTACTGCGCTGGATTCCAGACAAATCGGGGGCGGGGGAGGGCACAGACACTGACGATCGGGCCTCGACCGCTGCCCCCACCTCGGCGGGGGGCAGCGGTGCCACCGAAGCCCCTTCGCTGCTGGATCGGGCGGTGCTGCAGATCCCGGGCCTCGATGTGGGGCAGGGCCTGCGCCGCGTGATCGGAAGCATCCCGCTTTACCTGTCGCTGCTGCGCAAGTTTGTCAGTGGTCAGCGCGATGTGCCTGATCAGATCCTGCAGGCCCTGGATCAGCGCGACTGGGAGCGGGCCGAAATCCTGGCCCACACCCTCAAGGGCGTGGCCGGCAACATTGGCGCGACCGGGTTGCAACAACTGGCCACCGAACTCGACGAGCTTGTGAGCGAACGTTTGGATCCCGACGCCGCCCTCGAACTGACCGGGCGACTCAAGTCGCAGTTGACCGTGGTGGTGCACGGGATCGAATCGCAGCTGTCGCCAGCGGCTCCAGCGGCGCCGGCTGCCGCACCCGTACCAGCATCGGCACCGGTCGCTGACGAAGCGGCCCGTCAGCAGCGCCTTCAACTCCTGCAGCAACTCGACGCGCTGCTGGCCGACGACGATCCCGACGCGGCCGAGCTGCTGGCGCAGCACACCGAAGTGTTCAAGCGCGAGCTTGGCAGCGCTTACCGTGCCCTGGAGGCGGGCATCCGTGGCTTTGATTTTCCGGCGGCCTTGCAGGCCTTGCGCGGCGCGGCGGAATCATGATGCTGTCCTGCGCTCCGGCTTCGACGCCTTTTCAACGCGACCTGGTGGCCAGGTGCGCGCGTCCCGACATGACTGGTTGTTTCCATGCAAGCTCCTGCCTTACCCCCTGACGAGACCTTGCGGCTGGCTGCCCTGCGCGACACGGGCCTGCTCGACACGCCCCGCGAAGAGCGTTTTGACCGGCTCACCCGCCTGGCCCGCCTGTTGCTGGGCGTGAAGATCGCCGTGGTGTCGCTGGTCGACAGTGACCGCCAATGGTTCAAATCCTGCGATGGGCTGGATGCCAGCGCCACGTCGCGTGACGTGTCCTTCTGCGGGCACACCATTTTGCAGTCTGACATCTTTGAAGTGCCCGACGCCTTGCTGGACCCGCGTTTCGCCGACAACCCCCTGGTGCTGGGGCCGCCGCACGTCCGCTTCTACGCAGGGGCTCCCCTGCATTCGCCCGAGGGCCTGCGCCTGGGCTCGCTGTGCGTGATCCACGATGAGCCTCGCCTGCTCAACCCCGAGCAGCGGCGCACCCTGCGCGATCTGGCCGACCTGGTGGAGCAAGAGGTCAATCAGCAGGTCTTGCGCGAACGCACCGAGGCCTTGCAGCGCGCGCGCTATCTGGGCGAGGTCCTGGTTGACACCCAGGCCTTGTTCATCCGCGATGCCGACCGCTCTTCGGTGTTTGAGAACCTGCTGAGCCAGTTGCTGGAACTCACCGAAAGCGATGTCGGCTTTCTGGGCGAGGTCTACAAGCTGGGCGATGACTTCCCGAGCCTGCAGATCCAGGCCATCCATGGCCTGCAAAGCCACGCGCCGTCCACTCAGTCCATGGACGTCGCCCTGGAGGCCGACCCCTTCAGTGAAGACCTGAAGAGCCTGCAGCGGGTGTTTGCCAGCGTGCTGTCGGACGGTCAACCCCTGCTGCAGGAGCAAGGGACCACAGCCGCGGATGAACTGGTCTGGGGCGACGCCCGGCTCAGTGCTTTTCTGGCCGTGCCTATCCACCATGGCGGAGACCTGGTGGCGCTGCTGGGGGTGGGCAAGCTTCGCAGCACCTATGAGGCAGGTCTGACGGATTTTTTGCGGCCCTTGCTGGTGACCATCGGCCAGCTCATCGAAGCGGCTCGCATCCAGGCCGAGAACACGCGCATCCAGCGCGAACTGACCCGCTTGTCCCGGGTCGCGAGTGAAACCACCAATGGCGTGATCATCACCAACGCCCGGGGCGAGATCGACTGGGTCAACGATGGTTTCACCCGCATCACCGGCTACCGCCTGGAGGAGGTGCGCGGCCTGCGACCGGGGCATTTCCTGCAAGGGGCTGACACCGACCTGGGCACGGTGGCCCACATGCGCCGCTCGCTGCGGGCCGGGCATGGCTTTCGGGTCGATCTGCTCAACTATGCGAAATCGGGCGCGCCCTACTGGATCGACATCAGCTGCAACGATCTGCGCGACAGCGCCGGGGTCTTGCAGGGCTTCATGGCCATTGAGACCGACATCACCGAGAGCAAGCGCGACGAGCAGGCCCTGATCCAGGCCCGCACCG
>NZ_JBWKWP010000041.1:0-3238 GCF_059422285.1 Curvibacter sp. GW821-FHT01G03
CTGTACGCCCTGAACTACCACGACAAGGCGCCGCAGTTCTCGTCCAACATCAATGGCAGCGGCCTGGTGGGCTGGACCTATGCGCAAAACCGCCGCCTGTATGGCGTCAGCGCCAACTTCCCGCTGGGCGACTGGGCCATCGGCACCGAGCTGTCGTACCGTCCGCGTGATGCGGTGGCGCTCAATTCGTCGGTGGACGGTTGCGCCGGCAACGGCGGCAACTGCTGGGTGGACGAGAAGCGCTACCAGTGGCACCTGACCGGCATCTACAGCCAGACCCAGTCCAACTCCAAGCCCATTCTTGATTTCCTGGGCGCGGACACCGGCACCTTCATGGGCGAGCTGGTGCTGATCCGCTACCCGGGCCTGAAGTCGAGCTACAACGGCGAGCTGGTCTCGGCTGGGGGCTACAACTGGGGCCAGCAATACTCGGCCAGTGCCGCGCAGATCGCGGCGGGCACGCGCAACTCCTCGGGCATCAGCCTGGACTACAGCTGGGTGTACGACGGCAAGCTGCTCAAGGGCTGGCAGGTGGTGCCCGAGGTGGCGTACTTCAGGGCGCTGTCGGGGCGCACGCCCAACACGGCGGCCACCTTCATGCAGGGGGCCAGCTCGGTCAACCTGATCGTGAGCTTCATCCAGAACCCGGCGACCTGGCAGTTTGGCGTCAACTACGCGGCCTTCTGGGGCGGCAAGACGGTGTACGACCAGCCCCTGCGTGACCGCAACTTCGTGGGCGTGTACGCCTCGCGCAACTTCTGAGGCCCGCTGAGGCTTTGGATGGACTCCGTGTTTTTCTCTTCTTTCTCCGAGAAGGGTGGCGGGGGGGTTGATACCCCCGCCTTCACGGCCATCGCCCCCCGGGGCCTGCCCTGGGTGGGCGATGGCCTTTTTTCAATTTCTCTTGTTCGTGTTTTCTCTTCCGCTCTGCCTGAGCAGATAGCCTGAGGCCATACCTTATGTTGAACCAATGGGTCGGAGGCCTTGAGCGCTTCTTCTTCCTGTACCGCCGCGCCACGTTGGGCCTGCTGCTGGCGCTGACCGCTTTGATGGCCTTCTTTGCGCTGCAACTGCGCATGGACGCGGGCTTTGAGAAGCAGATGCCCAGCGACCACCCCTACATCCAGACCTTCCAGAAGTACCGCGCCGACGTGCTGGGCGCCAACCGGCTCAACATCGTCGTCAAGGCCCGCCAGGGCAGCATCTTCACGGTGGCGGGCCTGCAAAAGCTCTACGAGGTGACCCAGGGCGTGGTGTTCCTGCCCAGCATCGAGCGCCTGGGCGTTCAATCGCTGTGGACGCCCAACAGCTTTGTCAACGAGATCACCGAAGAGGGCTTTCGGGCCGACCCGCTGATCGACGGCACCATCTCCCCGGGCCAGCTCGACGAGGCCACCGTCAAGAAGATCCGCGAGGCCACCGCGCGCGGCGGCTTCATCGGCACCCTGGTCTCGCGCGACGAGAGCTCGGCCATGGTCACCGCCGAGATCATCGAGTACGACCGCGAGGGCAAGAAGGTCGACTACGTGGCCTACAACCGAGTGCTCGAAGCCCAGATCCGCCAGAAGTTCGAAGACGCGAACTTTGAGGTGCAGATCATCGGCTTTGCCAAACAGATCGGCGACATCGCCGACGGCGCCTCGGCGGTGCTTGAGTTTTGCGTCATCGCGCTGCTGCTGACGGCCGCGGCCGTGTACTGGTACTGCCACTCGCTGCGCTTCACCGTGCTGCCCATCGTGTGCTCGCTCACCTCGCTGGTGTGGCAGTTTGGTGCGCTGCACCTGCTGGGCTACGGGCTGGACCCGCTGGGCGTGCTGGTGCCGTTTCTGGTGTTTGCCATTGGCGTGTCGCACGGGGTGCAGCAAATCAACTTCATCGTGCGCGAGATCTCGCACGGCAAGAGCTGCTACGAGGCCTGCCGGGGCAGCTTCACCGGGCTGCTGATCCCGGGCACGCTGGCGTTGGTGACGGCCTTTGTGAGCTTTGTGACCCTGGTGATGATCCCCATCCCGATGGTGCGCGAGCTGGCCATCACCGCGTCACTGGGGGTGGCGTTCAAGATCATCACCAACCTGGTGATGCTGCCGGTGGCGGCCTCGTTCTTCAACGTGAGCAAGGCCTACGCTGACCGCGCCATGCTCAAGCGCGAGGCCCGCTCGGGCTGGCTGCGCACGCTGGCGCGGGTGGCCGAGCCGCGCAACGCCGCGGTGTGCCTGCTGGTGGTGGGCGCCCTCTTTGCGGTGGCCGTGGTCGAAGGCCAGGGGCGCGTGGTGGGCACCACCCAGCCCGGCGCGCCTGAGCTGCGCCCCGAGGCCCGCTTCAACCGTGACGCGGTGTCCATCTCAAGCAACTTTGACACCGGGCTCGATTGGCTCACCGTGGTCTTTGAGAGCACCGCCAAAGAAGGCAGCCCCGAGGCCGCCAGCCTGTGCGAGAACGTGAACCTGGGCCTGTACCAGGACCGCTTCACCTGGGCGCTGCAGCCCGTGCAGGGGGTGCTGTCGGTGTCCTCGTTCTCGGGCCAGATGCGGCTGTACAACGAGGGCTACAACGAAGGCAACCCCAAGATGAGCGTGGTGCCCATCGACCCGGGCAACTACGCGGCGCTGGCCACCGAGATCGGGCGCATCCGCGGCACCATGCGCAAAGACTGCAGCATGACGGCGGTGCACCTGTTCCTGACCGACCACAAGGCTGCCACCATCAACCGGGTGATTGCGGCGGTGGAGGCCTTCAAGAAGGCCAACCCGGGTGACGGGCCAGGCGAAGGCGTGCAGATCCGCCTGGCCTCGGGCAACGCGGGGGTGCTGGCGGCCATCAACGACGAGGTGGAGAAGAGCGAGCTGCCGATGATGCTGTACGTGTACGCGGCCATCGTGATCCTGGTGTTTTTGGTGTACCGAGACTTCAGGGCGGTGCTGGCGTGCTGCCTGCCGCTGACGGTGGGCACCTTCATCGGCTACTGGTTCATGAAGGAGCTGGACATTGGCCTGACGGTGGCCACCTTGCCGGTGATGGTGCTGGCGGTGGGCATTGGGGTGGACTATGCGTTCTACATCTACAACCGACTGCAGCTGCACCTGTCGCAGGGGCAGCCGATCGTGAAGGCGCTGGAGCACTCGATCCTGGAGGTGGGCACGGCCACGATCTTCACGGCCATCACGCTGGCGGTGGGGGTGGCGACGTGGTCGTTCTCGGAGCTGAAGTTCCAGGCCGACATGGGCAAGCTGCTGGCGTT
>NZ_JBWKWP010000042.1:0-3041 GCF_059422285.1 Curvibacter sp. GW821-FHT01G03
GCTCTTTGGCCGCACGCATCTCCAGTTCGGCCAGCCGCAGACTGGTGATGTCAAAGTCGACGCCGACCATCTGGGCCAATCGCCCGTCGCTGTCGCGTGTGAGGGTGGCGGCACAGCGCAGGTAACGCTCGCTGCCATCGGCCCAGATCACACGGAACTCGATGCGCATGCCCTTGCCATTGCGCAGGGCCTGGGCAAAGGCCTCGGCCACCGCCTCACGGTCGTCGGGATGCAGGCGACGGGCCAGGTCTTTGTAGTCGCCGCTGAAATGGTCCAGATCAATCTGGAACAGGCGGGCCATCTGCTGGTCAAGCCACAGTTTGTGGGTGTTGATGTCCCAACCCCAGACCCCGACGCCTGCCGAACTGGTAGCCAGTTCCAGGCGGCTGGCAGCCTCGGCCAGCGAGGCTTCGATCTGCTTGCGGCGCGTGATGTCGGTGCGGATCGCCACGTACTGGTAGGGCATTCCATCGGCATCGAGTGACGGAACAATGGTGGCCGACACCCAGTAGATGGAGCCATCTTTGGCCCGATTGCACAGCTCGCCCTTCCAGACCTGGCCGCTGGAGATGGTGTGCCACAAAGACTCATAGAGCGATGCCGGGTGCAGCCCCGATTTCACGATGCGGTGATTGCGCCCCACCAACTCGTCACGGCGATAGCCGCTGATCTCGCAGAACTTGTCGTTGGCATGCAGGATCACGCCTTTCAGGTCGGTGACACTGACGATGGCATGCTGGTCCACCGCAAATTGCTGGTTGTCGCGCTCACGCCGACTGGCCTCCCGCTGAGAGACCAGGTCCAGCAGCAGCGAGGACAGCGACTCCAGGCTCATGTCCACATTGACCTGATCCGCCACGTCGGGCAGCAGATTGCGCACGGTGGTGTGCAACGATTCAATGGCCCGGTCACGGCTGGCAAGCTCTTGGCGCAGACGCAGGTTGGCGGCGTCCATTTCGTCAGAACTCAGCATCAGGCTGCGGGTGCGCAGCTCAAGATCCCGCTCGTATTGATCATAGGCCTCGTCTACCTGCTGAATCAAAGGCCCCAGCCCCTTCAATACCTGTGCCAGCGGCGCAGGCAAGCCGGTCGCCAAGCCCTGCAACTGGGCCAGACAGGCCTCCCACGACGGCTCGTCATCGATTCCAAGTTGGCGCTTCAGTTGGCGCCGGAGTCCACGGTGCATCAAATCTCCAATGCTTCAGCCATCGTGGTGATGGTCATGGTCTGGTTGTGCAGTTGGCAGGGCCCTGTTTCGCCCACGGGACAGATTTCGCCATTGGAATAGAAACCTGTCAGCACGGGCCGCGGCCCCAGCACATCGCCCACCGCCTCCACTTCATCATCAACGCGGCTGCCCATGACCAGCTTGCGCCCCACACAACTCACCAGAATGGCCAGCTCATCGGCCGGCGGCGTCAGGGCCAGCGCGGCCTCGGCCGCGTGTTCAGCCCCATCGATCAGGCGATCGGTACTGGCCTGCATCAACTTGAGCTGCGCCCCCAACGGCACTTCGCCGGCCAGAATCAAGCTGCCCGTGACCTCGTCCACCCCCAGGATGGTCCGGATCAAACCGCCCGCGCTGGAACTGGTGTCTTCCATCAGAAATGGAAACAGCAGGCCCGAGGCGGGCAAACCCCTGGCATGGTCACCGAGATAGCGTTTGTAGATGGTGAGAGCAGGTTCGCCATCCAGCTCTTGCAAGACGTTGCCTTGCACGCGTGTCACCCGCCGGGCCGGCCCGAAAGGCAGCCAGCCGCCGTAGGAACCATGCCCCAACAGCAGGCTGCTGCCATACAGGCCCAGCGCCACGGCATTGCGATCGGACACGCCTTCGTCGCCCATCACCCAGGTGCGCTCGAAAGCACCGTCGTCCCCGGCCAAGCCACCCGTGATCGGCACCGGCCGTCCCAGGCCCTGGGTCAAACCGGCCACCAGTGCACTGCCGTTGATGGCCACGCCCGGGCCATAGACCAGCACGGCCTGCAGATCGGGTGCCGCCAGCGCCTGGCCCAGGCCCTGGCCCGTCGGGAAGGAGTCCTCCATGCGGGGCACCGGCAATGTGATGCATCGCAGCCGGGTGCGATCGAACTTCAGGGCCGTGACCACACAGGCCCCCGAGGAGACCCCATCGCGCGAAATTTCACCGGCGGTCGAACAGCCGAGCAAGCGGGCCTGCGGGAAGCGCTCGCGCAGGGCCGGGTACAGGCCGCTTTGCTCAAACCAGGACACTGCACCGAACACCAGCAGGGCGTCCGGGTCCAGCGCGCGCAAAGCCTCCAAGGAGGCCCAATCTTGGGTTGTCGTCAGGATCACCTGCTGTACACGCATCTGCCAACTCCTCGCAATTCAGGGCCGGTACCGCACGGTCGCGAAGCGAGCCGGCCAACATCAACTGTAACCATAAGAACAAAGAAAAATGCCTTGCACGGCCAGGACGTGCACGCCTATTTCATCGCGGTCTTGCCCCCGTGCGGGAGGTCAATGGCCTCCCTGTGCGGGTCGCGACATGGAATTTCATTTATCGTGTTTTTTTGTATTTTTTGAATCAATTTATTTGATTCATATGATAACCACACACTGTCCCAGCAAACGATCAAAACCGACTTGCGCAGCCTGATTTTCAAACCGCCTGCGCTTTACCGTCCAGCCATCCACAAGCCAACAAGGCGCCACATGACACCGGCAGCATGAGGCCTTCAACACGGAGGACATGCACCTTGAAACCCATCCCCATCTGGCTCCCCATGGCACTCAGCCTGGCCTGCATCAGCACTGTGCAGGCACAACCCTCGGACGGCGCGGGCGCCCCCCCGCGTGGCGGCCCCCCAGCCGAGGCCGTTGCCGCCTGCAAAGGCAAGGCCTCAGGCGCCAGTTGCAGCTTCACCGGTCGCCAGAACGAGACCCTGAGCGGCACCTGCGACAGCCCGCCTGAGGGCCCTCCGGGCAGCAGCAATGCCAGCAGCTCCAGCACATCGGGCGCCTTGGCCTGCCGTCCGGCCCGCCCCTCGGGGCCGCCACCGCAGCGCTGAAGACCGCCC
>NZ_JBWKWP010000043.1:0-2709 GCF_059422285.1 Curvibacter sp. GW821-FHT01G03
CCGCCCACCGCCGTGCCCCCCAGGCTGGCCGTGATGGCATACGTGCCGGCCACCGTGGCTGTCAGCATGACCGAGCACACGCCCGCCGTGGTGCTGCAACTGCTGGCGCTCAGGCTGGCCCCGGCCGCTGGGGCGCTGAAGGTGAAGGTGTTGCTGCCACTGCTGAGGTTGCCGTTGGCGTCCAGGGCGCTCACGGTCAGGGTGTAGGCGTCCACCCCGTTGGCGGTCTTGGGGCCCGCGCTGATCGCCACCCGCGAACTGGCCGCCGTGGCCGCACCGGCCACAAACACGCCCGTGACCGGGTTGGTGCTCCCCACCGCCGTGCCCCCCAGGCTGGCCGTGATGGCATAGCTGCCGGCCACGGTCGCCGTCAAAGTGACCGCGCAGGTGCCGGCCGAACCGCCTGTGGTGGCCGTCGTGCAGGTGTTGGCGCTGAGCGCCGCACCGGTGCCCGGTGCGCTGAAGTTGAAGGTCGTGGCCGCACCGGTGTTCAGGTTGCCATTGGCATCATTGGCCGTGACGGTGAGGGTATAGGCATCCGAGCCGTTGGCCGTCTTGGGGCCGCTGCTGATGGCCACCCGGGCGCCCGCTGCCGTGACGCTGCCGGCCGTGAAGGTTCCCACCACCGGGTTGGGACCTCCCACGTTGGTGCCGCCCTGGGTGGTCGTGATGGCATAGCTGCCCGTCGCGGTCGCCGTCAGGGTGACCGAGCAGGTGCCCGCACTGCCGCCGGTGGTCGCGGTGGTGCAGGTGGTCGCGCTCAGCGCCGCCCCGGTGCCTGGGGCACTGAAACTGAAGCTCGTCGCTGCACTGGTGTTGAGGTTGCCGTTGGCATCGTTGGCCGTGACCGTGATCGTGTAGGCATCCGAGCCATTGGCGATCTTGGGGCCGTTGCTGATCACCACACGCGACCCGCCGGCCGTTGGCGCGCCCGCCGTGAAGCTGCCCACCACCGGGTTGGTACCGCCCACGTTGGCGCCGCCCAGGGTGGCGGTGACCGAGTAACTGCCTGCCGTCGTGGCCGTCAGGCTTACCGAGCAGGTGCCCGCGTTGCCTCCGGTCGTGGCCGTGGTGCAGGTGGTGGCGCTGAGCGCTGCCCCGGCTCCCGGGGCGCTGAAGCTGAAGGTGCTCGCGGCACCGGTGCTGAGGTTGCCGTTGGCGTCCAAGGCACTGGCCGTGATCGTGTAGGCATCCGAGCCATTGGCGATCTTGGGGCCAGCGCTGATCGCCACGCGTGAGCTGCCCGCTGTGGCAGCACCGGCCGTGAAGGTGCCCACCACGGGGTTCGTTCCACCCACATTGGTCCCCCCCAAGGTAGCCGTCACGTTGTAACTGCCCGCCGTGGTTGCCGTCAGGGTCACCGAGCAGGTGCCCGCACCGCCACCGGTGGTGGCCGTGGTGCAGGTCGCGGCACTGAGCGCAGCGCCCGTACCGGGTGCGCTGAAGTTGAAAGTGCTGGCCGCACTGGTGTTGAGGTTGCCATTGGCATCCAGCGCGCTGGCGGTGATCGTGTAGGAGTCGGAACCATTGGCGATCTTGGGGCCCGTACTGATCGCCACGCGCGAATCCGTCGCCGTAGCAGCACCAGCCGTGAAGGTCCCCACCACGGGGTTGGTACCGCCCACGTTGGCGCCGCCCAGGGTGGCGGTGATCGAATAGCTGCCTGCCGTCGTGGCGGTCAGGGTCACCGAGCAGGTGCCCGCGTTGCCTCCGCTCGTGGCCGTGGTGCAGGTGGTGGCGCTGAGTGCTGCCCCGACCCCCGGGGCGCTGAAGGCGAAGGTGCTGGCCGCGCTGGTGTTGAGGTTGGCATTGCCATCCAGGGCACTGGCCGTGATCGTGTACGCATCGGCCCCATCGGCGGTCTTGGGGCCCTGGCTGATCACCACGCGCGAGCCGCCCGCCGTGGCGGCACCCGCAACGAACACGCCCGCGACAGGGTTGGTTCCACCCACATTGGCGCCGCCCAAGGTGGCCGCCACGTTGTAACTGCCTGCGGTCGTGGCCGTCAGGGTGACCGAGCAGGTGCCCGCATTGGCGCCCGAGGTGGCCGTCGCGCAGGTGGTGGCGTTCAGGGCAGCCCCGGTGCCGGGCGCACTGAAGCTGAAGGTCGTCGCCGTATTGGTGTTGAGGTTGCCGTTGATGTCATAGGCACTGGCGATGATCGTGTAGGCATCCGAGCCATTGGCCAGCTTGGGGCCCGTGCTGATCGCCACGCGTGAACCAGCGGCTGTGGCTGCATCGGCCGTGAAGGTACCCACCACGGGGTTCGTCCCGCCCACATTGCTTCCGCCCGTCGTGGCGGTGACGCTGTAACTGCCAGCGGTGGTCGCCGTCAGAGTCACCGAGCAGGTGCCCACGCTGCCACCGGTGATGGCCGTGGTGCAAGTGGCAGCGCTCAGCGATGCGCCGGTGCCTGGTGCACTGAAGCTGAAGGTTGTGGCGGCACTGGTGTTGAGGTTGCCGTTGGCATCCTGGGCTCTGGCGGTGATCGTGTAGGCATCCGAGCCATTGGCGATCTTGGGGCCGCTGCTGATAGCCACGCGGGAACCCGCCGCTGTGACCGTGCCGGCCGTGAAGGTGCCCGTGACAGGATTGGTGCCGCCCACATTGGTCCCCCCTGATGTGGCCGTCACGCTGTAGTTGCCCGCCGTGGTGGCCGTCAAAGTGACCGAGCAGGTGCCCGCACCGCCACCGCTCGTGGCGGTGGTA
>NZ_JBWKWP010000044.1:0-2545 GCF_059422285.1 Curvibacter sp. GW821-FHT01G03
CGGTGTTCTGACTGGCGAGTTGCCGATAGTAGTTTGCCTCAGCTTCGGCAGGCGGGATGTACCCGATGGATTCAAGCAGGCGATGGTGGTTAAACCATGACACCCATTCGAGAGTTGCAAACTCCACTGCTTCCTTTGTTTTCCATGGCGCCCGGCGATGTATTAACTCAGCCTTGTAGAGGCCGTTGATGGTCTCGGCCAAGGCGTTGACGCTCCTATGTCAAGGGGTGCTGGGTGGCCGGCCCAGATCACCCAATATCAACGGGTACAGCTCGCGCACGATGTACCGCTTCAGGCACCGCTGGATCTCCTTGGTCGACAGCCCTTGCGCCGTTCGGCGAGCGACGTACTCGCGTGTACGCGGGTCACTTCGCATTCGGACCATCGCAATGGTCCAGAGAGCATTGTTCGCGGAACGGTCGCCGCCTCGATTCAAGCGATGGCGCTTGGTCTTTCCGGATGAGGCTTGCAAGGGACTGACCCCGCAGAGGGCTGCCAGAGAGGCCTCGCTCTTCAGTCGATCCGGGTTGTCTCCAGCCACGCAAACCAGGACAGCAGCGGTTTGGGCACCGACTCCAAACTTCTGCCGAAGCCGCGAAGCATGCTGGCAGGTAAGTTGCTCGAGCTCCGCATCCAGAACCTTGACCTCCGCTTTCAACGCCAGCCAACGCTTCGCCAGGAGACGCAGGGTTGCTAGCAGAGACTGCAGCAAGGGCTCAGCCCCCAGCGATCTCACTTTGGAGCACATGTTCACGCAATCCTCAGCGTTGGGACGCAGCAAACGATCTCGAATGTCTTGCGGCGCGCTGACCAGAATTCCGCGCAACTGGTTGATGGTCTGCGTCCTGGCCTTCACCGCGCTCCGGCGCGCCGCTGAGACAGCGCGCATCGCGTACGCAGCGCCAGACTGCTGTTTAGGGACGGCTGTCGCACGGCCTGCGAGAACGGCACATGCAGCGCTTTCAGCGTCTGTGGGGTCGGATTTGCCACGCGTCCGCCGCGCGGAGCGGTCGGGGCGGTTTACTTCGAACACCTCGACCCCATGATCGCGCATCAGTCGCGTCAATCCAGCACCGTAGGTGGCCGTACCCTCCACACCGGCACGACGCAATTGTCCGAATGATCGAGCCCAGTCCAGCAGCTTCAAATAGCCGGCAGCGGTCGTTTCTACGGCCTGCGTCCCAAGCAGCCGGCCAGTGCAGCTGATCACTGCGCCGACATGTACGTCCAAATGCGTATCAACGCCAAGAATGACTTCGTCCTGATTCACACAAGCTCCTCTGTGTTGCAGAAGGCGCCACCAAACTCAATAGCGGGACAGGACACTCATGGTGCAGAACAAGGCTCCTATTAGGTCACGTGCATTGAGCCCGACAGCGCTCGGGGGAACATCCGACGTGATCGACAGGTCAACGCAAAGGCAGCACGGCCAGTCGTAGCTCGGGTCAGATCACGTCGGCGTCCGGGGACATTGGAACTGAGTGTCATAGCTATCGCCTTTGCTGCCCACGGAAGGTTCTATGCCCGCTTCAGCTAGTCGTTCGGAGTACCGAATGCTGACGTATTGCGACCCGCGGTCGCTGTGGCATATCAGGCTTCCATCGCGCTCAGGCTGGCGGGCATATAGGGCTTGCTCCAGTGCATCGAGCACAAAGTCCGTGCGCATCGAGCTGCTCACCCGCCAGCCCACAATGCGCCGGGCAAACACGTCGATGACAAAGGCCACGTACAGCCAGCCCTGCCAGGTCGAAACGTAGGTGAAGTCGCTGACCCACAACTGGTTCGGTCGCCCGGCTCTGAACTGACGCTTGACCCGATCCAACGGGCATGGCGCCTTGCCGTCACTGACAGTGGTTCGCACGACCTTGCCCCGCATCACCCCGCGCAACCCCAGCTTGCGCATCAGCCGCTCGACTGTGCAGCGGGCCACGGTCACCCCTTCGCGGCTCAGTTGGCGCCATACCTTGTCGGCGCCGTAGACCTGCATATTGGCTCGCCAAACACGCAGAATCTGCGGGCACAGGACCTCATCACGCAAAGCCCGAGCACAGCGCTTGTGGGGCGCGCTTAGCAACGCCGCATGTCGTCGATACGCAGAAGGGGCAACCTGCAAGACCTTGCAGAGCGGCTCGACCCCATAGGCATCACGATGCTTGTCGACGAAGGTTCTCAAGACTTCAGCCGGCGGTCGAGCTCCGCCTGGGCGAAAAACGCACTGGCCAGCTTGAGTATCTCGTTGGCCCGGCGCAGCTCCTTGACCTCACGCTCCAGTTCCTTCATGCGTTGAGCCTCAGTGGTTGTGACGCCTTCACGCACGCCTGCATCCACCTCAGCACGTTTGACCCATTCGTTCAAGGTCTGCGGTACACAGCCGATCTTTGGCGCGATGGACTCGATGGCTGCCCACAGCGATGGGTACTCGCCACGGTGCTCTTGCACCATACGTACGGCACGCTCGCGCACCTCGGGTGAAAACTTGTTTGACTTCGTCATGGCTCAATCCTCTCAGAGTGTTGAGCCTCCGCAAAACCCGGGGCGATTCACG
>NZ_JBWKWP010000045.1:0-2261 GCF_059422285.1 Curvibacter sp. GW821-FHT01G03
AGCACCAGGCCCGCATGCAGGCCACCTGGGCCTTTGTGCGCGAGACGGTGCAGGGTTTGCAGGACTGGATCAACCCGTCCGCTTGACAGCGGGGGCTCGCTGCTGGGAATGGCCTTGATCAGTGCCATGGGCCTGCAAGCCATGCGCCAGAACCTGCTGAAGGGTTACTTGTAAGTCAGCTTGACGATCGAGTGGGCGGTTGCAGCATAGGCCACCTGGCCTGGCGCGGTCCTGAAGTTGAAGGAGGACAGCGGCGGCAAGGCGTAGGGTGCAGAGGAGAGCTGCGTTGATTCACCGAGGCCAAGAGACGAGCCTTCAAGAGCAGCGCCGGTTGAAAGATTCGTCAGCATTAGAGTGGAGCCAGCTGGATTTGACACCCAGGCTGTTGGCCCGTCAGCCAGACCATAAATCAAGCCTAACTTCCCATTGAGGGACGGGAAGGTTTGTTGGCTGGGGATTTCCTGCAACTGCCCTTGACCATTGGTGACAAGGTTTCGGCCACTGGTACCACAGACCATACTGGTCACAGCGGCGCCATCCGTTCCGCGCAGCGTGGAAACTGTACCGTCCAGTGTCAATTTTCGAATGAATCCGCCATCGTGCACATAAAAGCTGTCATCGCCCCCAGGGCAAATGGCCGAGATGATGCCGAAAACAGCGGCCTGGCCCACGCCATCAGCTGCAACTGACCGTGCCGGGTGCGAGAAGCCCGCCAGTTGTCGGAGTTGGCCACCAGGTAACAGAAGCCAAACACCGTTCCCCAAACCCTGCTTGTCGCGCACGGAGAGCGTCAGGCCGCCGGTGAACTCCTCACTATCTCCAATCAAAAGCGACCCATTGCTGGACTGTGCCACGGCTCTGGCTGACAAGAAATTGGTCAAGGTGAACGAACCGGATCCGGTAGGCAAAGTTCCCCCGCGAGCGACAGTGCTGACCGTCTTACTTTCGAGGTCGAGCTTGCGAACACTCGGCAGGGAATCGCAACCGGCCCCGATGAAGATCGATTTTCCATCTCCACCAAGAGCGATTGGCGCATCCGCCGAGATGATGACATTCGACGCTGGTCCATCGCATCCATGGGCCGGGTCGGTCGCCAGTGCGTTGGCTAGGTTGGTGGTGCCAGCAACAACTTCAACGGTGACTCGGGAGGTGACCACAGGCGGGGCGGGTTCTGTGGGCCCACCGCTACCACCACCGCATGCAACAAGCGATGCAGCAAATAATGGGGTCAGTCGAGAAAACGACAGGTAAAGGATCGGCATGATACTTTTCATCCCCCATCATAGGCCGAACACTTCAATTTCAGCCAAGGCAAACCACGATCCGTAGTTGTGTCCGTTGAACTTGAGATAGCGAGTGTTGATATCTGTTGCAAGAGGAATCGTAATTGGAGCTCGATCCCCATGCTTCGGCACTGAACCTCCTTGGTAAGCGCCGGATTCCGTTCCGGTGGAGTTGAGAGCCGGTGCAAAGGAGTAAACAAACGGTGCAACATCGGAAAGTGCAACCGACGATCTGGGCGTTATCCTGATGAACTTGATATTTTTAGTAGAGCCCAGGTCGATGACCACGGTGCCGTTGTATCCATTTGAATTCCAAATGTCGGAATAATTCCCATTATAGACGTTGGCAACGTTTGCATTGTTATGAGGTGACCATGCGCTCGTTATAATATGCCGCTTTATTTGGGCGACTGGCGAGGCTGTCCACTTGGCCGATTTGTAGCCGTAAGTTGTTGTTAGCGCATTTTTTTTCAAAAACCATTCGCGTTCAATGGGCCGGGTAGAGGTGCCGCCATAACGCAAGGCCACGGCGGTTGCGATAGGGGCCGCGAAAGATGTGCCCGAAAGAACTTGAGTAAGATTGGTGTTGTGGCGGATCGAGGTGATGAATTTCGAGGGTGCCCATAATTCTACACAAGAACCATAATTCGATCCTGGAATTGTGTATTGGTTACCTGTGTTGTTGAAGACGGCGTTCAGGTGATCTGTTGCGCGGTTGCCGGATGAGTCGACGCCGCCAATAGCCATGATTCCATCCCATTCAGGGGTGGTGGTGCCGAAAGCGTATGCCCAGCGGCATTGGTTGTCGGTGCTGTTGTTGTTCCCGGCTGCTTGCAGAATCAAGAGCCTGTTGCTGGCAATCGCCATTGCACGGCCTAGTTCAGTGCTGAATTCCCAAAAATTCGTGCCTGGTGTGCCCACTCCACTGAAGTCTGTCGAGTCGGCTCCTGTGTTCATCGAGATGTTCAGCGCAGACCA
>NZ_JBWKWP010000046.1:0-2039 GCF_059422285.1 Curvibacter sp. GW821-FHT01G03
CACCACCGCCACGAGCGGTGGCGCTGCGGGCACCTGCTCGGTCACCCTGACAGCGACGACGGCGGGCAGTTACAACGTGACGGCCACGTTGGGTGGCACCCATGTTGGGGGCACCAATCCGGTGGCTGCATCCTTCAGCGCAGCCCAACCCAGCTTGCAAATCAGTCTCAGCAGCCTGGCGTTGACAGGTACGTTTCCGGTGGTTCAGTCCAGTGGCACGCTCGGTTGGAGCAGCGCCAGCGTTGTGACCACCGCCCCCGGGGGCTTCGCCGGCGTGGCAGGTTCTGGCGTACCGGTGAGCAACACCGGTACGGCCCAGCAAAGCCTGGCGACCGGCTCGGCTGGTACGCTGACCCTGTCCATGGACAGTTCTTGGTCCTGGTATGTGTCCAACAGCAGTTGCACCGTGACGGATGGCGCGGGCAATGGCGTGACAGGTGCTGTGGCCAGCGTTGATAACAGCGCGGGCGTGCTGACGCTGAACAGCACGGCCACTGCTGCGGGGCAGGCCATCCGTTGCAGCATCGAATTGACCCCGCGCCCGCAGTTCACGGTCAGTGCCAATGCCACGGACTACACCTCCATCAGCCGTTGGTGGGTGTTGCAGGCGGGGCCGACCTACCCCAATGGCCTGGGTGACCTTGGGTTGGGGCCGGTCAGTGCGGGCACTTCGTATGACTATCCAGCGGCTTACCTGACGGCGGCCTACGCTCCGGTTCAGTTGTCCGGGGTCACGACACCCATCAATTTTGGTGGGGACACGTTCATGTTTGTCAGGGGTTCAGAAGCAGACAACACGGACTCTCTTTTGGGTACTTATCAAACCTATCGCTCACTGGCCTCCGTGGCTTGTTTGGACAGCAACGCTGCATACAACGGAAACCCGACAAGCAGTTTCGACATTCCCATCACACCGTTGATGGGCACCTTCACCGTGCCGGCGAACCAGGTGCTTCCGGGCGCGATGTTGAAGTGCACGATGCAGTACCGCTACAACGTCTGGAATCTGGAGTCCGTCAATCCTTCGAGGCTGGTGATGGGACAGAACGCCGACTATCTGTTCAAACTGGCCGAGCAGTACCCCCTGTCGCCCTTGGTGATGCCGGCCGCCAACACCTTCGTGGTGTACAACCAGCTGCCGCCGCAAATGAACTACGTCGGGGCTCAGCCGGTGACCAGGACAGTCAACGGGTTGCCTTCATACACCCCAAGCGCCGTGAGTTGCGCTCCCTCGGGTACGGTTTCTGCCGGCTTGTTCCTCACCTGCCATGTGGTGATGCCGACCTATCCCGGTGCTGTTTCTACCAGCTCGAACATTTATTTCAATGTGACGGTGACGCCGGTGTCGGCGAGCGCGACGTACAGCAATGTGGCAGCCATGGACCCCTGGGTGGCGGGCAATGTCCGGGACCCATCAAGCTGTCTGGCTGCGGGTGATCCCGCTGGCTGCGCCATGACCGGTGCCAAGACGGTCAGCTCGGTTCTGACTCTGTCGGCGATCAGCCTGGGCGGTACCGGCACGTTCACGTTCACTGGCACCAATGGCTGGGTTTCGCAGTCCATGACCACCACTGCGCCAGGGACGCCCGTGTCGGGAGCCTCGCAGGTGCTTGACTCGGGCAACCCGGTGACGTTGAACCTGTCGGCCTCGCCCAGTGCTTACGTGATATCAGGCGTCAGTTGCACCGGCCTGGGCAGTGGCGGGGTGAGCTACACCTCATCCAGCCTGACGCTGAATGCCCTGGCCATGGCTGCGGGCAACTCACCAAGTTGCGCGGTCAGCCTGCAAATGCCCCCCCAACTCAGTGTCACGGTGACCTTGCCCAGCAGCGCTGCGGCCACACTTGGCATGGCACCTGATGCCACCCATGGCAACGGGTGGGTGGCCGGTTCGCTTACCTTCAGCAGCGGTGGCAGCACGTCTCAAACCTTGGGGCCTCAGTTCCTGAGCAGCGCCGGTGTTGCCACGCGGCTGAACCAGATCACGCCTACGCCCGCCACCTACAGCCTGGGCTCGGTCACGTGCACCGATGCCAACG
>NZ_JBWKWP010000047.1:0-1796 GCF_059422285.1 Curvibacter sp. GW821-FHT01G03
CGGCCCTGGTCAAAAGCTATGGCCTGCAGCAGGAGTTCATCACGCCCTACAGCCCCGAGCAAAATGGGATGGTCGAGCGTGTGATTCGCACGCTCAAAGACCAATGCGTTCATCGCCATAGGTTCGAAACCCTGCAACACGCCAGCCGAGTGATTGCGGACTGGATCAGTTGGTACAACCATCGGCGCCCTCATCAGGCGCTGAAAATGAAGACCCCCGCTGAGGCATATGCGTTAGCGGCCTGACCTGTGCAGAAAGTGCTGGGTCAATACAAGGGCCCATCACGATGCTCGAAACCAGTGGATTGGTGACGTGTGGCGGATTCAAGCTTCATGTCGCAAGACAGCTCCGCCGTCACGCATTGCCGTATTGATTTTGAACACCATCCCTAATGCAAGGAACTCAGGGGATAGCACCACTGGATTCCGTAGACGACTTGCTGGAACGCTTACCTGTTAATGCTTGAATCAATTCATCATCATAGATTGGGTCACCACACCCCTTCAGTGCGATTCCAAAAAATCCACAATATTCCCACCAAACATAGCCGACACCCTTAGCGCGGGCGACAGCGACAAAGTCTTTAGCCCAATTTAATCGCGATGATCGCACACCCTCTAATCGAGGGGCACCAAATTCATTAAAGATTACCGTACGATTATTTTTTCGAGACCACTCGAATACTTGATCAAAGAAATTCTCAATCCTCCCATAATCCCAAGAAGAGTCAATTGATTTCAAGAGAATTCTCTTCGCCAATTCAGAGCCTCCACTAAGACTTTGAAGTTCTGACTGTTTAACAGACAAAATTGGATAGGGAATATTATTCAAAGAAGCATAGCCACCACTACTCCAAAATGTGCTTTGATGAGTAAAGGCCATAGGCTCATAAAAATGCAAACCAAGCACTGTTCTTTCGTCCCCAATCGAAATACCTTTAGGTATTTCGTCAAACCTTTGAAATTGCGCAGGACCAAATATCACCAAACGATCAGAATCAACAGCTCGAATTCTCCCCAAAACATCATTAAATGAACTTAACCAAACACCCGAAGATAACGGTGGCTCATTCAATATCTCAAAATACAGAGAATCACGATACCTCCCCTTAAATAATTTAGTCGCAGGTACCCACAAGCCAGCGAGATAATTGGCAATATTAATATCACCTTTTGCAATGCGATTTCTAAAATCAACTGTCGGATGAAAATCAAGAGTAACCGAGATACCGAGATTCTCAAAAATATCAATCGCCTTCAATACCTTACCATTATCCACATTAACATCAAAATCCAACTCATTCACAGGCAATCGAACATGATTAAATCCAAGAGAAACAAATTCGTTGGCAACAAATGCCAAAAATTCAGAACTCCGACTTCGCCATTCACTATAATTAATACCAACAATCATTGAAGATTTATAATCTTTAGCCATCACCCCAATTGAAAGCAGCATGGATATAGAGAATACTGATATGGACCAGAAGAATTTTTTGAAAGCAGAATTCATATATTTCCCTTAAAATCTCAGAAAGATCAAAATCCAAGTAGTCACCCCTGAAAATTTAAACCCCAACCTGTGCGCTACCGAAAGGCAAGGGGTTGGTCCGTAAATCGAAGAGACGACGCAGCCAGTTCAAGATAAACCGGGTGCATTCAGCCACCCCCGACAGGCGCAAAAAAGGGCCAATGCCCTTCTTGGCGATCATCCTCAGCAGCCAGCGCAGGTTGTAGCCCGCGGCACACAGCACCGCGTGCAGACTGTCTCCCTCTGCTCCTTTGAGATGGCAGCGC
>NZ_JBWKWP010000048.1:0-1380 GCF_059422285.1 Curvibacter sp. GW821-FHT01G03
GTCGTCCCTGCCAAACCCCACCAACCCGCATGAACATTAGCCCCGCAGGCCATTGCCTCATCCCAGAACTCCCAATTTAATATTCACCACAGCCCAATTCCTGGGAGTTTTGCCTGAGGCCCGATCAACCATGACCGCTGACTTCTTTCGCAACCGCCTTGACCAGATGATTGATCTGCGCCACCCGTTGGCGGTGCTGGCCAACCGCATGCCCTGGCAAGAGTTGGAGGCCTCTTTGGCACACCGGTTTGCACGCCAGGTGCGCGCCGGCAAGCGCATCGAGGACATGGATTTGTTCGGCCCCAGCGTCTCAGTGGTGGGCTCGGGTGTGGCTGCGGCAGGTCGCCCACGTTTGCCCACCCGGCTGATGGTGGCGCTGCTGTACCTCAAGCACGCCTTCAACGAAAGCGATGAAGAGGTCGTGCAGCGCTGGGGCGAGACCCCCACCTGGCAATACTTTTCAGGCAATGAGTATTTCGAGCACCGTTGGCCTTGCGACCCCACTCAACTGGTCAAGTTTCGCAAGCTGCTGGGTGAAGAAGGCGTGGAAGAACTGCTGGCCCGAACCATTGAGGTGGCCGTCACCTTGAAGCTCATCGCCAAGGCCGAACTGCGCACCGTCATCGTCGACTCGACCGTGCAAGAGAAGGCCATCAGCCACCCCACCGACAGCAAGCTGCTGGAGACGGCCCGCGCCAAGCTGGTCGAGGCCGCCAAGGCTCAGGGCATCGAGCTCAAGCAGACCTTTGCCAAAGAAGGCCAGGCGCTCGCTCACAAGGCTGGCCGATACGCTCACGCCCGCCAGTTCAAGCGCATGCGCCGCACCATCAAACGCCAAAGCACCATCGTGGGCCGCCTGCAACGTGAGATCTCGCGCAAGATGAACGTGCTCAGCGTGGCCGTTCAAGACGCACTCAATGACAGCCTGAACAAGGCCCAGCGCCTGATCACCCAGACCCGAAGCCGCAACACACAGGGCAAACAGCCCAAGCTCTACAGCTGGCATGCCCCCGAGGTGGAGTGCATCTCCAAGGGCAAGAGCCGCAACCCTTTCGAGTTCGGTGTCAAGGTGGGCCTGGCCAGCACCCTCAAGGGCAACCTGATCGTCGGTGCCCGGGCCTTCCCCGGTAACCCGTATGACGGCCACACCCTCAACGAACAAATCGAGCAGGCCACCATCCTGATGCAGTCCACCGGCATCCAGCCCCAAACGGCCTTTGTGGACCTGGGCTATCGCGGGGTGGACAAAGACAACCCCGGCCTGAGCATCAAGCACCGGGGTCGATTCAAGAGCCTGAGCGACAAGGACAAGACGCTGCTCAAGCGACGCCAGGCGATCGAGCCCATCATCGGCCACCTCAAGGCCGATCACCGATTGAA
>NZ_JBWKWP010000049.1:0-1344 GCF_059422285.1 Curvibacter sp. GW821-FHT01G03
CTAGCAGGCTGAAGAAATACCTCGCCGACCAGAGCAGTTGATGAGATCGCCGGCGGTAAGCTCCTGGCACCCTGGAATTTCTGACCTCATGCGCGGCACCGACACCTTTACCGAGAGCCTGTTTTCCTTTCGCAAGCTCGACGAGTTCGTGCCGGCCTCGCACCCACTGCGCCCCCTGCGCAAGATGGTCAACCAAGCCCTGGCCAAGATGGACGCCTTGTTCTCGCGCATGTACGAGGCCGACTCCCGGGGTGGGCGCCCCAGTGTGCCGCCAGAGAAACTGCTGCGTGCCATGCTGCTGCAGGTGCTCTACAGCGTGCGCTCAGAACGCCAGTTGATGGAGCAGGTCCAATACAACATGCTCTTTCGCTGGTTCATCGGCCTGTCCATGGACGACGAGGTCTGGGTGCCCAGCGTCTTCGCCAAGAACCGTGAGCGGTTGATTGAGCACGACGCGGTCGTCGAATTCTTCAACGAAGTGCTCAAGATTGCCGAGAAGAAGCGCTGGCTCTCGGGCGAACACTTCAGCGTCGATGGAACCCTGATCCAGGCCTGGGCGAGCCACAGGAGCTTTGTGCGCAAGGACAAGGACGATGACGACACGCCGCCGCATCAGCCTGGCAACTTCAAGGGTGAGAGTCGCAGCAACGACACCCATGAATCCAAGACCGACCCGGATGCACGGCTGTACCGCAAAGGCAAGACCGCCAGCGAGCTGCGTTACATGGGCCACACCTTGAGCGACAACCGACATGGCTTGATCGCCAATGCGGTGGTGACGGTGGCCGATGGCTTCGCTGAACGAGAGGCGGCCAAAGCCATGATCAACGATGCGCGCCAGGCGTTGGGGGACCCGGACAACTCCATCACGCTGGGGGCGGACAAGGGTTACGACGCGGCCGAATTCATCCGGGCCTGCGATGAGATGAAGGTCATACCCCATGTGGCGCAAAACAAATCAGGCCGACGCTCGGCGGTGCCTGAGTCTGTGGCCCAAACCCCAGGCTATGCCCAATCACAGAAGAAACGAAAGCTCATCGAGCAAGGCTTTGGTTGGGCCAAGACGGTGGGCTCGATGCGCCAGGTGATGGTGCGTGGACTGCAACGCGTGGACCAGATGTTTGTGCTGACGATGGCCGCCTACAACTTGGTGCGCATGCGTACCTTGGGGCAAATCCGTCTGCAGGGGGTGAATTGAGCGAGAAGGCGTGAAAAGTCGGGCTCGAATCGAAGAAAAGCTGAATATCAAACCCTGACATGTCGGAATGTGAAAGGAAGACGCTGGCCTGCAGAGTTCGGGTCATTGCCTTCATTGCGGCGGGCGGTATTTCAGCAGCCTGCTAG
>NZ_JBWKWP010000050.1:0-1337 GCF_059422285.1 Curvibacter sp. GW821-FHT01G03
CAGGAGGTGCTGGCCGAAGTCGCCAGCGGCGGCGAGGCCGAAGTCCACGCCGCCGTGGCCGCCGCCAAGGCCGCCTTCCCCCAATGGGCCGGCCTGCCCGCCACCGAGCGCGCCAAGCTCATGCGCAAACTCGGCGAGCTCATCACCCGCCACGTGCCCGAGATCGCCCAGACCGAGACCAACGATTGCGGCCAGGTCATCTCCCAAACCGGCAAGCAGCTCGTGCCCCGCGCGGCCGACAACTTCAGCTACTTCGCCGAGATGTGCACCCGCGTGGACGGCCACACCTACCCCACCCCCACCCACCTCAACTACACCCTGTTCCACCCCGTGGGCGTGTGCGCCCTCATCAGCCCCTGGAACGTGCCCTTCATGACCGCCACCTGGAAGGTGGCCCCCTGCCTGGCCTTCGGCAACACCGCCGTGCTCAAGATGAGCGAGCTCTCCCCCCTGTCCGCCGCCCGCCTGGGCGAGCTGGCCCTGGAGGCCGGCATCCCCGCCGGCGTGCTCAACATCGTGCACGGCTATGGCCAGCAGGCCGGTGAACCCCTGTGCAGCCACCCCGATGTGCGCGCCATCAGCTTCACCGGCTCCACCGCCACCGGCAACCGCATCGTGCAAAGCGCGGGCCTCAAGAAATTCAGCATGGAGCTGGGCGGCAAGAGCCCCTTCGTGATCTTTGCCGACGCCGACCTGGACCGCGCCCTGGACGCCGCCGTGTTCATGATCTTCAGCAACAACGGCGAGCGCTGCACCGCCGGCAGCCGCATCCTGGTGCAAAAGTCGATCTACGCCGACTTTGCGCAGAAGTTCGCCGAGCGCGCCCGCCGCATCACCGTGGGCGACCCGCTGGACGAAAAAACCATCGTGGGCCCCATGATCAGCCCCGCCCACCTGGCCAAGGTGCGCAGCTACATCGAGCTGGGCCCCAAGGAAGGCGCCACGCTGCTGTGCGGCGGCCTGGACCGCCCGGCCTACGCGCCCGAGCTGCCCGCCCATGTGCAACGCGGCAACTACGTGTGGCCCACCGTGTTCGCCGACGTGGACAACCGCATGAAGATCGCTCAGGACGAGATCTTCGGCCCCGTGGCCTGCCTGATCCCCTTCGAGGACGAGGCCGACGCCATCCGCATCGCCAACGACACGCAGTACGGCCTCTCCAGCTACGTCTGGACCGAGAACCTGGGCCGCGCCCACCGCATGGCCGCCGCCATCGAGGCCGGCATGTGCTTTGTCAACAGCCAGAACGTGCGCGACCTGCGCCAGCCCTTTGGCGGCACCAAGGCCAGCGGCACCGGGCGCGAGGGCGGCACCTGGAGCTACGAGGTGTTCTGCGA
>NZ_JBWKWP010000051.1:0-1178 GCF_059422285.1 Curvibacter sp. GW821-FHT01G03
CGGCCATGAAAAAAGCCACCCGAAGGTGGCCTTTTGAGAGCGGCAGGCACCGCTCAAAATCGCTTGAAGATCGCAGCCGATCAGTTCAGAGGCGTCTTCTTGCCATCCTTGTAGGTGTACAGGGTGATGGCCGGGTTCTTCAGCTCGCCATTGGGCTCGAACGCAATCTTCGCGGTCACGCCCTGGAAGTTGGTTTCGATCAGCTTCGGGGTGTAGACCTTCGGATCCACCGAGTTGGCCCGCTTCATCGCGTCCACCAGCACAAAGGTCGCGTCGTAGGTGTACGGGCTGTACACCTGGAACTGGTTGGGGTACTTCGCGTCGTAGCGCTTCTTCCAGGCTTCGCCGCCAGGCATCTTGCCCAGCGAGGCACCGCCTTCGGCGCACACCACGTTCTCCAGCGTCTTGGCGCCCGCAGCCAGCTTGGCCAGCTCGGACGTGCAGATGCCGTCACCACCAAAGTACTTCACGTTGCCCAGACCCAGTTGCTCCATCTGGCGCAGCATCGGGCCGCCTTGCGGGTCCATGCCACCGAAGAAGATGCCGTCCGGGTTCTTGGCCTTGATCGAGGTCAAGATGGCCATGAAGTCAGTCGCCTTGTCGGTCGTGAACTGCTCGTCCACCACGGTGATGCCCTTGCTGGCGGCAATCTTCTTGAACACATCGGCCACGCCCTGGCCATAAGCCGTGCGGTCGTCGATCACGGCCACGCGCTTGAGCTTCAAGGTGTCAGCCGCATAGAAGGCCAGACCAGCGCCCAGCGCGTTGTCGTTCGAAATGATGCGGTAGGTGGTCTTGTAACCGGGCTTGGTCAGGTTGGGGTTGGTGGCGGCACCGGTGATGTGCGGGATGCCGCAGTCGTTGTACACCTTGGCAGCCGGGATGGTGGTGCCCGAGTTCAGGTGACCAACCACGCCAGCGACCTTGGCGTCGCACAGCTTCTGTGCAGCGGCCGTGCCTTGCTTGGGATCGGCTGCATCGTCTTCAGCGGCCAGTTCCCACTTGATCTTCTTGCCCCCGATCACGATGTTCTGCGTGTTCAGGTCTTCAACGGCCATGCGCGCGCCGTTCTCGTTGTCCTTGCCGTAGTGGGCCTGGGCGCCCGACATCGGGGCGACGTGGCCGATCTTCACGACCTGAACGTCTTGTGCCGAGGCAGCGCCTGCCAGAACTGCCAG
>NZ_JBWKWP010000052.1:0-1018 GCF_059422285.1 Curvibacter sp. GW821-FHT01G03
GCCAGGCCAGGCGCGCTGAGCACGCTCACGGCCGCGCAGGCCAGCAGGGTTTTCTTCAGATGAGTCATGGTTTTATCTCCAGGGTTGATGAAAAGGCACAGGGTTGGGAAAGGCTTGTCCGCGGCAGCAGGGCCTCAGCGCAGGCCGCACCCTCAGAGGGTCTAAGGCCGTTGGCTTCTTGTCGGTTTTGTCTGCGGTTGATGAATCAGTGGGCGTGGGTTGTCCCTGCCCGGCTTGGGCGGGCATTCGGGAGCGAGATGGAAAACAGCCGGGCCGAACCGAAGCACAACCCCTGGCGGACGCACAAGGGCTGGTTTCAGGGGGCGTGTCAGGGGCTCGTGGCGGCTGCCGGCGCTGTCGCGTCTGGGCGCTCAGCCGCTGGCGGTGATCGGTGGGTGCATGGCGGTCTCCGTCGGGGCGCAGGTTCTGTCGACCTGCTGCAGGGTGGTTTGAGTCGGTCCGGGGCGCGCGGCCTCAGGTCACCGGGGCCGGGTTGAACAACACCAAGGCGTTGTGCAGCTTCCAGCGCTCGGCCCAGGTCTTTTGGCGGCCGCTGGCCACGTCCAGCAGGTACTGGAAGAGCTGGCGGCCCACGTCTTCGATCGTCGCTTCGCCGGTGGCGATGGTGCCGGCGTCGATGTCCATCAGGTCGTGCCAGCGCCGGGCCAGGTCGCTGCGCGTGGCCACCTTGATCACGGGCACCTCGGCCAGCCCGTACGGGGTGCCGCGGCCGGTGGTGAACACATGCAGGTTCATGCCGGCAGCCAGCTGCAGCGTGCCGCAGATGAAGTCGCTGGCCGGGGTGGCGGCGTAAATCAGGCCTTTTTGCGTGAGCTTTTCGCCGGGCGAGATCACGCCGGTGATGGCGTAGCTGCCGCTTTTGACGATCGAGCCCATGGCCTTTTCGACGATGTTCGACAGCCCGCCCTTTTTGTTGCCCGGTGTCGTGTTGGCGCTGCGGTCCACGCGGCCCTGGTTCAGGTAGGCGTCGTACCAGGCCATCTCGCGGATCATGGCT
>NZ_JBWKWP010000053.1:0-1009 GCF_059422285.1 Curvibacter sp. GW821-FHT01G03
AGGCTGAAGTTGCACGCCTGAAGATGGAGCGAGATATTGCAAAAAAAGCGGCGGCGTACTTTGCACAGGATGTGCTGCAAAGTACGCCTGGATTCAATCGATGAGGCAACGCTGGCCGATCACGCTGATGTGCGAGGTCCTGCAAGTCAGCCCCAGTGGATATTTCAGTTGGGGCCGGGCCGGCAAGAGTGGCCACGATGGGCCCACGCGGTTTCACAGCGACGAGGCTGTGCTCGCCCATATGCGAGCCATCCATGCCGAGGTCAAGGGTGAATATGGCTGGCCACGCATGCACAAGGAGCTGTTAGTCAGGGGCATCCGAGTCGGCAAAGACCGGGTACGCAAGCTGATGCAACAACACGGCATCCGAGCTAAGACGAAGCGCAAATTCGTGGTCACCACCGATAGCAGACACCGATTGCCGGTGGCAGCCGATTTGGTCCAGCGACAGTTCAATCCACCAGCACCCAACCAACTGTGGAGCGGCGACATCACGTATATCGCCACGGACGAGGGGTGGCTGTACCTGGCAGCAGTGCTGGACCTGCACAGTCGTCAGGTGGTGGGCTGGAGCCTGCAAACGCACATGCAAACTAGCCTGGTCAAGGATGCGTTGCTGATGGCCTGTTGGCGTCGCCGACCTGCCAGGGGCCTGATCTTTCACAGCGATAGGGGCAGTCAATATTGCAGCGATGATTTCCAACGGACACTCAAGGGCCGGGGCATTGTCAGTTCAATGAGTCGCAAGGGGAATTGCTGGGATAACGCCCCTACCGAGAGCCTGTGGGGACATTTGAAAACAGCTTGTGTTCATGGTCGAAAATTCGCGACCAGAGTCCAAGCAAGGCAGGTGATTTTGGAATGGATCGGGTTCTACAACCATTCCCGGCTACATTCGACGTTGGGCTACATGAGCCCTATGCAGTACGAAAATCGCTGGTTGGCGGCGCAGCACAAATCTGCCGCTTGAAGACCGGTTATGCACTCCGATTTTCAGGGGCAACCTCAC
>NZ_JBWKWP010000054.1:0-943 GCF_059422285.1 Curvibacter sp. GW821-FHT01G03
CCTGGCCCAGTCCTCGGTCACGCTGTTCGGCGTGCTCGACCTCGCCTACGAAAACGTCAAGACCAACGCCGGCCGCGTCTCCGGCGTCTCCCCCTCCGGCAACAGCGCCAGCCGCCTCGGCTTTCGCGGTGTCGAAGACCTCGGCGGTGGCCTGAGCGCCGGCTTCTGGCTCGAAGGCGCCATCAACCCCGCCAGCGGCATCGGCAGCAGCGGCACCACCTCCAACAACCAAAAATCCGACATCGCCGCCGGCGGCCTCACCTTCAACCGCCGCTCCACCGTCAGCCTCGCCGGATCCTTCGGCGAGCTGCGCATCGGCCGCGACACCACCCCCAGCTGGCAGAACTACCTCAACGCCGACCCCTTCGCCGCCGCCGGCGTCGGCACCCTCATCCTCGACTACACCGGCTCCGCCGCCACCAACACCTTTGTGCGCGCCTCCAACTCGGTGGGCTACTTCCTGCCCGCCAACCTCGGCGGCATCTACGGCCAGGCCATGCTCGCCTTCGGCAACCAGCCCAGCAACGCCACCATCAACACCATCGACACCTCCAGCAACGGCCGCTACGCCGGCGCACGCCTGGGCTACCGCCAAGGCCCGCTCGATGTCGCCGCCGCCTACACCCGCACCACCTTTGCCGGCCTCACCCAGTCCTTGGGCAACAACGGCCTGGCCGGCCCCGGCACCTCGGGCGCAGCGGCCCCCCTGGCCGGTGACATGGCCGACACCAGCGTCTACGGCGCCTACGACTTTGGCCCTGCCAAGGTCATGGGCATCGTGGCTCAGCAAAAGCTCTCCAACGTGGCCACCACCGGCAACGACCTCAGCACCAAGGGCTGGAGCCTGGGCGTGAACGCCCCCGTGGGGGCCTTCAACGTGCTGGCCTCCCTTGGCCAGGTCAAGCTCGGCTCGGCCAAGGCCCAGAAGTTCGCCATCGGCGGC
>NZ_JBWKWP010000055.1:0-932 GCF_059422285.1 Curvibacter sp. GW821-FHT01G03
GCAGCGCCCGAAGAAAAGGCCCGCGGCATTACCATCAACACCGCCCACGTTGAATACGAAACCGCCAACCGCCACTACGCTCACGTGGACTGCCCTGGCCACGCTGACTATGTGAAGAACATGATCACTGGCGCTGCTCAGATGGACGGCGCTATTTTGGTGTGCTCGGCCGCTGACGGCCCGATGCCCCAAACCCGTGAACACATCCTGCTGTCCCGCCAGGTGGGCGTTCCTTACATCATCGTCTTCCTGAACAAGGCTGACCTGGTGGACGACGCTGAACTGCTGGAACTGGTGGAAATGGAAGTGCGCGAGCTGCTTTCCAAGTACGAATTCCCTGGCGACGACACCCCGATCATCAAGGGTTCGGCACGTCTGGCGCTGGATGGCGACAAGGGCGAGTTGGGCGAGCAAGCCATCATGAAGCTGGCTGAAGCTCTGGACACCTACATCCCCACGCCTGAGCGCGCTGTGGACGGTGCCTTCCTGATGCCTGTGGAAGACGTGTTCTCGATCTCGGGTCGTGGCACTGTGGTGACCGGTCGTGTGGAACGCGGCATCATCAAGGTCGGCGAAGAAATCGAAATCGTGGGTATCAAGCCCACCGTCAAGACCACCTGCACTGGCGTGGAAATGTTCCGCAAGCTGCTGGATCAAGGTCAGGCTGGTGACAACGTCGGCATCTTGCTGCGTGGTACCAAACGTGAAGACGTCGAGCGCGGCCAAGTGCTGTGCAAGCCGGGCAGCGTCAAGCCGCACACCCACTTCACCGCAGAAATCTACGTTCTGTCGAAGGATGAAGGCGGCCGTCACACTCCGTTCTTCAACAACTACCGTCCTCAGTTCTACTTCCGCACGACCGACGTGACGGGTGCCATCGAACTGCCGAAGGACAAGGAAATGGTCATGCCTGGCGACAACGTGTCGATCAC
>NZ_JBWKWP010000056.1:0-831 GCF_059422285.1 Curvibacter sp. GW821-FHT01G03
AAGGAGTTTGACCATGACCAGCGAACAAATGCTTGCCGAGATCCGCGAAGCCAACCTCACCTACCTGATGCTGGCCCAGTCCCTCATCCGCCTGGACAAGGCCGAAGCCATCTTCCGCCTCGGCCTCAACGAAGAGTCCGCCGACATCCTCTCCGCACTCTCCCCCTCCCAGGTCATGAAGCTCGCCTCGCGCAACACCTTGCTGGCCCGCTTCCGCGTCGACGACGAACTCGTCTGGAGCCTGCTCACCAACCACAACACCCAGCAAAAGGTCGGCAACGAAGCCACCAACAAGCTGCACGCCAACATCCTCATGGCCGGCCGTTTGGCTGAAATCCTTTAAACGGACTTCCGCTTCCTTCCGACCCTGACCCTGGAGACCCTCATGAGCACCTCTATCGCCACCGCCGCCGAGCCCAGCACCGCCGCCGCTCCTGCCGCCGCCAAGGCCCCCGCCAAGAGCGTGCTCAACGAGTCCCGCCAGATCGAGCGCGCCGCCATGCTCATCCGCATGGGCGCCCGCATGCAGGTCCTGGAGTCTGAAACCACCCTCTCCTACGAGCGCCTCATCCGCCTGTACAAAGAGATCGCCGGCAAATCCCCCTCCAAGGGCCAGCTCCCCTTCTCCACCGACTGGTTCCTCACCTGGCAGGAGAACATCCACTCCTCGCTGTTCCTGAACATCTACGAGTACCTGTCCAAGGCCGCCGACATGGACAGCATCGACCTGCTCACCAAGGCCTGGCGCCTGTACAACGAGCAGGTCCAGGCCGCCGAGATCGAGCCCCTGCTGTCCTTCACCCGCGCCTGGCGCCTGGTCAAGTTCGTCGA
>NZ_JBWKWP010000057.1:0-708 GCF_059422285.1 Curvibacter sp. GW821-FHT01G03
GCTGGGCACACTGCGCTGGCTCCAGACGGTCTCAATGCCGGGTGTGGAACCCTCCAAGATCACCCATCAACACCTGCTTCGCAGCATGGATGCGCTCATGGATCATCAAGGCGCGGTCGATGATTGTGTCGCCCATCTGCTGCGGCCCCTGATTGATGATGAACTGTCAGTGGTGTTCTATGACTTGACCACCGTGCGTTGTGAAGGCCACAGCGTTCAAGACGGTGACGTGCGCCACTTCGGCATGTCCAAAGAGGGCACCGTGGCTCGCCAGTTCATGCTGGGCGTGGTTCAAACGGCCGATGGGATGCCGATCTACCACGAGGTGTTCGACGGCAACACGGCTGAGGCCCCCACCATGATGCCCACTGTGCGCAAGGTGTTGGCCCGCTATCCCCACATTCAGCGGCTGGTGATGGTGGCCGACAGGGGCTTGTTGTCCATCGACAATCTTGACGAACTGGCCTCCATCACCTTGCCCAGCGGCAAGCCGCTGGAGTTCATCCTGGCTGTGCCGGGGCGGCGATACAACGAGTTCGTTGAGTTGCTCCAGCCTGTGCATGAGGCCGCAGCAGAAGAGACTGGCGAGACCATTGCACAAGCCTCTTGGCAAGGCCATCGCTTGATCGTGGCACACGACCCCGCGCGAGCGCAGGAGCAAACGGCGCTGCGTGCCAAGCGCATGGCAAGCTTGCTGACACGGGCAGA
>NZ_JBWKWP010000058.1:0-639 GCF_059422285.1 Curvibacter sp. GW821-FHT01G03
CCGCCCACCGCCGTGCCCCCCAGGCTGGCCGTGATGGCATACGTGCCGGCCACCGTGGCCGTCAGCGTGACCGAGCACACGCCCGCCGTGGTGCTGCAACTGCTGGCACTCAGACTGGCCCCGGCCGCCGGGGCACTGAAACTGAAGGTACTGACACTGGTGGTGTTCAGGTTGCCCTGGGCATCGTAGGCGCTGGCCGTGATCGTGTAGGCATCGGTGCCATTGGCGGTCTTGGGGCCGGCGCTGATCGCCACCCGCGAGCTGGCCGCCGTGGCCGCACCGGCCACAAACACGCCCGTGACCGGGTTGGTCCCGCCCACCGCCGTGCCGCCCAGGCTGGCCGTGATGGCGTAACTGCCCGCCACCGTGGCCGTCAGCGTGACCGAGCAGGTGCCCGCGCCGGGGCCGCTGGCGGCGCTCACACAGCTGCTGGCGCTGAGGCTGGCCCCGGCGGGTGCCGGGCTGAAGTTGAAGGTGGTCGCGGTGGTGTTGCCCAGGTTGCCCTGGGCATCGTAGGCACTGGCCGTGATCGTGTAACTGTCCACCCCATTGGCCAGCTTGGGGCCCGCGCTGATGCTGACCCGCGACGCACTGGCCACCGGTTCACCCGGCTCAAAGCGGGCCTGCACCGGGTTGGTT
>NZ_JBWKWP010000059.1:0-604 GCF_059422285.1 Curvibacter sp. GW821-FHT01G03
ATGCCGTCAGCGGCAACCCCTCGGGCCCGTTCACGACCTCGACACCCGTGGCGGGCTCGTTTCAGATTGCAGCGGCGAATGTGGTGATCGGCGCGCAGCTCAATTGCGTCGTGCCCTACCTGCTGCCGGCCTCGGCCACGCAGTCCACCCTCACGCTGGCGCCGGCCGGGCCCCTGGTGGCTGGCGCCGCCAGCTACACCGTGACCGCCTCGGCGCGTGATGCCAACGGGGCCCTGGTCACCACCAGCCCCTACACCTTCAACTTCAGCAACTCGGGAGGCAGCCTCAGTGCGGCCAGTTGCACCACCGCCACCAGCGGTGGCAACGCAGGCACTTGCTCGGTCACGCTGAGTTCGCCCTTGGTTGGCAGCTTCAGCGTGAGTGCCACCCAGGGCGGCACCTCGATTGCTGGCAGCCCGGCCAGTGCGGTGTTCGTGGCCGGTAGCGCCACGGCGGGCAGCTCGCGCGTGGCGATCAGCAGTGGCCCCAAGACGGCCAACGGCAGCGATGCCTACACCCTCACCGCCAGCGCCTATGACGCCAACGGCAACCTCAACACCAGTGCGGCCAGCAGCTTCAGCTTCAGCGCCCCGGGCACGGGGGC
>NZ_JBWKWP010000060.1:0-589 GCF_059422285.1 Curvibacter sp. GW821-FHT01G03
CCACCGTACTTGCGCGTCGTCGACGAATCCGCCTGCTGGAAGCTCTCGAACAACCTGTCCTTCTGCTCCTCGCTCAGCCCGATGCCCGTGTCCCGCACCGCCAGGTACAGCAACACCTCGCCTTCGCTCTCCTCGCGCTTTCTCACCTGGATCGTCACCTCGCCACGCTCCGTGAACTTCACCGCGTTGTTGGCATAGTTGATCAGCACCTGCCCCAGCCGCAGCGGGTCGCCCACCAGCAGCGTGGGCACATCCGGCGCCACATCAAACAGCAACTCCAGATCCTTGGCCTGCGCCTTCTCCCCCACCAGGTTGGCCACGTTCTCCAGCACCTTCTCCAGGTCCATCTCGATGTGCTCCACATCGAGCTTGCCCGCTTCCACCTTCGAAAAATCAAGAATGTCGTTGATGATCCCCAGCAGGTGCTGCCCCGAGTGCTGGATCTTGCTCACGTAGTCCGTCTGCTTGCGGTCCAGCGGCGTCTGCAGCAGCAGGTGCGACATCCCCAGCACCGCGTTCATCGGCGTTCGGATCTCATGGCTCATGTTCGCCAAGAACTCGCTCTTCGAGCGGTTCGCCGCCTCCGCCT
>NZ_JBWKWP010000061.1:0-571 GCF_059422285.1 Curvibacter sp. GW821-FHT01G03
GTGCTGGATCGCCCCCGAGATGCCGCAGGCCACGTACAGGCTCGGCGCCACGATCTTGCCGGTCTGGCCCACCTGCCAGTCGTTGGGCGCGTAGCCCGCGTCCACCGCGGCGCGGCTGGCGCCGAGTGCCGCGCCCAGCTTGTCGGCCAGCGGGGTCAGCACTTCGTTGAACTTCTCGCTGCTGCCCAAGGCACGGCCACCCGACACAATGATCTTGGCCGCCGTCAGCTCGGGGCGGTCGCTCTTGGCGATCTCGCTGCCCACGAAGGCGCTCTTGCCGCTGTCGGCCTGGGCTGCGATGGTTTCCACCGCGGCGCTGCCGCCCGTGGCCGCCGCCGCGTCAAAGCCCGTGGTGCGCACGGTGATGACCTTGGTGGCGTCCGCGCTTTGCACGGTGGCGATGGCGTTGCCCGCGTAGATCGGGCGCTCGAAGGTGTCGGCGCTGATGACCTTGCTGATTTCGCTGATCTGCGCCACGTCGAGCTTGGCCGCCACGCGCGGGGCCGCGTTCTTGCCACCGGCGGTGGCAGGGAACAGGATGTGGCTGTAGTTGGCTGCCATGGCCAGCACT
>NZ_JBWKWP010000062.1:0-551 GCF_059422285.1 Curvibacter sp. GW821-FHT01G03
TGGGCCACCTCGGGGCTGGCGGCACGGGCGGTGAGCTGGTCGATGCCGTCGCGCACCTCGGTCACCTCCGAGAACATCACGGTGGCGCCGGCGCGCACCAGCAAATCGGTGCAAAAGCCCACCGCGGGGTTGGCGGTCACGCCCGAGAACGCGTCGCTGCCACCACACTGCACGCCCACCACCAGCTCGCTGGCGGGCACGGTCTCGCGTCGGCGTGCGTTCAGGCGCTGCAGGTGCACCTCGGCCTGGCGCAGGATGTGCTCGACCATGGACATGAAGCCCACGTGGGCCTCGTCTTGCAGGCACACGGTGTCCAGCGGGGCGTCGGCGCCGGTGGGTTGGCCGCGTTCGTCGCGGATGGGGATGCTGCCCGGGGGCAGCAGGCGCTCGGGCTGGAGTTTTTCGCAGCCCAGGCTGATGACCATGACCTCGCCGCCAAAGTTGGGGTTGAGGCTGATGTTGCGCACGGTGCGGATGGGGATGACGGCATCGGGGGCGTCGATGGCCACGCCGCAGCCATAGGTGTGCTCCAGGGCCACCACGTCGTCGAC
>NZ_JBWKWP010000063.1:0-542 GCF_059422285.1 Curvibacter sp. GW821-FHT01G03
TCGATCTGAAGTCGGACCTGTTCACTTACGACATTGACGCCAAGGCTTTGGCCCGCGCGCAAATGATGGACGGCAAGCTGTTGCTGGTCACCAATGTGGCCGATCTGGGCCCCGAGCAAATCGTGCGGCGCTACAAAAGCCTGGCCGATATTGAGCGTGGCTTCAAGGTGCTGAAGTCGGAAATTGAAATTGCACCGGTGTATCACCGGCTGCCCGAGAGAATTCGAGCCCATGCCAGCATCTGCTTCATGGCCCTGATCCTGTACCGGATGATGCGTCAGCGCCTGAAGGCAGCAGGCCAGGGGGTCTCACCGGAGACGGCCTTGGCGCAATTGCGAAGGATTCAACGCCAAAGTGTCTCCATCAACCAAGGTGCGCCCATCAGCGGCATCTCCAACATCAACCGCGAGCAGGCCGAACTGTTCTCGGCGCTGAACCTCAGAAAGCCCGTACCAGACACGCAATTGGCCCTGTTGTAGTGGAAATATTCAAGCGGTTTCTAATGAAATCAAGCACTTGGCGCACTTCGTGTCGAACTCGAG
>NZ_JBWKWP010000064.1:0-496 GCF_059422285.1 Curvibacter sp. GW821-FHT01G03
GGCCTGGAAACCCTGAGCCTGTCGATCCCGGCCGTGATCACCACCGACCTGCGCCTGAACGAGCCGCGCTATGTGACGCTGCCCAACATCATGAAGGCCAAGAAGAAGCCGCTGGAGACCGTCAAGCCCGAAGACCTGGGTGTGGACGTGAGCCCGCGCCTGAAGACCCTGAAGGTCAGCGAGCCGCCCAAGCGAGGTGCGGGCGTGAAGGTGGCCGACGTGGCCGCCCTGGTGAACAAACTGAAAACTGAAGCCAAGGTGATCTGAACATGACCGCACTCGTAATTGCAGAACACGACAACGCGACCATCAAAGGCGCCACCCTGAACACCGTGACCGCAGCCATCCAGGCTGGTGGCGACGTGCACGTGCTGGTGGCCGGCCACAACGCAGGCGCTGCCGCTGCAGCTGCTGCCCAGATCGCCGGTGTCAGCAAAGTCATCCACGCCGACAGCGAAGCCCTGGCCCACGGCCTGGCCGAGAACGTGGCCGCCCA
>NZ_JBWKWP010000065.1:0-405 GCF_059422285.1 Curvibacter sp. GW821-FHT01G03
TTGGAGTCGGCGTCACACAGGCGGTTGAAGACCATCACGCGAATGGCATGCTCAACCGGGGAGGTGTAGCGGGCCTGGCGAAAGACGCCAGCCAGGCAATCAAAGCCGATCTCGCGCCAGAGTTGATCAAGCACCCACACATCGCCCAGCGCCAGGGCGGATTCGAACTGCAATTGCGGGGTGGCCGTGTCGGTGGGGCCATGTCCACGGGCCTTGAGCAGGGCCTGCAGAACCTTGTCCACCTGGCCATCGTTCTCGTCGACGCGTCCCAGGGTGAGCAGGTTGCGCTGACGTGGTTGCCCATTGGCGTCGCGGAAGGATTCCACGATCTGGGCGTAGGTGTGACCACGGCTGCGGGCAAGCTTGACGAACATGTTTGGAGTGTAGCGGAAGACGACGCATCGG
>NZ_JBWKWP010000066.1:0-349 GCF_059422285.1 Curvibacter sp. GW821-FHT01G03
CGGGGGCGAGAGCTGGGCCGTGCAGCGCAGCGCCACGGGCGAGGACCGCCCGCTGTTTGCGCTGCACATGCTCGACGCCACGCACGGGGTGGCGGTGGGGCTGTGGTCATTGGTGCTGGTGACGGAAGACGGCGGCAAGCGCTGGAACCCGGTCACGCTCGCGCCGCCCGAGGGGGCACGTAAGGCCGACCTGAACCTGCTGAGCCTGTTTGCCACGGGCCAGGGCGTGCTGTATGCGGCGGCCGAGAAGGGCATGTTGTTGCGTTCAAGCGACCAGGGCCGGCACTGGAGCTACCTGAGCACGGGTTACAAGGGCTCGTTCTGGACCGGTGTGGCGCTGCCCGGGGGG
>NZ_JBWKWP010000067.1:0-349 GCF_059422285.1 Curvibacter sp. GW821-FHT01G03
TGGGGGCGAGAGCTGGGCCGTGCAGCGCAGCGCCACGGGCGAGGACCGCCCGCTGTTTGCGCTGCACATGCTGGACGCCAAGCACGGGGTGGCGGTGGGGTTGTGGTCATTGGTGCTGGTGACGGAAGACGGCGGCAAGCGCTGGAGCCCGGTCACGCTCGCGCCGCCCGAGGGGGCACGCAAGGCCGACCTGAACCTGCTGAGCCTGTTTGCCACGGGCCAGGGCGTGCTGTATGCGGCGGCCGAGAAGGGCATGTTGTTGCGTTCAAGCGACCAGGGCCGGCACTGGAGCTACCTGAGCACGGGCTACAAGGGCTCGTTCTGGACCGGTGTGGCGCTGCCCGGGGGT
>NZ_JBWKWP010000068.1:0-316 GCF_059422285.1 Curvibacter sp. GW821-FHT01G03
CATGTTCATGGTGAACATGGTGATGGCGATGACGGCGCTGCCGGCGTTTGCGGTGTGGCTGGAGCGGTTGTTCCCGCGCAAGAAGCCCGTCAAGGCCCCGGGCCTGGCGCACTGAGGCGAAGACGGAGGCACCAGACCATGATGAAGACGACACCCATGACGAAGTTGATGAACAAGAAACTGAGCTTGCTGCCTCTGGTGCAGCTGCTCACCCTGGCCGCCTGTCTGGTCTTGCCTGGCGCGCAGGCCCAGGAGCCCGGCAACGCCCCAAGGCTGAAGCCCGCCACCCAGGTGTCTCATGCCGGCACAGCCTCTT
>NZ_JBWKWP010000069.1:0-301 GCF_059422285.1 Curvibacter sp. GW821-FHT01G03
GGGCTGCGGTGCCGGCATGGGCCACGCGTGCCGCTGGCACCAGCCGAGGGGCGTTGGGGTTGGGTTCCTGGGCCTGCGCCGCAGGCATCGCCAGGCATGCGGCCATGGCAGCGATCTGCACCAGTGGCAGCAAGCTCAGGTGCTTCTTCATCTGTGTCTTCATCATCGTCTTCATGTTCACCCCGCTCAGTGCGCCAGGCCCGGGGCCTTGACGGGCTTCTTGCGCGGGAACAGCCGCTCCAGCCACACCGCAAACGCCGGCAGCGCCGTCATCGCCATCACCATGTTCACCATGAACATA
>NZ_JBWKWP010000070.1:0-298 GCF_059422285.1 Curvibacter sp. GW821-FHT01G03
TCAGTCGGGCAATCTCTGCCTGTTCAGGGCTCACCACTGCTGCGGGCTTGCCATCTGCCGATACCCCAAGCTGCCCTTTTGCGTCTGCCCGAACCCAGTTGGTCAAGCTAGCGCTGGGCATGCCCAAGGTCTTTGCCACCACGGAGGCTGGTCGTCCGGCCTTGACTTGCCTGACAGCTTCTTGCTTGAACTCCAAGGTGTACTTGGCTCTGCTCATCACTCCAGCGTTCATCTCTTCTCTCCTTTCCCGGCATTCTCCGGGCTGAGCTATGAACTCCGAAATCCGAGGGCAACCTCA
>NZ_JBWKWP010000071.1:0-289 GCF_059422285.1 Curvibacter sp. GW821-FHT01G03
GCCGTCGATTTCACGCGTGACGTTGACCTTGTCGCCCGCCACTTCAACCTTGCTGGCGAAGGTGGCCTGGGGCAGGTCGGCCAAAGCCGCCAGCATCTGGCCGGTCTGGTTGGCGTCGTCGTCAATGGCCTGCTTGCCCAGGATGATCAGGCCCGGCTGCTCTTTGGCCACCAGGGCGTTCAGGAGCTTGGCCACCGCCAGGGGCTGCAGTTCAAGATCAGCAGGGGTTTCGACCAGGATGGCCCGGTCGGCGCCGATGGCCATGGCCGTGCGCAGGGTCTCCTGGCAT
>NZ_JBWKWP010000072.1:0-283 GCF_059422285.1 Curvibacter sp. GW821-FHT01G03
ACCGTCGATTTCACGCGTGACGTTGACCTTGTCACCCGCCACTTCGACCTTGCTGGCGAAGGTGGCCTGGGGCAGGTCGGCCAAGGCCGCCAGCATCTGGCCGGTCTGGTTGGCATCGTCGTCAATGGCTTGCTTGCCCAGGATGACCAGGCCCGGCTGCTCTTTGGCCACCAGGGCGTTCAAGAGCTTGGCCACGGCCAGGGGCTGCAGCTCCGCATCGGTCTCGACCAGGATGGCCCGATCGGCGCCGATGGCCATGGCCGTGCGCAGGGTCTCCTGGCAC
>NZ_JBWKWP010000073.1:0-268 GCF_059422285.1 Curvibacter sp. GW821-FHT01G03
GCCCAGGTTCAGTTGGGTATCGCTGGGCTGATAGCGCAGGGACAGACCCCACTGCCCGCCATTCTTGGCGGTGACAGTAGACAAACCATAGGCTTGGTGCCCAGCACCCAGCCCGTCAGCAGTCGACCAGTAACCCCCTGTGGGCGGGAAGAAATTGGGGTTCCAGGCCGCCTGCACATAGCCTTCGAAGTTCAAACCATGACCGAGCCCCGTCGCCAGACTGACCATGGGCGCGGGCAGCACGGCCTCCTTGAGCTGGGTGCCGGGC
>NZ_JBWKWP010000074.1:0-268 GCF_059422285.1 Curvibacter sp. GW821-FHT01G03
ACCCAGGTTCAGGCGCGTGTTGGTCGGTTGGTAGCGCAGCGACAGGCCCCACTGGCCGCCGTTCTTGGCCGTGACGGTAGACAAACCATAGGCTTGGTGCCCGGCGCCCAAGCCATCGGCCGTGGACCAGTAACCGCCTGTGGGGGGCATGAAATTGGGGTTCCAGGCGGCTTGCACATAGCCTTCGAAGTTCAGCTCGGGCCCGATGCCGGTGGCCAGGCTGACCATGGGCGCAGGCAGCACGGCCTCTTTGAGCTGGGTGCCGGGT
>NZ_JBWKWP010000075.1:0-260 GCF_059422285.1 Curvibacter sp. GW821-FHT01G03
TGCGAGAGGCGGTTGATGTCGAGCGCGTTGGTGGCGTTGATGCCGCCGGGAATGAACAGGCTCTCGCCCCAGCTGATCACCTGGTTGCCCACGCGCAGCCGGGCCCGCTGCTCGCCCAGGTCAAACGATTTGCTCACCCACAGGTCCAGCACCCGGGTCTGCACCCGCAAGGCCTTGCGCGCCTCGTAGCTGAGGTTGTCGCTGGGCAGGTCGGCCGGGGCGTTGGCGCTGCGGTAGCCCGAGGTGTTGGTGGCGCTCAC
>NZ_JBWKWP010000076.1:0-245 GCF_059422285.1 Curvibacter sp. GW821-FHT01G03
CCGCTGCCATCTCAAAGGGGCACAGGGAGACAGTCTGCACGCGGTGCTGTGTGCCGCGGGCTACAACCTGCGCTGGCTGCTGAGGATGATCGCCAAGAAGGGCATGGGCCCTTTTTTGCGCCTGTCGGGGACTGCTGGCTTGGCCCAATTTGTCCTGAACTGGGCGCGTGCAGCCTTCAATTTGCGCGCTACAACGGCGCCTCTATTTGGCGCTCGGCTTGGAGTTTGAATTTTTCAGGGACGAC